>NZ_BBWW01000002.1 GCF_001485215.1 Leptolyngbya sp. NIES-2104
TCCCTATGCAACTGTCTTTGGATTACCGTTAGCGTTGTATGGATTTTTAGCTTACGTCAGCATGATCGGGTTTGCGATCTCGCCCTTGCTAGTCAATCCCGAAAAAGATAAAACGTTGCGCTCAAAACTCGAAAACTGGACAGGGTTGCTTCTATTTATGGGTGCAACGGCGATGGTAATTTTTAGCGGCTACTTAATGTATCTGATTGCATTCGAGATCAAAGCCGTTTGCGTTTACTGTGTGGGTTCTGCTTTACTATCATTTAGTTTGTTTGTGTTGTCGATCGTCGGTCGTGATTGGCAAGATCTAGGACAACTCTTTTTCAGTGGAATTGTCGTCGCAATGGTTGTCTTAATTGGAACGATGGGCGTTTATGCAGGAGTGAAGAATCCTGAAATTGCCGATCGTGCCATTCCTGGAGAAGCAGGTTTACCGATTACGACTTCATCGGGTGCGGCTGAACTGGCGTTAGCGACTCATCTCAAACAGGTGGGAGCGAAAATGTATGGCGCATTTTGGTGTCCTCACTGTCATGACCAGAAACAGCTTTTTGGCAAAGAAGCATTTAAACAGATTGATTACGTCGAATGCGATCCGAAAGGGAAAAATCCGCAGCCTGATGTTTGTCAAGCAGAAGGTGTGAAAGGATATCCAACCTGGAAAGTAAATGGTCAGACGGTTTCTGGAACACAATCTTTAGAAGAACTGGCACGGCTGTCAGGCTATCAAGGCGCACGGAATTTTCAGAACGTAAAGCCATCGCCTCAGTGAGAACATTGAATACTCTAAACACACCTCAAGCTCAGCAGCAAAAGATAAAACGCCTCTGGTGGGTGCTTGGGTTACGCAGTGGGCTTTTTCTGGTCGAACTAGGAACCGGACTTTGGAGCAATAGTCTTTCGCTGTTAGCAGGATCAGGGCATCTATTCTCAGATTTGATTACGCTAGGAGTCACGCTACTAGCGACTTGGTTCACACAACGCCGCACTGCAACCCAAACTGCAATCAGCCAAAATAGACGGCTCGAAGCTGGAATTGCTTTGCTCAATGGAGTGAGTTTAGCGATCGTTGCGATCCTTCTCGGACGAGAAGCGATCGAGCATTTACAAAGCCCTGAACCAGTACTGGGCTTACCATTACTCGGCGCAGCAGGACTAAGTTTGATCATCAACGGTTTGAGTGTTTATCTATTGCACAATGATCATCATCACGATCTGAATTTACGCGGTGTGTTCTTGCATGGGGTCGCGGATGCGGCAAGTTCCATCGGGGTAATGGTCGCAGCTTTAGCGGTGTATTTCTTCAATTGGGTTTGGGTCGATGCTGCGATCAGTTTACTTGTTGTCTTGCTAATTTGCCTTAGCACGATTTCTTTGGTAGGAGATAGTTTACGAGTTTTGAGGGGTCGCTCTTGATGGACGTTGCCGTCTACGTCGAATACTAGACCCAACCAGTAGACCCACAGCAATCAGACTCGTGAAATAAACTAATCCGGTCAATCGAACTTGAAGCGGGGGTGCGACTCCTTCAACGTCGATCGTTTGCTCAACTTGGAAAGGTTGGAACTTCCGAACCGCATCAGAACTAGGGGAAATTTCCACCTCGACTTTGTGCGGCGCACCATCAAAAAATTGCTGCTGCCAGCTAAATTGTCCAGCAGTTCGCCCTTCATAAGCAAAAGCAATCCAGTTATTTTCAAGTTGAGTTGCTGTCACCTTTAGCTTTACATCTGAGACAGGCTGCTTAGTTTGAGCATCAATGACATTCACTTGCAATCGAGCAGGCTGACCGACGATCGCGCTTTTGTCTCCAGTTAATCGCATCTCAAGTCCTTGAACTTGTTTGACGGCTGGAGCATCTGATTTCGGGGCAGATTCAGTCATGTGTGACATTGGCATCGACATCTCGGACTGAGCCATTTCTGCGCTGACGTTGACATATAGAAGCGCTGCGATCGCAACTATCACCGCTCCACTCAGCAATAATCGAACTCGCTGTGGCGCAATTTCTCCAGGCTGAATCGATTGCCGTCCACCGATAATCCAGCCACCGACTAAGCCAACTGCAAGTAAGACAGCAGCTAAAATCGCGAAATTCCGGTACTTAATCCAGTTCTCAGGAATCGAGAGCGTTAGAGTTTGCTGAAAAGGGGTGAAAGCATTGGTGCTTTGTGGAGTCACATCGACCAATAATTGGTAAGTTCCGCGAATTGGAAAGGTCTGCTGAAGCTGCAATTTGCCTTGAGGCGAGATCGCATCAATGTCGAGTAGCTTTGTGCCTTCCACGATCGGGAAGTCGGTTGTAAACCAGGGAGTTTTAGACGGTGTGAGAATCTGTACGCGGATTTTGGCATTGGTCAAAGGTTGCCCCGCTGCATCAACCGCTTCAAGCGTCAGACGTGCAGGCGGTTCGTTGATCTCTGCTTCTGCCTCAAATGGAACGAGTTGATTGAGTGGCGGATCAGTCGTGAGGCGAATCGTCGATCGTGGAGTTTGAGAAAATCCCATCACTCCATAGAACATCAAACTCATTAGGCAGATCGCGCTAATGAACGCAGAAAGCTTTAATTTTGGCATTACGACCTCACAAGTGTTATTAGTGACAAGAAACCATCAACGTGTGATGTCGAAGCGAATGTACCTTGTCGTGAGCCGCTGGATAAGTCGTAAAGTAAATCGTCCAGAGAATTAAAGCACAGAGCGAAACGTAAAGCGTCGATTGTACGGGCGTAGAAAGCGTGAAACGAACAGCTTGTTGAGAAAAAGACGGATTCGATCGAGTAATCATTCTGTACCTCGCAGATGAATAGGAACCTTGAGAAATCGGCGGGCATCCTGGCTGATCAATCTGAAATTGACTTACAGTTGCGGGACAGCGTTGGACTTGCACCAAACTTTCCCCTTTACTTCTGACGGCTGCTTCCCATCAGAACCGATCGTGTTTGTCACTTTACCGCGTTTTTGACGATCGCCTCGCTTTTTTAACCATTTTTACGGTGGACGATTGCGATCGCTCCTATCTCTCTCAAAGGGCAAGCCGCCATCTCCATCATTCAACTCTTTAGAAGCATGAAACTCGATCGCGCTGTACTTATATTTTCAAGCAGTGCCGTTAAAAAATGAAAGAAAAATGAAAGGCTTTGACTTGAGATGGTACTGTTAAAAAATGAAAGAAAAATGAAAGGCTCAATTTATGTCACTTTCTGAACATCGCCCTAGTTTGCCAGAGGTGCATCGCAGCATTCCAGTTCCAAACGCTAAAGGTTTTTGGCGTAAATTATTAGCCTTTGCGGGACCAGGGTATCTCGTTTCCGTTGGCTATATGGACCCTGGCAACTGGGCAACTGACATCGCAGGCGGTTCAAAATTTGGCTACACGCTGTTGAGCGTCGTTTTACTCTCAAACTTGATGGCGATTTTGCTGCAATCGCTTTGTGTGCGGTTAGGAGTCGCAACGGGAAAGGATTTAGCTCAAGCGTGTCGAGACTACTTTTCTCCTCGAATCAGCTTTGTTCTCTGGGTGTTGTGTGAGATTGCGATCGCGGCCTGCGATTTAGCCGAATTGCTTGGAAGTGCGATCGCGCTTCAACTTCTATTTGGATTGCCTTTGCTTTGGGGCGTATGTATCACGGCATTCGATGTTTTGGCGCTGCTCTTCCTACAAGGCAAAGGCTTTCGATATGTGGAAGGGTTAATTATTCTATTAGTTGCAACCGTTGGGATTTGCTTCGGTGCAGAAATTCTGTTTTCTCGTCCTGATGTCGGTGGAATCTTACAAGGCTATATGCCAAATCGTGAAATTCTGCGGAATCCTCAAATGCTTTATTTAGCGGTCGGGATTCTTGGCGCTACGGTAATGCCACACAATTTGTATCTTCATTCTTCGATCGTTCAAACCCGCAATTGGCAATCGACTCCAAAGAAGCGTTGGGAAGCCATTAAGTTTGGAACCATTGATTCAACCGTTGCCCTTTCGTTTGCGTTGTTCATCAATAGCGCGATTTTGATTGTTGCTGCCGCAACCTTTCACAGTTCTGGAAATCAGGATGTTGCAGAAATTCAAGATGCCTACCAACTTCTTTCACCGTTATTAGGGGTCAGTGCTGCGAGTGCTATTTTTGGGGTTGCATTACTGGCTTCTGGACAAAGTTCGACTTTGACTGCAACGCTGGCGGGTCAGATCGTGATGGAAGGCTTTCTACAAATCAAGCTGCCACCGTGGGTACGCCGTTTAGCCACTCGCTTGATTGCGATTATTCCAGCTTTGATCGCGATCGTCTTTTTCGGTGAACAGAGTACTGGCGGATTATTAGTTTTTAGCCAAGTCATTCTCAGTTTACAGCTATCGTTTGCGGTGATTCCGCTGGTGATGTTTACCAGCGATCGCAAACTAATGGGCGAGTTTGTCAATCCGCGTTGGCTTAAAGTTACAGCCTGGGCAGTTGCAATTCTAATTGCCGGATTAAACGCTTGGTTATTGATTCAAACCGTAGCGAACTGGATACAGTAATCTTTGTGGTAATTGCTACCTCAGTAGGGTTTCACGCGAATCATTTAAGTTTTAACCAGCCGGAATCAATATTTCATCCTGATTTCATCTTCGAGTGAAACGATAGAAGTAAGCTTCTCGATTGAACTGAGCGATCTGAATTACAGTCTTAATTTATGGGATGTGAGTGCAGGTTACGCCTAATTCAAACAGAATTTTACTCTGATGAAATATGAAAATTGCCTGTGTATCTATCTATGACCCCAAGCGGGAGAAAGATTTTGGCGTTTACACCCATCACTGGATTCCAACGCTCGAATCGCAGTTTGAATCCGTTGACTACATTCACAACTTCAGGCATCCGCTGACCTATCCGACGATCGTTGCGAGAGCAGTCTACTATAAAAAACTGTTAAAGAAGTACTACAGCCCTCGTACTGATGCGATTTTGGTTCGGGATCAAGGACGACAACTTAGCCGCAAACTCTCGAAACTGAACATCGACGCAGTTCTGAGTTTAGAAAGTCCAGCGGCACAACCGATCGCCTACGTTGACACAGACAAGCCGATCGTCTTTTGGGAGTCTGGCACATTTGCGGCACTGGTCGATTTCTACCCGTACTACCGCAGAAGTACCATGTGCGATCGAACCTTCGAGGATGGTCTAGCAAACGAGAAATCTGCCCTCGAACGCTGTCGGTTGGCGGTGTATCATTCCGAATGGGCAGCACAAAGCGCGATTCAAACTTACGGCATTGATCCCCAAAAGATCAGAATTGTTGCACCTGGCGGGAATTTTGAATCGAATTTCTCGATCGACGATGTAGATGCCGTAATTAATGCAAGACCGAGCGATCGCTGTAAGCTCCTCTTCCTTGGAGTCGATTGGGAGCGCAAAGGTGGAGCTTTAGCCGTACAGGTTGCACAACAGCTAAATGATGCAGGACTGCCAACTGAGTTATCGATCGTTGGTTGCGATCCCCCAGCAGATGAACCCATCCCCGACTTTGTAAAGCCACTCGGATTTATCTACAAGTGGAGTCCAGAAGGGCGTGAGAAGATGGTGAAACTACTATCTGAGTCACATTTTCTGATCTTGCCGACGATCGCAGATTGTTTCCCACTCGTATTTGGCGAAGTGAGCGCATTCGGACTACCCTCACTCAGCACAAAAGTTGGCGGCGTTCCCTATGCTATCAAAGACGATTGGAATGGGAAAACCTTTGCGCTAGAAGCCAACGCGGATGAGTACTGTGCTTACATCATGAACTTATTCATGAACTATCAAGCTTATAAGGAGTTAGCACGATCGACCTTTCAGGAACATGAGACTCGCCTGAATTGGCGAGTCGCAACGAAAATGGTGAAGCAACTGATATCAGAGCTTGTCTAACCGATCAGTTTCATCGGAATTAGCCAGTTCTGATGTTTGAGAAATAGAATCATCGCAATGCTCAGAATCCAGCCGAGTAGGGTTAGTTGAAGGGGGCGATCGCTCAGTAGAATCTCTTCGGGTCGCTCTGCTTGGTCTTCTGAGCGAGGTTCACTCAGGTATTGATAGCGGAACACGCCATACAGCACAAACGGAACAGTTAAGAGCATCCAAGCCGTTGTTGCCCCGCGCACTTGCTGTCCTGAACTCCAGAGCGTGTAAGCCATTACAGTCCCAACAGTAACTAAATTCTCCATCCGTTTGAGTAAATCGATCGAATAAAATTGCAGCACTGATCGCGTCTGTCGGGTTGATTTTCGCAGTTCTGCTTTACGTTTTTCAATTGCCAGAAACAGCGCTAACATTCCGGTGCAGATCAAGAACCAAGGAGAGAGAATAACGAAAGTACTCGCGGCTCCAGCAAATGCGCGAAGGATGAACCCACCTGCGATCGCAAAAATATCGAGAATCACAACGCGCTTGAGTTTGAGATTGTACGCAACTTGAAGCAAAGCATAAGCCACAATCGCACCTCCCAAGCCTCGACTATGCGACCAGCCGATAATCAACGAAATTGAGATCAATACGATCGCGCTTAAGACCGCCAATGGAACCGAAACAAATCCTGATGCTATCGGGCGATGACGTTTAACTGGATGCAGTCGATCCGCTTTGATGTCAATCACATCATTGAGCAAGTAGAAGCTACTAGAGACACAGCAGAAGAGAATGAAAGCGAGAGAGCTTCCTGCGACCGCATCAACTTGCACCCGAAACGCAAACAATGGAGCCGCAAATACAATCAGATTCTTTGTCCATTGGCGAGGGCGTAAAGCTGTGAGAAAAGCAGTCCCCCAAGCAAGAGAATAGACTTTCATAAGTTACTTTGAAACGTGACGATAAAGGTAACGGGGATAGTCGAGTGTGTAGTGTTTGGGTAGCGTTCTTAGTGCTTGAAAGCGGGTTCCGAGATCTGCTTCTAGCTTGTAGTTCTGCTGTAAAAAGCTCAGCCGCCCGTCTTGCTCTAAAGGAAGATTGTGAAGTAAGTAAGCCTTTCCTTTCGGTTGCACCACAGATTGAAGCAACTTTTCTAGAGGTGGATGTTTTGTTGGGTCTGAGTTTTTTCCTCGTACCAAGTCATCCAATGGAACCCAATGCAATGAAGGTGAGAATACTTTCTGGTCTTGAAGCTGCCCAATCCACGGCGCGTAGACTGTTCCGGGTAGCGTCTTGAGATAGCTCACAAAGTCTTGATAGACAGTTTGACTTTGCCCAGACACGATAACAGACATCGGATTGTAAGCAAACAAAGCAAATGAGAGAGCGATCGCAAAAAAGTGCAGCCCGAATTGTTTCAATCGCGGCATCATGCGATCAAGTGCCATCACTCCGACCACAATGAACCAAGTTCCCATCGGAATGTAGACGTTATTGTTAGAACCTGGTGTCATGGTTGCTAGAATTCCGCTCAGTCCTGCGATCGGGAACATAAAGTACCAAATGTTATGCCGGAGTTTCTGAACTTGGGTGAGAACGACGATCAAACTCACTCCTGCCAAGACTGGATAAGAGAATAGAATCAGCTTGAGAAAACGAATCACTTCCCAATACTGAATTTCGACCCATTGACGCGGAACTGTCCAAGTAAAGTAGTGAAAGCGGCTACCCAAGACCCAATCAGGCATTGCAGCATAAAGTCCTGCTCCCAGTCCACCTGAAATCATCCAATAAGCCCAAGCCTTTCTGAAACCACTGCGCCAAGTCAAGAAAATCAGCGCTGCGATCGCAAAAATCGCTCCCTGTTGCTTAAACCAGAATGCAGCAACAAACATTAACATCGCAAAGCATTCGATCATCCAGTTTCTGGATCGATCAATCAGGTAGCAACCCAGTAAAATCGAGAACAACAGCAGCGATTCTGCATGAGCATTATCGAGATAGGTATCCATCACGCGGTATGCTGCTGCAAACAGTCCTACCGCAATCATTCCCCACCAATTTGACTGAATTTGCCGACGAACTGCTAAGAAAATAACAATGCCTGCACCTGCCATTCCTAGAATTGCAACAAGCCGCATGGTAAACAGATTTGCACCAAAGACGATCGCAAACGGAACGGTCAACACATAAGAAAGCGGATTATAAGCTAATGCAACAAAATCAGATGAGGGTTCTGGATAGAGAGGAAGTCCTTGCATTAGTCGCTGGAGATGCTGAACTCGCAGCAGTTCCATTGCTTCGAGATTCAACGGAAAATTGATGTGATTGAACCACAAGAAGACAATGAACAGAATTTGCGCGATTGCATATCCAGCCAATATTGCGCGGATCAAATTCGTGGAAATTGAGTATCCTGCTTTCTTACTAAAAAGGTAAACAAGCGCGGCGATCGCTATCAGAATTAATAAATTAGAGCGAATAGCACTATCCGGTGTAGGTATGCTACCAAGCGAAAGATAGGGAATCATCAGTTTCTCAAGTCGATCGTAAATTCAGTCAGATGAATATCTGAACTGTTGACTGATTCACGAAACCGAGCCTACTCAACGAAAATCAGAAAAACTGTAAGGAGCGTACTATCTTGAGCCGTTTAATTTAAGCATAATCGATCAAAATGAAATCATGATGAAATTAATTTCAAACATGGTTTTAGCTGCGTAAATTTCTAAGTGGGAATTGAACTGTAAATCGGCTACCTCGACCTAATTGGCTTTGAACTTGAATCTTTCCGTGATGCGCTTCTACAATGGCTTGCGCGATCGCCAGTCCCAGTCCTGCACCGCCTGTATGCCGAGAGCGATCCGAACTGACGCGGTAAAAGCGATCGAACACACGCGCCTGATTTTCTGCATCAATTCCAATTCCCGTGTCTTGCACTTGAATCAGTGCATTCTGATCTTCAGTCAATAATCGAACTGTTACTGTTCCTTCTGAAGGAGTGTACTGAATCGCGTTTGTGATTAAGTTCGTGACAAGCCGATAAAGCTGCTCCTCGTCGCCCATTATCTTCACGATTTGCTGGTCATTTAGTTCTAATTGCAATGTGACGCGAGCCGAGAGCGAAAGGGCTGCTAACTCTTCGACTAGATCCTGCACAATATCATTGAGACAGACGACCTGCCGCTTGATCGGAAAGACCTTGAGATCCATACGGGATAACATGAGTAAGTCTTGCACAAGTTGAGACAGCCTTGCGTTTTGCCGTTCGATCGTTTGAAGTGTTCCTTGTGCTTCAGATAAGCTCAGTGGCGTTGCACCCAGTGTTGCTTCGACATTCGCCTGAATTGCTGCAAGCGGTGTTCTCAATTCATGAGCAGCATCGGCGGTAAACTGTTGAATTTGTTGATAAGAGTCATACACCGGACGCATGGCGATTCCTGCAAGTCCCCAGCTTGCTGCACCAATCACCAGAATCGCGATCGGCATTCCGAACAAAAAGAAGATTTTGAGGGATTGAAGATGCTCATCATAACCTTCGAGCGATCGCCCTAGCTGCAAATATCCCCAAGGCTGTCCGCTTGCTGTTTTTAATAACAGCGAAACCTGATGATAGCGCTGTCCCTGGTTATCGACTACCGTTCGCCAAGGCTGGGTTTGAACTTGAGGTGTGACTTGCGGGGGTGTGTTAACGGTTCCCAAGCGTTGCAACGAGAGATCAAGAAACTGAACATAGTATAAATCTTGGGTACTCACGCCTAACACATGAACGTGCGATGACGGCGGTGGCGTTTTGCATAATGTTTGACGGCGGCATAGACCTGGCAAAATCTGCTCTACATGATCGCTGAGTTCTCCAGGCTTGTCTAAAACTGGCTCTAAACTATCATGCAGCGTTCCAGCTAATGTTTCGATTTCACCGTCGATCGCTTTCCAATGTGCCTGTGCTAAATGTAAGTAGACCGCGATCCCGCACCCGCCCAAAATCAGCCCCATCACGCCCGCATACCAGGTTGCCAGCTTCAGACGAGTTCGATTAAACAGTTGACTGCGGTGCATGAGATTGAACGAGTACTGGTCAAATCATAGCTTGATTCTGATGTGAAGGTTGCGAATACGATAATCAGGGTTGAAGACAAAGCTGGAGTTTCACTTCAAAGCTCATGCAGGAGAAAAAGCGTGAAACCTTGGAACATTGGGCTTCACGCTGCATATGGTACATTGCTAGAACTGCACAAGCACCTGAAACAGCCTAGCTGTTCCTAATCTCGATGCTATCAACGCAAAATGAAATTACGATGAAATAGTGCTGGCTTAGAATGAACAGTAAAGACATAATTCAACGTCTACAACAAACAAGATCGCTGTAGTAACTGGAATACCACTCGACTGTTTTTGCGAGTCCCTGATCTAGAGAAATTTTCGGCTGCCATCCGAGCTTTTGGGCTGAAGCTTCAATATTGGCGGTGCGAACTTGTTCCATGGGTCGATCGGGCAATGCTCCAAACAAAGGGCGAATGCTAGGATCAACTAACTGATTGATGCGCTGCACAACGCTAGAAATAGATGTTAACGTCCCCGATCCCAATTCAAACACTTCGCCTTCTACTCCTGGAGTCTGTGCTGCTGCGATCAGACCTTCAACGACATCCTCGACATAAATCCAATCGATCTGACGTTGACCGCTACCGATCTGCGGGGCTTCTCCCTTGAGTAAAGAAAGTGTGACGTGGGGAATCAACTTCTTAAAATCCATTTGTGCTGGACCGTATACCAGAAACGGGCGCGTTCTGACGATCGGTAACTGATACAAATGCTGAAACATTTGAGCATAAGCACTGCTTGCCCATTTTGCTGCCGCGTAAGGTGAAGACGGAATTGAGTCTTCGCCTGCGTCTGGTTCTTCTAATGACCCCACTAGCACAATTCGCCGACCCCCAAATTCAGCCATCAGTGTCAGCAAGTTTACCGTACTGACTAAGTTCCCCTGCAACGTTGAGACGACTGTATCAATGCCGCGTGTTCCAGTGACATGACCTGCTAAATGAAAAATCACATCGGGTTTAACCTGAATGATGATTCGCCGCATATCATCAAAGCTAGCAACGTCTCCCTGCAACCATTGAATAATTGAGTCAGACTCTCGCTGAACACGGGAAACGCCATAGATTTCGGTTTGGTATTGTTGAAGCTTTTGGCAGAGATGATGACCGATAAAACCACTTGCTCCAGTCACTAGAACCTTTGCACCTGAGAAAGGAATCGATAAAGCAGACATAGGAAGACTTAAAATTTTGTTTTTGGAATTAATACACGATCGATAAAGAAGATAAAAGCATGATCGGCTCGATTCAGAGTCTCTGAAATACGATCGCAACTAAGCTAACTCCGAGTTGTTCCCATAGTTCTTAGTTTAGAAGGTCAAGATGAAAACTAGATGAAATTTAGAAAGTAAAAGGATTCACGATTTTGCTTGTATATAAAACAGCTACAAGCGAAGTCACTTTCACTGCATCAGTCCAAATAAGTAAAAATTAGCGCTTGATCAAACGTTAATTTTGCACAGCAATATTTAAACGATAGCCAAGTCCATAAACAGTCTCGATCGCATCATTCACGCCTTGATCTGCCAACTTACGACGCAGTAACCGCATTTGGGCGGCAACGACATTGCTCGCAGATTCTGAATTTACTGTCCACAGATGATTCCGAATTTGCTCAGTGTTCACAATCTGATTCGCGTGTTTCATCAAATATTCCAGTAGCTGAAATTCCTTCGCGGTCAGAATCACTTTTGTCGCACTCGTTTGTGGATGTAATACTAAGCTAGATGAACCGTAATCGAGCATGAGAGAACCGACTTGAAGATTTTGGGGTTGAAACTGAGGCGATCGACGTTGTAGGGCGCGTAATCGGGCAAGCAGTTCGACCATGCCAAAGGGTTTGACCAGGTAATCATCGGCTCCCGCATCGAGTCCGGTGACGCGATCGTTCAAACTATCCCGCGCCGTTAACATCAATACGGGAAGCGAACTGCCTTCCGCGCGAAGCCGTTTACATAGCTCAATTCCAGACAGTCCCGGCAGCATCCAATCAATCACGGCAACCGTATACTGTGTTTGGGGCTGCGTCAGATAGCTCCAAGCTTCCTTGCCGTCTTGTATCCAATCGACGATGTAGCGATTTCGAGTGAGCGTTTTCTCGATCGCACGTCCTAAATCGGGTTCATCTTCAACCAGCAGAATCCGCATCGCCTTAATTATTTGTAGGTTTGAATTCGCGCTGTGCCTAGAGGAATTTCTTCAGCCGTCCCCACTGTTTTACCATAGATTGAAAATTGCCAAGCACGTCCGATTAAATCAGAAGTTCTAACGTTGTTCAGGTCGATTTCGAGTGTTTCTCCAGCGGCGACAGGTGGGTTAAACGCGATCGTGACTCCTTTCTCACTCGATGAGGAATTTGCATTAATTGCTTTTCCAGTAGCATCGGTCACTGTGGCTTGACCAAACCGAATTTGTGCGGGTGCATTCTCAGGAACTTCTACACGGATTTCAGATAAAGGAACGTTTCTGACTTGAACACCGATATGATAAGTTGCACGGGTAACTTTAACTCGATTCGGATAGGCAGCACTATGAATCACAGTCTTTTCTTTTGAGATCGGTATTTGTGCTAGTGCAGAGGAAATAGTAGCGGTCAGCAATACTGTGACTGCCGATATTAGAGTGAATCGTTGCATCTGTGTTCTCCTAACTCGATCGTAGAAACTCGAAGGCTTCTGTTTTCTAACATGGCACTTGAAAATGAAATGAGGATGAAATGAAGAGATGTGAGAGTCCGATTTGTAAAGAAAAAGCCTGAATTCGTGCATTCAGGCGTAACTTCGGGCAATACCACCTCTGCCAAGTTGCGTCACTTCACGGCATCTAGACAAATTACTACTAACTACTGCGCTCTTCTCTGACAAGCTAGCAAGGCTGCAAACGCTCTTTGTGCCATCGCTCCAGCCGTAACAGGTTTAAGCTGACACGCTTCGCGGGCGGATTCTGTGACTGTCGATCGCTGTTCCACTAAAATTTGCGAACTGTTCGAGCTAGGCGGTTGAGGCGCAGGCAGTTCTCCGTCTCGATTATGCTGTTGAATGACTTCCAATCGTCGCGTCGCTGCTTCTCCAGTAGTTCCATTCTGGGGGACAGGCTCTTTCGCGTAAGCCGCAGAACTCACCGAAGCGATCGCTAAAGCAAACGCAGTTCTAAAAATCAATGCTTTCATCACCATACCCCAAAATAATTGTGTCTAAAGTAGCAGTGCTTAGATCGTGTTTATCACTTTGCTACTAATTGTTTTAGTCCTATTGTTATGCTGACAGGTAATGATGAAACTACGATGAAAAGGATCAGAGATTTTGTCTTCCCAAAAAAGCTGTTGGTAACAAGAATTATGTTTTACCTAAATCGTGGACGTTGCTTTATTCACTCTAAAGTTGAAAATAGTTGTCGTATGCTAAATCGCTGGCTCAATTTACCAGAATGGAACATTGGCATTTTCTCATTTCTGCTGAATTTCGTTTGGGAAATTCAACAAATGCCGTTTTATCAAATTCCGGCTGAGTTCTCTCATTCAGAGATGATCAACAACTGTACGCTTGCGACCGTTGGGGATATTGGGATTTCGGTCGCAGCTTTTTGGGCAGTTGCAGCGATCGCAAAATCCCGTCAGTGGTTTCATCAACCGAGTCGCTGGCAGATTAGCGGCTTTATCCTAGTCGGTGTTGTAATTACGCTTATCTTTGAAGCTTTGGCAACCGGAGTGCTTAACAAATGGCAATATAGTACTCTGATGCCGACACTTCCATTCCTGGGAACTGGACTGCTGCCGCTACTTCAGTGGGCGCTACTTCCGCCGATCGTAATCTGGTTTGTCAAGCGTCAGCTTTCTAATGTTAGACGTGGACGCTTGAGCAAAATTCCCACTTAGCCTGATTTCATTCTCTAAATGACAAAGTGTTCGGCTTGTAAAATTTGATAGAGACTAATTTTTGGCTCAACTAGGCAGGTATGACCACTGTGCGGCAGGACAACCACCTGAGCGGTAGGGAAAATCTTGCTCAGGCGCTGAGCTTCTGAAACAGACGGCAGCAATCGATCTGCCTGACTCGCAATCAGCAAAACAGGATGAGAGAAACAACGGAGGTGAGATTCATCGATCCGGAACTCGCTTAATTGCGATAGACGGTACTCAGCCGTTTTCTTTGGCGCAGATTGGGCGGCTTTCCAGAGAATTTGCAGCCTTGCAAGCGGAATGCGGGTCAGCGCAGAGGTTAGCCACAGAATGACGATTGGAGAAAGCTTATAAAGCACTGGCGGTATCCAAGCCAGCAGTCGCGAACTTCGATTCAGCCAGACGACTCGATGAAACGAAGAAGCAGAGTTGACCAAAATCAACCGTTTGAAGAGGTAGGGAGCGCGTTCGATCAATTTCAAGGCAAGACACCCTCCTAATGATTCACCACAGAGATAAACGGTCTGTTGCAATGATTTTTCTAGCTCGACTTGAATTAATGCGATCGTGCTTTCTGTCAGTTGCTCCCAGGTCATGAAATTGTTCGGTGGAATCACGAGACACCGAACATCGAAGTCTGCCTCCAAGCTTTTGGTTTCGAGGGAAAGTAACTCTTTGCCCGTCTCATCCATTCCAGGCAAAAATACCATCAATGGAAGGTTTGGGCTTGAGCGATGAGGAATCAGGAAATGGAGATCACTGCTAAATTCAATCATCTAGTTTTGATATTACTCAAGTCAGGGCGATCGAAAAAGCTTCGTCTTTGATGCGGTTTGCAGCATTAAGAAACCTTACACCTACAGCAGAAGTTGACACCCGCAAATCAAAAACACCTGCAAAGTTAGCATTCCGATGAAAGTGTCACTCTACAGATGTTTTGGGAACAGATAGATCTAGTCATCGTTGCCCTACTGCTTAAAGGTATAGCGAGCGTTTACTTTTTCGCTACCAATCTCAGACTGAACGGCTACTTTATATTCCCCTGCCGCAACGGTGGGCAATTTGGCGGTGTAATGCTTTCCATCCGCATCGTAAGACATTGGGACAGATTGCTGACTGCCATCAGGAAGTTGCACTTGTGCCGTGACTTTTGCATTCGGAATTGTCTCGTGATTATCTCCCTTCTGCACATAAAGGTCGAGGTGAGTGGCATCTGCCTGTTTCTCTGGCATCAGTTCTAGATGGTAAGCACCGGACTCAACAACAATTCCGCCTGCGGATTTATTCTCAGGCTTGGCGGCTGTAGGTGATTGCGCTGCGGGTGAACTTGCAACAGGGCTGTTTGCTGGCGCACTCGCTTGATTGCCGCCACACGCACCGAGAAAGAGCAGGCTTGCACTACCTGTCACGAGTAAAAGGGATTTGAGCGTTTTCATTGTTATCTCCTGAATTGTTTTAGTGTTCTATAGCATTGAGATTAGAAATACGATCGTCGATCGGGTCAATCCTGTCAGACTGCTTTGGAATCATATATTTTCCAAACAGTGAGTACAAAGCAGGTAGCACGAGCAGTGTCAATGCAGTAGACGTAAATAATCCGCCCAGTACAACCACAGCTAAGGGCTGCAAAATTTCCTTGCCTGCCCCAGATCCAATCACTAGTGGAACCATGCCTAATGCTGATGCCAAGGCGGTTAATAGAATCGCAACTAACCGCTCCATTGAGCCTTCGACAATCACTTGTTTTAGCGGAATGCCTTGAGCTAACTGCTGGTTGTAGTTATCGACTAGCAATAATCCATTTCGAGTTGCCACACCAAACAGGGTAATAAAACCTACCATTGATGCAACCGAAATGATGCCACCGCTAATCGCAACCGAAATCACGCCTCCGATCAGCGCGAGTGGTAAGTTAACCATAATCATGATGGTTGCCGGAATCGATTTTACAGCAAAATACAGCAAAACTGAAATGACTGCAAAAGCTGCGAGTCCAGCGATGATTAAAGTTTGAGTTGCTTTTTCCTGGGCTTGGAACTGTCCCCCAAATTCGACGTAGTAACCGCTTGGTAATTTAACTTGTTTAACGCGATCGCGCACTTCTTGAATCACTGAACCTAAATCTCGCCCGGACACATTCGCCGAAACTACAATCAAGCGCGAAACGTTCTCTCGATTAATCGTACTCGGACCTTCACCATAAACGACTTTGGCAACTTGAGAAAGCGGAATCTTTTGATTGTTAGGGGTATCAACTAGCAAGTTACCAATCACATCCAAGCTGTTCCGATATTGCGCTTGCAACCAAACAACTAAGTTAAAGGTTTGCTGTTTCTCTAGGACTTGTGAAACAGTACGCCCGTTTAATCCCGTCTCGATCGTTTCTGCCAGTTCTCCGATGCTCAAACCATAGCGAGCGGCAGCCTCTCGATCGAACTGAATTTGTATCTGTTTAACGGGCACTTGTGGTTCAAGCTGTAAATCAACTAAGCCCGGAATCCCATTCATAGCCGATTGAACTTGCTGCCCGATCGTGCGAAGTTGTTCGAGTTCAGCGCCATAGATTTTGACAGCGATCGCGCTTCTCACCCCCGATAAAATGTCGTCCATTCGGTGAGAAATAAAGCCACCGATGTTCATCACGACTCCTGGAATCTTTTCGCCTTCTTTTCGCAATGCTTCAATCACTTTGTCTCGTTCTTTCGCACCTTCTTCGCTAATCTCGACATCCATCTCACCAAAGTTCACGCCTGCGACATCGGGATCACCTTGAGCAAAGCCAGACCGGAACTGCATTGACTCAATTCGCTTGTCATTCTTGAACACTTCTTGAAAATCCAAAGCTGCCTGATCTGTTGCTTCTAAGGATTCTCCAGGAAACAGAATAACTGAGTTCACTAACTGACGATCTTGAAATTCTGGGAGAAAGACTTTGCCCAAATTCGGGAGGATAACGAGCGATGCAATAAACCCTGCGATCGCTGCCGTGAGAATGACTTTAGGACAGCGAATCGAGAATCTTAAAGCAGGGCGATAAATCTGATGGACTTTGCGTTCAAGCCAAGTTTCAGCACTGGGTAAACGACGATTCGCAAGTAAAAGCGCACATAAAGCGGGTGTTAGCGTTAATGCGACAACCGTCGATGCCAAAATCGATAAAAGATAAGCGAGTCCCATCGGTGCAAAAATTCGCCCTTCAACGCCAGATAATGCAAAGATCGGCGCGAAGATCACGACAATGATAATGGTTGCGAATAGCACACTGGTTCGCACTTCGATCGAGCCATCAAACACAACCTGCAATGCTGGTTTAGGATTTTCTGCAAGCTGATTCTCTCGCAACCGACGATACACGTTTTCCATATCCACGATCGCATCGTCAACGACTGAGCCGATCGCAACGACTAATCCCCCTAATGTCATTGTATTAATCCCCTGTCCTGTCCAGTTCAGCGCGATCATGCCAACTAACAATGAGACAGGCAATGCACTCAAGCTGATAATCACGGTGCGCCAGTTCATCAAAAATGCAATCAACACAACCGAAACGATGATCACCCCTTCTCGTAGTGCAGCAACAACATTCTCGATCGACAATCCAATGAACAAGTTCTGATCAAACGTCTTAAAAAATTTCACATCCGGCGGCAGTCCCCCTTTGAGATCTTCCATTGCGGCATCGACGGCTTTCACAACAGTGGGCGTATCTGCATTCGGTTGTTTCGTTACGGTTAGAATGACCGATCTCTGACCGCGAAATAGTCCATCGCCTCGTCTCAGTGCGGCTCCAATCTTCACTTCTGCAACTTGTTCAAGTAAGATTGGTGTTCCGTTCAGCGATTTGATCACCGATCGCTTAAGCGGTTCGATCGATTCAATACGTCCAATCCCCCGCACTAAGAATTCCTGATCTGGCGTTGTTAAAAAGCCACCTGGAACATTCACGTTTGCATTCTGAGCCGCTTTCACTACATCATTGAGCGACACATTAAACGCTTTTAGCTTATCGGGATTAATCAGTACTTGATACTGTCGTTCGTCCCCTCCATAAATAAAAGCGTTACTGACTCCCGGAACTGCTAGTAATCGGTTTTTGATATCCCATCCTACTAAGCGTGTCACCTCCATCAACGGCGTTGTGTCTGAAGTGAAGGCATATTTTACTGTCCAGCCCAAAGGTGAACTCACAGGCAAAATTTCTGGCTGATTTACCCCTTGCGGCAAAATGCTCTGTGTTCGCCCTAGTCGTTCGGTGACTAGCTGCCGCGCTCGATAAACATCCGTGTCCCAACTGAAAACCGCTTTGACTGAGGAGATTCCGACGGCAGATGCGGATCGTAAAGAAACCAGTCCAGGCGTTCCATTAATCGCGCTTTCGATCGGGCGAGTGACAAGTGATTCGACTTCTTCGGGTGCGAGTCCGGCAGCTTCGGTTTGAATTTCGACTTGGGGTGGAGCAAACGCCGGAAATACATCTAAGGGCATCTGCGTCATCACTCGCAGTCCCCAAAGGGAGAGGAGAATTGCGGCAAGGACAACCAACCACCGTTGCGCGATCGACCCTCTAACAATCGAATTGAGCATCGGCGAACCACTCCCTAGAAAAATCGTGCTTGTATCCACCCATAACTCATGATCTCAGGAGAATATGAAACAGAGATGAAACCGGGCGCATCTATGAATTGAGAGATTACAAGCGTTTCGATCAGTCTCAACAGCATGACTTGGTGAAATGTTGCACTAGATTATGTAACGGCTCTTGATTGCGCTAGAAATTGGTGAAGCACGGGCGAAGAGTTTGCACTTCGCCAAACCATTGCCAGCTCGACATCGAGCGTTTGGCCTTCAAGCGGTTTGTAGACGACCCCGGCTCGTTGCAAAGTCTGGAGCGAAGCTGGAACAAGCGCAACCCCTAATTCCGCTGCCACTAAGCTAAGGATCGTTTGCATCTGAATCGCTTCTTGAGTGACTTGGGGCATAAATCCTACTTGCTGACATAACCGGATAATCTGATCATGAAAGCCGCTTCCTAGATGACGTGGAGATAAGATGAAGGACTCCTCGGCAAGTGATGCTAATGACAGTTGGGTTTGAGTCGCAAGCGGATGTACCTCTGGCAAGACCGCCACGAACGATTCTTGTAAAACCGTTTCCACGCTGAGTTCAGCATCATTGATGGGCGGACAGAGAAAGCCAATCTGAATGCGATCGTCGTGCAGTGCTTCAAGTTGCTCGCTCGTGGTCATTTCATGCAGCAGCAACCGAACATCAGGAAACTGACGGCGAAATGACCGCACGACATCAGGTAGTAGGCTACATGTGGCAGATCCCACAAATCCGATCGCTAACCGACCCACTTCACCGCGACTGGCACGCTGGGCAACCTCGATCGCTTGCTCAGATTGCACGAGAATCTGTCGTGCCTGCTGTAAGAAGGCTTGTCCTGCTTCAGTCAGTCGAACGGTTCGCTTCGTTCGATACAGCAACTCGACACCGAGTTCTTGTTCGAGTTGACGAATTTGTTGACTGAGCGGCGGCTGAGCGATTTGGAGTCGTTGGGCGGCGTGACCAAAATGAAGTTCCTCAGCGACCGCCACGAAGTACCGCAAGTGTCGAAGTTCCATTGCTGATTAATAGGTTTTAAGTCTTAGTCTAAGACAAAAATCGTATTGGACATATTTATTGGAGCTGCTTAACGTGGAAAGTAAGTTACAGAATCACAGTTGCGCTTTAACTGTATTGGAGGAAACAAATGAACTTAGATAAAAATCGCGTCGCTTCTAAAGTTTGGTTAATTACCGGATGTTCAACAGGGTTCGGACGTGCCTTGGCAGAAGCGGTGTTGAAGCAGGGCGACTTCCTGCTGGCGACTGCTCGCAAACCAGAGCAACTTCACGCTTTGATTAAGCACTATCCAGAAACCGCAAAGGCGATTCGGCTGGATGTCACAGCATCTCAAGACATCCAAGCAGCAGTTGATGCCGCAATCGCTACCTTTGGTCGAATTGATGTGCTAGTCAACAATGCGGGTCATGGATTGATTGCCGCACTTGAAGAAGTTAGCGATGATCAGATTCACCAATTTTTTGAAACCAACTTCTTTGGGGCACTCCGTCTGATGCGAGCGGTCTTGCCTGTGATGCGTCAGCAAGGCAGCGGTCACATTGTGAATCTGTCCTCCACAGCAGGATTCGTCGGATTCGGTGGAAGCAGCCTCTACTGTGGTGCTAAATTTGCTCTGGAAGGTACGTCTGAAGCTCTAGCTAGAGAGGTTGAATCCTTTGGAATCAGAGTTACCTTAATTGAACCTGGAGCATTTCGCACCGATTTTAACGGACGTTCTCTGGCAGCAGCCGAACACTCCATTGATGCCTATGCTGGGGTAAGCGGTGCGTCATTGCAGTGGTTCAAGAAGATGGATGGTCAGCAAACTGGCAATCCAACGAAAGCGGCGCAAGCGATCATTCAAGCTGTGGAAAGTCCTCGTCCTCCAATGCGACTGGCATTAGGCATAGATGCCATGAAGCTGATTCAGGAGAAACTAGAGCAGGTGAAAACGGATTTGGAGGCTTGGCAGGGGGTAACTGTCAGTACTGATTACACAGATAGCAGCAGTGAGGTCATCATTGGTGTAGCTAAGCTCTGAGCTAATTATTCGATCATTACGGTGCATTCTTTGTACTCCCCTGATCAGCAGATCACCCCGTCATCGCTTCGCATAAGCAACTAAGGAAACGCCCAAGACAACGAACACGACTCCGGCAATTCGAGTTGGACTGGCAGCATATTTCGTCAGATCGATAGCTTCGCTACGCGGGTACGCGCTCGCACCGTAATGATCGAGAAACAGAGCCGCAATCATCTGACCTACAATCGTTAACCCTAATGCAAATGCCACTCCAATTCTCGGTGTCGCGAAAATCGTTGACCAAACGTACAACGTGCCCAAGCACCCACCCATTCACATCCGCCATGAGGTTTGGGCTAGAGCAGTGGTTGCAGGAAATGAGTACCACGACAGCAAGCAAATGACAAGCGAGGCTGCTCTGCCATAGCAGCTTGACCAACAAATTAGCAAGTGCAGCATAGATAGTTGCAGAACTCGTTTGAAAGAACCGTTGCACCATTTGAGGATGCTGTGATACCACACTCATCATTAATCGATTAAACTGAATCACCTCTGAGCAACTGATGAAATCGAGAAACATCATGCCAAACTCTGAATCAATGTCAGAGGGATTACACAGAAGTTAGTTCTGATGAGGATTATGATCAGTATCTAAAATCTCTACTTGAGGCTGGATTGCGCTTGACTTCGAGCCACTACCGTTGGAATGAAAGTAAATTTCAGCCTCATGAGGAGTTGCATTTTCTACAGCAGGCTGAAGCCGACGCTGACGACGCGACGACCAGACCGTACCTGCCCAGAAGGTTCCTACTGCGATCGCACCCCCCGCAGGTAAGATTAGCCACCAAGGTAAAGAATTTGAGGCTTGAGCGGTTGTAGTAGGCGTTTCGCTGTGTCCTGCGTCCGCCTTGGTATCTCCTCGTAAGGATTGCGTGTACAGTTGCGGAGCGCGTTGTGTTACAACCTTATCTCCATCGAATAACCCGTTCGTGACTTCAACAAAGTCGCTAGATTCTCGTCCAAGTGTGACATCTGTGGCTTGAAAAGCATTGCCATTCTGCACAAAGACAATTTTCTTTTTATCGTTGGTTTCGACGATCGCTGATTTCGGAACGGCTAACACAGACACCGGAGTACGATCGGTCAGTACTTCGATCTCCGCAAACATTCCCGGCTTTAACGCGCCATCTGCGTTGTCTAGTTCCACTTTCACAGGCACAACACGAGTTTCACCTTGTACGGTTGAACCGACCACGCTAATTCGCCCATTGAAACTGCGATCGGCTAACCCATTGACTTTAACTCGCACAGACTGCCCGACTCGGATCTGATTCAGATCTTTTTCGTAGATGTTGCCGGATGCTTGCACACTGCTGCCATTGACGATCGTTAAAATTCTCTTTCCCGCATCCTGTCCCGATTCTCCGGGAGTCGCTTCTCGATCGGCAATCGCACCGGAAATCGGAGCCGTAATCGTAATCGTGCCATCTTCGTTAGCGTTGGCTCCGAGTTGGCGCAGACGAGTTTCATAAGCCTGTCCGCTCAGTTGCACCCTTGATCGTGCCACCTCTAATGCGGATTGCGCCCGCTTTAATTGTGCCTGAGCTTCCGATACAGCTAAGCGACTTTCTGCCTTTGATAAATTGGCGCGAGCTTCTGCCAGTTTCGTGCCCGATTCGAGCGCTGTCCGTCGCGGCAGTGCGCCTGTTTGAGCCAACTGCTGATCTTTAGTGGATGCTTCTTGAGCGAAATCAAACGCCGATTTTGCCTGTCGAACTTCTTGATCAGTGATGGTACGTTGTCGATCAAGGTTTTCTTGAGCCAGTTGTAAATCTGCCTCTGCTTGTTGAACTGCGCCAGTTGCCTCACTGCGTCGATCGAACGCTGTGGTTCTTAACTGAGCTAAATCTGGACTGGTCATCACTGCTAACGGTTGCCCTGCTGCGACGATATCACCGGGCTTAACGAGCAGCCGTAACAGGGTTCCACCCACTGGAGTTGTGACTTCAACTTGGCGATTTGGCAGCGTTTCGATTTGTCCAGTTGTTTTGATGCCAAATGCCAATCGCTGCCGCATCACAGATTCTACCTTGAAGCCGAGTCGCTGGGCTGTTGCTGCATCGACTTGAACGCTGCCTGATGATTGCGTTGATCCACCCTTAAATTCGTTACCGTGCCCACCATGCGCGAACACAAGCGCAGGACTTCCTACTAACGCTCCTAGTGTCAGCACTGTAGCCGAAAGACGGCGAATCGAGATGGAAACAGAAACAGCAAGACTCGGCATGATGAATCCCAACAGGTCATTAACTCTCTAGTGTGACAGCTAAATGTGAAACAGGAATGAAATCCGCTATTGGTTATACCAAGCTTTGCGCCACTGTTTCATCTGATCGATTTCGGCTTGTTGAGAAGAGATGATCGTGGTTGCTAGCTTCTGAATTTCAGGACGCTTCGACTTTTGTTTGGCATCGTTCGCCATGACGATCGCGCTTTCATGGTGCGGAATCATGGCGTTGATGAAGCGCAGGTCAAACTGATCATCGGCTGCCCCCAAATCCATGTTCATCATCATGCCGTTCATCTGATCCTGAGTCATTGGCATCATGCTTTTCGTCTTACTATCCCACGCCATCGGGGTGTTAGCGGCACTCGCGTACCAAGTTTTCCGCCACTGCTGCATTTGAGCAATCTCTTTGTCCTGATCCGCAATGATCGATTGAGCTAACTTCTTGACTTCAGGACGCTTCGATTTTTGTAATGCTTCTTGCGCCATTTTTACGGCTCCTTGGTGATGGGGAACCATTGCATCGATAAAGCGCAAATCAAAGTTCTCATCGGCTGCTCCTAAATCCATGTTCATCATCATGTTGCCATGCTGCATATTGCCATGATCCATCCCTGGCATTCCTGCCATTGGTGAACCCGTAGCAGTCGGATTTTGATCGGAGGTTGAATTTTGAGCAGAATTTGAGCAAGCTGACAGTCCTCCCATCGCAACGATCGCGCCGATTGAGAGTCCGAGTAATCCTGTTTTGAGTGTTGAGCGATTCATACTTGACCTACAAAATTGATTGATATCTTCATTTATTCTGAACTATCCAGCAGGCTGGAGAGTCAAGGGCAGTAGACCGCAGTTTGAGCGGATTTCTTGCCTTCGGTGTAGCACTAACCGCCCATTCATTCAAGACAGCATAGAAAAATGAAATCAAGATGAAACTGAGCTACGCCTAATGCTAGAAATCTTGAGTCTTTCATCAGAGGGAAGCTACCGCATTAATCTCTATCTAAGCTTAACCTGAAGATTTTAAGTTCAAGCTGAAGTACTATCATTGGAGGGAGATGATATGGCAGAGGTTGGATTATTTTACGGAACACAGACAGGCTATACGCAAACAGCAGCAGAAACAATTCAGCAAGCGTTTGGACAAGATGCGATCGATTTGTATGATATTTCTCGCGCAGAGCCAAGTGATTTTGAGAAGTATTCAGTCATTATCATTGGTTGCCCAACCTGGAATGTCGGTCAACTGCAAGACGACTGGGATAACTTTTTTGAGCAGTTAGATGAAATCGATTTCGGTGGAAAAAAGGTAGCTTACTTCGGTGAAGGCGATCAGGTTGGGTATGCCGATTCGTTTCAAGATGCGATGGGCATTTTAGAAGAAAAGATTTCTGAGCAAGGTGGCGAAACGGTCGGATACTGGTCAACCGAAGGCTACGACTTTACCGAATCGAAAGCGGTGCGGGATGGAAAGTTTGTTGGACTTGCCCTCGACGAAGATAATCAATCCGATTTGAGTGACGATCGGATCAAAACCTGGGTTGCTCAACTCAAACAAGAGCTTAATGCTTGATCCGATACTACAGTGGCTCGATCGATTCGGGGTTGCGATGCTTCACTCCCGTTAGCTTGGATTCTATCGATTTCACCACGATGTACAAAATAGGAACAACAAATAAACTCAAAAACGTTGCCACAAACATTCCGCCAAATACTGCTGTACCGAGTGATCGGCGGCTGGCGGCTCCAGCCCCAGTCGCTATCAACCTACTGTGTATACACATCTCGATTGAAACTCCATCCCGCAAAAAAGGAGTCAAACTGCTGTAGTCCTCGCAGCATCGTTACAATTCCTGGAGGACGCTGACTGCTATAGCCCGTCCATCCCCCTAACCGGGCAATGCACCAAGCAGCCCAAGCTAGGGTCTGGGGCGGATGCGGATTTTGCTGTTTGCGAGTGCGTCCTTGCAAGGTGCATGCTAGCTGGACTAAACACTGTTGTTGGTCAAGGGGGAAAACAACAGCAGCAGGCTGAGTAGCATCGTCGCGTCCTTCCACTAACTGAAGAACCCGCACGGATGCTGAGAGGGCTAAAACACAGAGCGCTTGAATCGCTTGAGCGGATTCGAGTTGAGTGGCTTCAATATCGAGTCCAGTTTGCTTGAGGATGGCAAATAACTGTTCAATGCGCCACCGCCATTGATACCATTTCAGGACTTGCAAGGCTTGTTCCAAGGTTTCGACGCTGTGAGTGGTCAGCAAGCACCAATGCAAGGGTTCGGTGCCCGCAGGAGGACTGACTTCTTGAGCATCCACCACACAAAGCGTGACTGAGGCAGGATACACCTCGCCGCTCAGGCGCTTCGGTCGCTGGATCCTGACTCGACCATAACGGACACTCATGAATGCTTCTCGTGCCGGACGTTTCAATCGCTTGTCTTCTGGCACAACAACCGGATAGCTGCCTTGCACGGATTGTTGTGCCACCTCGACCGAAAGTTTATTGCTCTTGTCCACGAGCGTTCGGTCTTGTCCGACTCGCACTAACAACTGCGCTCCCAACTGCGGCACATCAAACCATTCTTCATAAATGTCAGCTTCTCGGTCGCCGATGTAGGTGACTTGTACTGCTCCGCCAGACTCAAAATGCGGCTGACTACTGACCGCAGATTTAATCCATTTGTACGACTCCTTGGCTTCAATCGGCAATTGTTTGTAGCGTCGTTGTGTTTTATCTAGTCGCTCTACCTCACGATGCCAGATCTGCACCGCACTCAGTCCGAACGGAAATCCACTTTCGGCATCCACGGCTAAGGTCGGATGTAGCCAAAAGCCCAATCCATCGTTGTTCCCCACGCTCCCTAAGTTCTCTGGCTTGCACCGTCCTGCATGAGCCTGCAAATTGATCTCGCTACTGTCGCTGATTGCCAAGATATGCCGCCCTTCCACCTGAGTCTGGCAATGTCGTGCCAAACTCATGCTGAGTTCCGAAGCCGTCACCTCGTCGTTGTTCAGAAAGCGGTAGTATCCCATCTGCTCTGCCCAATTGCGACTAATCGCGCGAATACTCACCGATTGGTGCTGACAAATCGCTTCGTATAAGGCTGCCCCCTTTTTTCCAGGCGTTTATCCCCAAAAGCCGCGCCCTTGAGCGCTTGTGCGTGAATCAATATCGGATTGTCCATCACGGGTTTGACCTCCCATCACACTGCAACCAGTTTACAATCTACTTGTGTATACACGGTAGGTCGCTATCAACAAGGGATAGCTTCCGAGCAAGGTTGAGATAGCTGTCATCAAAATCGGGCGCAATCGTTCTTGAGCAGCTTCTACGACTGCCTGAACTAAAGAGCGCCCTTGCGATCGCAGTTGATTAGCAAATTCCACAATTAGAATTGAATTTTTGCTGGCAAGTCCGATCAGCATCACTAGCCCAACTTGGCAGTATACATCGTTATATAATCCTCTCGATGCTTGAGCCGACAGCGCACCGAGAACCGCAAGTGGCACAGACAGCATGATAATTAAAGGGTCAATAAAATTGTTGTACTGCGCTGCTAGTACAAGGAACACAAAGAAAATTCCTAAACCGAAAATGATTGGTGCTTGTCCTCCGGATTCGAGTTCTTCCAGCGAAATCCCCGACCATTCAAATCCCGTATCAGGTGGAAGAATTTCAGCCGCTAGTTTCTGCATGGCTTGAATGGCTTGCCCAGAACTAAATCCCGGTGCGGCTGTTCCGTTGATCTCAATTGATCGATGCAAGTTGTAGTGATTAATCGTTTGCGCTCCAGTCGTTGGAACAAGCGTGACTAAAGTTTTTAGTGGAATCATTTCACCTCGACGCGATCGCACGTACAGTTGCTCGATACTTTCTGGAGTCGATCGAAACTGCTGATCGGCTTGAACATACACACGATAGATTCGACCAAACGCATTAAAGTCATTCACATAGCGAGAGCCAATGTATGCTTGCAAAGTACTAAAAATTTCATCAACTGAGACTTGTAATGCTTCCGCTTTAGCGCGATCGACTTCTAATAAAAGTTGCGGTGCGTTAGCAGTATAGGTACTGAACACGGATTGTAGTCCAGGTGTCTGATTTGCTTTCTGAACTAACTGGGATTTGATTTGATCGAGCTTTTGGAGATCGGTGGTGGTGCGATCGCTGCGGTCTTGCAGTTGAAACACGAATCCGCCAACGCTGCCTAAACTTTGAATTGTGGGTGGATTAACCGCCAAAACCGGAGCTTGAGGAATTGACATCAATCCTGCTCTGACACGATTCAGAAGCCCGGAAACGCTCTGATCTGGGTTTTGTCGCTCATCCCAAGACTTAAGCGGTGCGAACATAAACCCACGATTTGGAGCATTTCCACTAAATCCCACGCCTCCGACTGCAAAAGTGGCTCGAACTTCTGGAACCTTGAGAAGTTGCTGTTCTGCTTGATCGACAATTTGCTTTGTATAGTTCAAAGAGGTTCCATCGGCTCCCTGAATCAGATTGATGAAGTAGCCTTGATCTTCTTCCGGTAGGAATGACTGAGGTAGTGATAGATAAAGCCAAGCTGTGACACCCAAAGATGCAGTAAAGACTACCATGACGATCGCTCTGATGCGCGTTAGTTTTTCTAACACCTGAGCATATCCTCGACGTGACCAGTCTAAAAACCCATTGAAACGAGCCGCAAGCCACCCTAACCAACCGCTCGGTCTAGGTTGTCGTCGGAGCAGCAATAAAGCAGAGAGCGCAGGCGTTAGCGTTAAAGCGTTGATGGTTGAAATCGTAACCGAAAACGCGATCGTCAATGCAAACTGCTTGTACAACTGACCTGTCACACCTGGGAAAAAGCCAACTGGAATAAAGACCGCCATCAAAACCAGCGAAGTTGCAATCACTGCCCCAAATAGTTCACGCATCGCCTCGATCGTCGCTCGAAACGGACTCAAATTTCTCTCCTGAATCAATCGAGTCACATCTTCAACGATGACGATCGCATCATCTACCACCATGCCAGTCGCAAGCGTTAATCCAAAGAGTGTCAGACTGTTGAGCGAGAAGTTAAAGGCTTTGACAAAAATGAATGTTCCGATCAGCGAAACTGGGATCACGATCGCCGTAATAATCGTGGTTCTCCAGTCTTGCAGGAACACGAAAATCACCAACACAACTAGAATAATTGCCTCAAATAAGCTTCTGACTACTTCCTGAAACGATGCTTCGATGAATAGAGAAGAATCATACGGAATATCGAAAGTCAGTCCAGGCGGAAAATTTTTAGAAAGCCGCTCCATCTCTGATTTGACTGCTGTGGCAATATTCAGAGCATTGCTGCCTGGAATCTGGATCACCTGATACCCAACAGAGACACGACCCCGATAGCTGGTAAATGAACTGTAGTTTTCGGCTCCAAGTTCAACGCGCCCAACATCCTTGAGCCGAACCAATGTTCCATCTGCCTCGGCTTTCAGCACAATTTCTTTAAACTCTGTCGGCTCTCTCAATCTACCGCTTGTTTGCAAGTCAATCTGATACAGTTGCTCGTTTGAAACAGGCGGCTGTCCAATGCTCCCAATCCCAAGCTGGATGTTTTGCTGATTCAGGGCATTAATCACATCTTGAGCTGTCAGATTTCGACTGGCAAGACGATTGGTATCGAGCCAAACGCGCATTGCATAACGTCGTTCACCGAAGGTTAGAATGTTGCCCACGCCCTTAATTCGTCGCAGAGCGTCTAGGATGTAAAGATCGGCATAGTTGCTGATAAAAGTGTCATTGTAGCGATCGCCTTCGCTGTAAAGTGCCATTGCGAGAACGATCGCTGTTGATTGCTTCGAGACGCTGACTCCAGTTTGCTGAACTACTTGTGGCAGTTGGGCTTGAACTTGCAGCACTCGATTCTGAACATCCGATGCCGCTACATCAATGTTATAGCCTTGCTGAAACGTGACTACGATCGTACTCGTTCCATCATTACTGCTCGTCGAAGCCATGTATCTCATGCCTTCAACGCCGTTAATTTGACGTTCTAAGATGGTTGTTACCGTGTCCTCGACGACTTGGGCATTTGCACCCGTATATCTTGCCGTTACTGTAATCTGAACGGGACTGATATCTGGATATTGCTCAACAGGTAGAGTAGGCAGGCTAACAAGTCCGACGACGACCATCACTAAAGCGGTGACGATCGCGAAAACAGGTCGCTTGATGAAAAAATCAGCAAACATACAGCTTATTCAGGTGAGTGGATAATTTAAGATTCAGGTGTAATTGGCATTCCATCCCTAAGCGCCAGCACACCAGACACAATGACTCTTTCTCCTGCACGCAAACCATCCAGAACTTGATAATCGTTACCCTCGATCGCGCCTAATTTCAAGAGTCGCTGTCGTGCCACAAAGCCAGATTGAGCAGGCTCAACGACATACACAAAAGCCTCTCCGCCTAACCGTGTTATGGCTGTTGTGGGAACAACGACACCCGGACGCTGACTTTGGATGATTCTCGCTCGAACAAACTGTTCAGTTCTCAAACGCCCATCAGGATTATCAATCAACGTTTTCACTAAAATCGATTGAGTTGTCCCTGTTGTATTCGGAGCAATGAAGAACACGCGACTCGTTCCCAAGCGCTGTCCGCGATTATCTACTAGCTCAACTAAATCTCCGATATTTACTTGAGAAACCTGCTCGGCTGGAATTGAGAAATTGACTTCTAGTGCAGTATTATCAACAATCGTCACGATCTGAGTCGAAGGATCGACTAGATCGCCAACCTTTGCGGGAATTTCTCCCACTGTTCCCTGAAAGGGCGCTGTGATTTGAAAGAACTGAAGCTGAACTTGCTGTTCCTGAGTGCGCGATCGCGCTTCTTGCACCCCTTTTTCTGCCTGAAGCACCGTTGCCTGCTGTGCTTGAGTTTGTTCTTCAACCGCGCCGAGACTTGCTCTCGCCACTTCTAGTCGATTGGCATACTGATCACGAGTTTGCTGTGAAATTGCGCCTGCTGCTGCTAACTGAGAATAACGGTTGTAGTCTTGTTGAGCCAGCTTCACATCAGATAGTTTCGATCGCTGTTCTGCTTCGAGCGATCGCAAGGTCGCTCTAGCTGTCGCCACTTCTGCCTGAGCCGATTCGGTTGCTGCACTATTACTGTTGACGGCTGCTTGTTGTTGAGCCGGATCAACTTGAGCTAAAACCGTTCCAGCGCTGACCTGCGCTCCTGGCGTAACAAGAATACGGGTGACTCGTCCTTGAATCTGGGGACGCAGCGTGACAGAACGACGCGATCGCAGATTGGCAATCAACTCCGATCGTTCTTGCAGCAGGCGCGATTGTAGGGTTAGAGTTTTAACAGGCATTGAAGGCGGCGGGGCAGTAGTTGGAACTGGCTCCCGCCTTGCCAGAACTTGCCAAACTCCTAAACCTCCGCCACCAAGCAACAATAATCCAAGCAGCCACCACATACGAGCGCGACGAGAGCGAGATACCTTTTCAGAGGGCGAATCTGTGGCTGAAAAGTTAGATGAATCCATGATTTGATTGTTCGATAAACAGCTTGCTTTTGAAAAGCGATTGGATTACTCAGCAACTCGCACCACAAAAGGAACTGTGATCACTTGCCCACGACGTTGAAACTGCGCCCAAATTTTGTACAGTCCAGCGCGAGGAAAGCGAGTATGGGCACTAATTTGGGAGGTGCTAGAGTGAGAAGCGTGATCCGTCGAAGAATCTGCATGACTGGAGATCGAAGGCTCATGATGATCCATTGGATGAACGTGCAGAAACTCGCTGCCGTCCTCGCTGATGATAACGAAATGAGCGAGAGCGCCCAAATAGGGTTGAAGATCAGTCACGGGCTGATGAGTTTGCTCATCTTCAACCGCAAAATCGAGCATGATTGCTTCACCTGCGCGTAATGGTTGGTTCGCTGTCAGGGTGAATCGCAAGCCGTTCACGCTTTTAGTCAGGATGTCATCTTCAATCAGTGCGATCGCTGCTCGTGCTTCTCCAGCAATGTGTAGGTTCAGTTGATCTACAATTTGATCAGAATTAATCGGCGTGTAATCCGCATAAAGCCGATATTGTCCTGCTTGCGGAAAAGTGTAGACAAGACGAAACCGACCCTCTGCTTCTTGCTCTGGATGTAAATGATAGAACTCGCTGAGATCTTCAGAAACAACGAGCAAATGAATCGCTTGCTCATGCACAATCTTTAGATCCTGTGCAATTTCCCCATTCGAGTTCCGAATTGTGAATGCCAGTTCTACGGGTTCACCTGCTTGAATGTGAATAGGCTTAGATTCAAACTCAATGTAATAAGCGAGTCGCTGAATCTCGATCGTTGCATTGTGATGTACGGTCATGACTCTAATCCTCCAACAATGACTTTAATTTCCTGAAGTTTCTTTGATAAGACAACGAAGCTTACTGTGCTTGATTTGGCTTGCTTTCTTGCACCTGTACAACGGCGGGCGACAATGTTTCCAAAGCTCTCATCGGCTGAATATTCGCCTCTGACAATGAAGAGAAGGTCAACATTCCGCCCATTACCGCCATGATCGCGTTCTCAGCAAAGCTCACGACACCCAACGGTGCTTTAGAATTGCCACCCACACAAGCACAATTCAATGCCAGCTTATCGATGTAAACTGCTTTGAACACTGAAACTGCTCCGCTAACCCCGACAACTAATGAGCTAATGCCAGTCGCCAACGGTGCAACACCAGACAGAAATCCAAGTCCGATCAACAACTCAGCAAACGGGTAGATCTTTCCGTAAGGCTTAAAGCGCTTGGTGACGAGATCATACTTCTCGAAACTCTCAGAAAACGAATTCAGATCCATCAGCTTAAGAGAAGCTAGCATCGAGAGTGAAAAACCCATAAATCCAGGAATTCCAAGCGATGTTGCTAGTGCTATTAATCCAGCCGTTGAGAAGACTGCGGCGACTGGTGTGTAAGAATATTCAGCTTTTTCAGCTTCGACTTTCAGCCGTTCTGCGAGATCGGTATAGCCTCCGATTCGATCTGAACCAAAGAAAATCTGAGGTGTCGTTGCAACCCCATGTTTTGCTTTAAATTGATCGACTTCTTCACGCGATCGCAGTTTCACATCCTCAAATTCGATGCCTTGCTCTTGAAGTAGCTTGATCGCTCGAAGCCCCCAAGGGCACTCATGCTCAGGCATTGACATCCGATAAATCTTGACATTCCTTGCGTTCGTTTCCGCTGTTTTACTGTTCAGCATCGTCATGACAAATCTCTCAAAAATAGTTAGGGAGTAGTATTGAAAGCTTCAGAGAATGATCGCGGTTTCCGATCTGCAAATGTGTGATGCTTCAAAGCGCCGTACACTTGCAGAACCAAGATTCTTTTCTCAACTGCTTATTACTGTAAAGTGTCTGGTCAACTGGAGAGTCAAGGGGTATTTCAAAGAATTTTGAAACAGTAGCGATCGCCTTTTTTGTAGCCTTTCAGTAATTTCAAGCCACATTCTTACGGGTAAAATTGCGCTCTACCCATCGATAGGTAGAGAAACGAGATTTGTCATTTACTTCTTTTCTTTGAACAGTTAGTTAGACGAGATTGATTTCAGTGGCAGAAAGGTGGAATCAAAAGCAGACGGGACGGAGAGTTTGTTGAACTTGCCCTCGACAGAGATACTCAATCAGACTTGAGCGGCGATCGTATTAAAGCCTGGGTTACTCAGCTAGAGCAAAAACTTGGAGGATGAGCAGTACGGATTTGGGTTAAGACCCAGAGCAATGTGATGAGTTGTTTTAACGCATAGTGAAAAACTCTTCTCCTAGCGAGGGATGAATGCCGATCGCTTGATCAAAGTGCTTCTTGGTGACTCCTGCTTTCATCGCAGGCGCAACCATTTGAATAATCTCACTTGCATATTCACCCACCATGTGAGCGCCTAAAACTCGGTCGGAGTGCTGATCAATCACAAGTTTGAGCAATGCTTCTTGCTTTGATTCCCCGATGAGATTAAATAACGGTTGAAACGTTTTGCGGTAGCATCGAACCGCATTCCCAAACTTCTCGCGGGCTTGCGTTTCGCTCAATCCGATTGTTGCGGCTTCAGGTTTTGTCGAGATGACAGCAGGAATATTCTTGTAGCTAACAGCACAAGTCTGATTACCAAATTCGGTATCAGCAAATGCACGCCCGGATGCGATCGCAACCGGAGTCCAATGTGGGCGGAGGGTACAGTCTCCAACAGCGAAAATATTGGGCTGCGAGGTGCAACTATATCCATCAACAGCAATTGCGCCTCGATCGAGGTCAATATTAATCTGCTCTAAGTTGAGTTCATCTAAGTTAGGCGTGCGCTCCTCAATCCAAACAACCGTCGTCGCAGAAATCTTATCTACTTCACCAGAGAGACTAATATTGATACAGGACTGTTCGCGCTCAAGTTTTTGCACTTGCGATCGACATAGAATCTGAAACCCAAGCGGGTCTATCGCCTGAATTATGCAGAGGTAGAATCTAAGTGCCAGCAAACGAGATAGCGTAACCTCGTGCGGTTCTCGTTGCTTGAAAGGCTGATGGGTTTAAGAAAAGAGGATTCTACATTACGTTTGCTCTAACTTAAAATTCATCCAAATTTTATTTACTTAAACCTGAAATAAAGCATTCACTTCTCTTTAAGGGCATCCTATCAAGTAATGTTTCGAGAAAGTGAAACGAGATGAATCGTACTTGGCTCAGTTTGGGATTGATGGGGATGGGGTTGATAGTCAGTGTCGATCTCAGTTCGGCTCAAACCGTCGTACCGGATAGAACACTGAATACGATCGTCAATACTTCAAACAATCGTGACTTCACCATCACCAATGGCACCGCAGCAGGCAGCAACCTTTTCCATAGCTTCCGCGAATTCTCGATTCCAACAGGCGGTTCTGCCACTTTTGATCTGGTTAACACGCCTAATATTTCCACGATTCTTAGTCGAGTAACTGGTAGCAATGTTTCTAGCATTGATGGACTAATCAAAACCAGTAACAGCATCAATCCAGTGAGTTTATTTCTCCTCAATCCCAATGGCATCCTCTTTGGGACAAATGCTCGACTCGACATCGGTGGATCGTTCATTGGCACAACTGCTACCAGTGTCAAGTTTGTCGATGGTGCAGAGTTTGCAGCAGATCCGAGTATTGCACCGCTCTTGACGATGAGTGTGCCGATCGGTCTGCAAATGGGGCGAAATCCAGGTACGATCGCGGTTAACGGAACCGGACACACGCTGCAATTGCCAAGTACTTATGCACCCGTAATTAGAACCAGCCCACCCACATCAGGATTACAGGTCAAGCCGAATCGAACTCTGGCACTCGTCGGAGGCAATGTGACGCTAGATGGTGGCGTTCTGTCAGCCCCGCAGGGAAGGCTAGAGATCATCAGTGGTAGCAGTGGCAGCGTCAGCTTAGCACCCGTTGCTCAAGGCTGGGATTTGAATGCAGATTCCCTGCAAGCTGATCGAGATATTTCGCTCACGAATCGATCGTCGCTCGATGCAAGTGGAGCAGGCAACACGGCTCTTCAGCTTGTCGGCAAGACGATTCAGATTCGCAATGGCTCGATCGCACTCATGGTGACTCAGGGATCTCAACCGCCCGGCAGTTTTCAGATTAAAGCGTCCGAAGCCTTTCAACTCTCTGGACTAGATCGATCCGGCAGGTTTGGTAGCTATGTGATCAATGATGTCTTTGCTGGAACCGGGGCAGACATGACGATCGTGGCTCCTCAGATCAGGCTATCGGAGACAGCGATGGTTCACGCGAGAGCCTTTGGCAGAAGTCAAGCGGGGAATGTTGCAATCAAGGCATCTACGATTCAACTTGATGGACAAGCCGACACCAATCCGACAATCCGCACTAGACTTGCTGCTTCAACATTGGGTCAGAGCAATGCAGGAATCTTCACGATTTCAGCGGATCAACTCCTCGTTCTCAATAGTGCAATTATTTCATCTTCTAACCTTGGCAGCGGACGGGGTGGAGATATGCTCGTGGTTGCCAATACGGTCAAGGTTGATGGCTTTAGTCCACTCACTCGACAGCCTAGCCTATTGACTGTCGCTGCTTTAGGAGCAGGGAACGCAGGTAAATTGAGCATCAATACCCAAGAATTAAGCGTGACTCGTGGGGGCAATATCAACACCTCAACGCTGGCGAGCGGCAATGCTGGCAGCTTGGAGATCACTGCGACTCGCTCGATCGAAGTGAGTGGGGGGGTGCCGTCTTTGAGCGGCGAGGCCGAGGTGAGTGTAATCGCGTCGGCGGCAAGTGTGGTTTCTCCCGAAATTCAACGAGTCCTGGCATTGCCACCGATCCCAAGTGGTGCAGCGGGCAGTCTGACCCTCAACACGCCATCGTTGAGCATCCTAGATGGCGCGACGGTCAAGGTTGATAACCAGGGGTTAGGAAACGCTGGGACTTTGAACATCAATGCGAACTCTATCTACTTGAACGGAGGCAGCACGATCGCAGCGGTGACAGCGGTCGGCGATGGCGGCAACCTCTCCCTAACGGCTCAAACACTCTTACTGCGCGATCGCGCTTCGATTACGGCAACAGCAGGCGGAGCAGGCAACGGCGGCAATATTACGATTCAGTCTCCGATCGTGCTGGGATTAGGAAACAGTGACATTGTTGCGAATGCGGACAGGGGGCAAGGGGGCAATATNGCCATCACGACTCAAGGTATCTTTGGCTTGCAGAACCGCGATCGCCTCACACCCGCCAGCGACATCACCGCCAGTTCCNAATTTGGCATTAANGGAACTGTTCAAGTCAACAATGTTGGCGTTGACCCCAACGCTGGCTTAGTCGAACTCTCAGACACCCTGATTGATCAAACCCAACAACTGACAGCAGGATGTTCCTCGAATCAAGGCAGCAGTTTTGTGATGACGGGACGCGGGGGCATCCCAATGAATCCGCTTGACCAAACAGCAGGTCGCCATCGCACTTGGACAGATCTGCGTTCTCTCTCTCTAAGCAATCAATCTGTCAGGGCTGAATCAACTTTACCATTAGTGGAAGCCACGACTTGGAAACGCGATCTCAGTGGGAGAGTTCAACTGATTGCAGAAAGCCCTATACCATCGACGCAGACTGCGACTTGTGCAGGAGGTGATCGCTAGGAGGAAGTGAGATCGTAACAGGGCGGGGGCACTCTACAGAACCCTTTCTCTTGAAATAGAAAGCTGTGAATCGTGCAGTCATTGGTCTAGGTTTGGTCTGCTTTAGTGCTGGTATGTCTAGTAGCTGAGTCAGAAGCGGTTGCATCGATCTCAGGATAAGGTTCTCAACGCCTAGCATAACTCATGCGATAGACCCCCAAGCTTTGAAAGTTCGGCTTGAATCGTCGATCGCAGATCATCATCGTAGTCCGAAAGAATTTGTGTTTCTGTCGTAATCAGCGTAACTTTAGGAATCAAAGCGTTCATAATGCCTGCTGCTTTCACGGCGATATGATTGCTGCCAACGATCACGAGATGATCGGGTCGATCACTGAGGTCTAGCAGTTCGCGAGTCGTAATCGCATTCTCAATTCCGGGCAGATCTGGCTTAACCGCATTTCCGCCCACAGCGATCAGAATTTTATTGGCTGTCACTCGGCGATCGCCAATTTCTAACGTGTGAGCATCCAAAAACCGAGCTTGTCCATCGATCAGTTCCGCTTCTGCTTTTTGTAGATGCTCGATGTGGACTTGGCTCAGATGCTGAATGTGCTGCTCTTTAGCTTTCATGAACTGAGACCAATCAAACTGACACGAGACATTACCCCAACCATACTCATCAGCGCTCTGAAAGAATTGCAAAAAGCTAGCAGCATAGGTCATCAGTTTTTCAGGAATACAACCGTGAACGACACAAGTTCCACCGACTTGACCACGTTCGACGATCGCGACTCTAGCGCCATAGCTAGCAGCTCGCTCCGATGCAGCTAGACCACCCGGACCCGCTCCAATCACAATCAAGTCATAATCAAAATTCATGGTATCTGCTAATCCATTGTGAAGAGAACGATTACTGCTGAACCTTAGCTACGATAGCTTCGTCATTACGATCGTAGCGAGTGCTTTCATAGCATTCAATCCAGCATAGAAAAATGAGATAGCTGTGAAATGAGGGTCTATCGCGGGGTAGGACGTGTCTACCTATCGATAGAGAGACGCGATCGTAGTTTAGGTCTTCTAGATTAAAACCGAGATTGCACACAGCAAACTTAGAAATTAAACAGGAGACACATTCAGATGCCACACCAAAACTATCAATCGATTCTCGATGCGGCAATTCATTGTGCTTACGAATGTGAACATTGTGCAGATGCCTGTTTAGGCGCGATGCCTGACTGTGCGCGGGTCTGTACCGATTGCGCTCAAATCTGCTGGGCTTCGGCATCTTATATGAGCCGTGGATCTCGCTTCATTCCTCAAGTTGTTCGCGCCTGCATTGAAATTTGTGATGCTTGTGCGGCGGAATGTGAAAAGTACCCAGACAATTCTCACTGTCAAAAATGTGCCCAAGCTTGCCGCCAAGCTTCTGCGGAGTATAAGAAAGTGGCAAGCGTCGCAGGAATTGCCTAGCATATTGCTCAAACTGTCCTACTCAAAGAGGTTGCCTTTCATTTGATAGATAGGCAACCTTTTCTTACTACGGTGAAGTTTGTTCTAGGTGACGTTGATTAGCATTGTTAATCCCCCTGCACCCTGCGTCTCAACATTATCATTAGTGGCATGGTGAGCAATGTGGCAATGCAGTAACCATTTTCCCTTCTCCCGCGCCGTCCAAATTACGTCATACCGCTCACCTGGTGCAACATTGATCGTGTCTTTCTCGATCTGGGCAGCGACTGGAACCGGATTCCCATCGGTTGCTACAATTCTGAAAGGTCCACCATGAATGTGCATCGGATGGATAAACGCATTGTTCGACCCGATGAAGCGGAAGCGAATCTTTTCGCCGACTTTAGCATTGACTGTTTCGGTAGAAGGATAGGCTTTGCCATTGATGGTAAAAAAGTTGGGGAGTAAACCCTCCATCGGCATTGCGGGGAAAGTGTAGCCTTGTTTCACTGTCCATTCTTGCAGTTGAACCGTTACATCTTGATCGAAGGCGGGAGTATTCGCTTTCTTCGGTTCAATAATCAACGCGCCGTACATTCCTAGCGTTTGTTGTCGATCGACATCTTTATGCGAGTGGTAGAAATAAGTACCTGATTGCTTGACCGTGAATTCGTAGGTGTAGCTTTCACCAGGCGCGATCGGTTTCTGAGTTACATCGGCAGGTCCATCCATATTATTTGGCACAATCATACCGTGCCAGTGAACCGTCGTTGGCTCAGACAGATTGTTTTTGACGATCATGCGAATACGATCGCCTTCTGTCACCTGAATTCGGGGACCAGGAACTTGACGATTAAAGGCATAGGCAGCCACTTGTGTTCCAGGTAAGATGTTCCACTTAATTAGAGAGACATCTAGATTAAAAACCTTGACACCATTCTCTAGCTTAGGTTCTAGTACCTGGTCGCCTCGTGCATCCGCAGGAGCGGTGTAGGCAATCTTGGTTAAATCGACGGCTGCCATGTCTGCCATTGCTTTCATGCTCGTATCAGCAGTCATGATCATTCCAGGTGGCATGACGAAGCCATTCATTTGAGAAACGCTACTCATCGGCGCAGCAGGTAGGGATGAAACGGGTGCAGGAGCAGTTGTCCCGTTCATATTCATTCCCGGCATGGATTCATTGCCTTGACTCACTCCGGGCATTGTGGATTGAGGCACATTTTTAGCGCTCATGCTGAAATCACCGTAGAAAGCCGCGATTAGAATTCCGATCGCAAGCGCGAACAAAGTCAAAAGCATGACCGCAAAAATCTGCGATCGCGTCGCTTTTGGCTTCATACCCATTCCAGTATGTGAATTTGTAGATGACTGATTCGAGTGAACTTTCATTTATCTTCCTTCCCTATCAGACATATCAAGCTCAGATGCGGGGTGAATCGCTTTATCGGTAGAAGCATTCGGTGCAGGTATCTCACCAGAAGTTGTAGCAATCCGGTTTCGTTCAGTAGCCAAACTATGACCGCCCTTACCCAAAGCTCTGACTGTTCCCATGCCATGTTTTAGACCAACAGCAACCAGCCACAGATTGACCGGAAAAGCGACAACCAAGCCAACCAATGTTGCCAATGACATCACGCCCCAAAAGCGAAGAGAGGTCGCTTCCATTGCCGTCATGTCGCGACTCATCAGAATCACCATCACCGGAATCATGCCCGCCATGACCGCGTTCATGGAAAGCCATTCAGGAGTGAAAGACCGTCGAACAGCTTTCAGGTACGAACCACCGAGCATATCTTTCATAAACAAGGCTTGAAAAATCAATAGCCCGAACGCAAAGCCGAACACATATTCAGAAATGACATCCAGCCACATCGGTAGCCCCAAAGCTGCGGTGATCGCAGCCGCGACAATAATTCCTGTTGCATCTCCTGCCATGCAGTGAATGGTTGATCCGAGTGTTTGCTTCCACAAGGGTCGAACAAACGCTTCGTGTTCTCCGGGGGCTGGCTCTTGGCAGGACAAGATGTACAAGGCTGCCCCAACGACTCCGGTGTAGAGTGTCACTAATATCCATCCCCATTTCATCACGGTAAGTTCAGGATTGCGAGTGAGGGCATCCCAAGCAACGTAAATGACCGCGATCGCGCTCAGACTAAACCAAACTAGCAAAACCCGATCGATCAGCATCGCGTTTTGAGGCTGTGGTGCGATCGAAGGTGTCATTTCAGGCATCTTCATTCCAGGCATACTGGAATCCGTCGGAGATTGAGCAATGAAGCGATGAGGGCTGGGTGAGCTTTGACTTGATCCCAGTTTGGGAGTGAGAAAGACAACTGCGATCGCGGCTGTGAACAAAACTATCCACAAAGCGAGTTTAGAACGCATACTTACCTTGCTACAGTGGAAATTGAGATTCAGCAGCAAAAACGATTCTTTGAAACTTGATTGCTGATCAAAAGACTTCTACAAATTTAAAGCTGCTATTACTATCCTGATACACGAAGATGAAATAAGAATGAAGTGTTTCGATTGAATCAGGAAGATTTTAAGGACATATCAGATGAACATGAAATCAGCATGAAATGACGTTCCATCGATAGTCTTGATCTTTCACAGAAAATTTTACTTCAGATGCTAGAGGCGACCTTACCAGCAACTCTCTACCGTTAAAGCCAAGAACGAAACTACAGTTCTTTGAACTTTACATTCTAGGAGTTTCATTATGACTGCAACCCAATCCCATCAATCCCAACTCGAATCCTGTATCGAAGCGTGCCTTGATTGTTTACGCGAGTGCGAAACCTGTGCAACTGCCTGCCTCGATAGCGACATGGTGCAAATGATGGCTCAGTGCATCAAGACCTGTCGCGACTGTGCGGATACTTGCGATATTTGCGCTCGGTTTATGGCTCGCAATTCTGATCTTCATGCTCAACTCTGTGGCGTTTGTGCTGAAGCTTGCGATCGCTGTGCGGCTGAATGTGACAAACACGATCACGACCACTGTAAGCGATGCGCTGAAGCTTGTCGCCGTTGCGCTGAAGCTTGTCGCCAAATGGCTGCAGCAATGGCTTAATTGAATTGGAGCGGCTCGATCGAGGCTGTCTCTGAGGCGTAGGGATAGCCTCTTCTCATTCTGTAGGAATACTTTGAGGCAATCGCTTGACTCTCCAGCCCACTAGAGGGTTCAAGATAGAGACAGTTCACTTCTCGCCTCAAGGAAGATTAAACAATGTCTTTTCAGTTTACGGTTCCCAATATGGCTTGTTCAGCTTGCAGCGACACGATTACCACTGCAATTAAAGCGATCGACCCCACAGCACAAGTCAGTGCTGACCCAAAAACAAAGCAAGTTAGCGTCGAAACCCAAGCTTCAGAAGACACCATTAAAGAAGCTGTCACGAACGCAGGCTATACCGTTGCATAGGTTTATCTATCATGGAAACAAACACGCTGAAATTGCAGGGGATGAGTTGCGCTTCGTGTGCCCGCAGCGTTGAAGATGCGATTCGTTTGGTTCCGGGTGTAGCAGAGGTTAGCGTCAACTTCGGAGCCGAACAAGCATCGATACAATTCGATCCCGATCGCACGAATTTAGAGCAGATTCAAAGCGCGATCGTCGAGGCGGGATACGGTTCTTACTCGCTGCAAGACCAAGAATTCATCACCGATGAATCCGATGCCGAGAAAACAGCCCGATTGCGAGAGTTTAGGCATCTTAGAACCAAAGTCATCGTTGCAGGGGTGATTAGCGCGATTCTAGTATTTGGCTCATTACCAATGATGCTTGGATTTCCGATTCTATTCATTCCTACATGGCTGCACAATGCTTGGTTTCAATTGATTCTTTCCACTCCGATCATGTTCTGGGCAGGTCGAGAATTCTTCATTAATGCTTGGAAAGCTCTCAAGCGACACACCGCAACGATGGATACGTTAGTGGCGCTTGGGACGGGAGCCGCTTATCTATACTCACTTGTCGCAACGCTGATTCCAAGCTTCTTTCTGTCGCAAGGACTCAACCCAGATGTTTACTATGAAGCCGCAAATGTGATCATTACGCTGATTTTGCTAGGTCGATTACTCGAAATGCGGGCGCGGGGACAAACTTCTGAGGCGATTCGGAAACTGATTGGATTGCAAGCGCGAGATGCCCGTATTGTTCGCAACGGGCAGGAACTTGAAGTTCCGATTCAGGATGTCCGTATTGGTGACATTGTGATCGTGCGTCCGGGGGAAAAAATTCCGGTAGATGGTGAGATCGTTCAAGGCAGTTCGCAGATTGATGAATCGATGGTGACGGGTGAAAGCGTCCCGACGAAAAAGCAACTCGGTGATGAGGTAATTGGAGCCACGATCAATAAAACAGGAAGCTTTCGATTTCGAGCCACACGAGTCGGGAAAGACACGGTTCTGGCTCAGATTGTTCAATTGGTACAGCAAGCTCAAGGATCAAAAGCACCGATTCAGCGATTAGCGGATCAAGTCACTGGATGGTTTGTTCCGGTGGTGATTGCGATCGCAATTCTCACTTTTCTCATCTGGTTTAATGTCATGGGAAATGTGACTTTAGCTCTAATCACAACCGTTGGCGTTCTCATCATTGCTTGTCCTTGTGCGCTTGGACTTGCGACTCCAACCTCGGTCATGGTTGGAACTGGCAAAGGTGCAGAGAATGGCATTCTAATCAAAGGAGCCGAAAGCTTAGAGTTAGCGCATCAGATCGAAACGATCGTACTCGACAAAACTGGAACCCTCACCGAAGGCAAACCTACCGTGACCGATTTTATTAGCACAGTGGGTTCTGAGAATGAACTGAAGTTATTGCGGTTAGCGGCATCGATCGAGCGCATTTCTGAGCATCCATTAGCTGAAGCGGTCGTGCGGTATGCCCAAGCTCAGGAAGTAATTTTAAGTGATGTTCAGAACTTTGAAGCTGTTGCAGGGAGTGGCGTTGAAGGAATGGTTTCTAATCATCTGGTTCAGATCGGTACGCAGCGATGGTTAAACGAACTTAGAATTGATACTGCTGAGATCGAATCTGAGAAAAACCGATTAGAGGCACTGGGAAAAACGGTGATTCTGATTGCGATCGATCATCAACTACAAGGTTTAATGGGCATTTCTGACGCGCTGAAACCGTCTTCAGCCCAAGCCGTTCGCGCTCTGCAACGATTGGGACTTGAAGTGGTGATGCTGACCGGAGACAACCAGCAGACCGCAAACGCGATCGCGCAACAAGTCGGGATTCAAACCGTGATTGCTGAAGTCAGACCTGAGCAAAAAGCAGCGACGATCTCAGCCATTCAGAGCGGTCAGATTGGCAAAACATCCACGACTCGAACAAAGTCACGCCGACACGCAAAATCGAAAATCGTAGCAATGGTCGGCGATGGGATTAATGACGCGCCTGCATTGGCGCAAGCGGATGTCGGTATTGCGATCGGGACTGGAACCGATGTTGCGATCGCAGCGAGTGACATCACTTTAATCTCTGGTGATTTGCAAAGCATTGTGACTGCAATTCAACTGAGTCGCGCCACCATTCGCAACATTCGGCAAAATTTGTTCTTTGCCTTTATCTACAACACGGTGGGAATTCCGATCGCCGCAGGCATTCTCTTCCCCGTCTTTGGTTGGCTCCTCAATCCCATCATTGCAGGAGGTGCAATGGCGCTCAGTTCAGTTTCTGTGCTGACTAATGCACTGCGGCTGCGAAATTTCAAACCGAAAGCAACGGCATAAGGAGGCATCATGATCCGAAAACATTGGATGATTGGAAGTCTAGCGGGATTTGGATTGTTACTGGGTGTTTCTAGCGCAGCAATGGCACAAACACCTCACGATCAAATGCAACCGTCTGAACCGACAACTAGCTTTCGCCGCATTGATCAACCGCTGTGGTTGAAGGGTGCTGTCACGGCTGGAGGGATCGGATTAATTGGGGTAGAGCTTTGGTGGTTTTTGTTTAGTAAATCTAAGTCCCGTAAAGCAGACACTAATCAGGGAATTCAACAGGCGACGATTACGGTTGATGGTGGCTACGAGCCGAATCGAGTCGTGGTTGCGGTCGGGCAACCTGTGCGATTGAGCTTCGATCGACGTGATCCCTCTAGCTGTCTCGAAGCGGTGCGAATGCCTGATTTTCACATTGCCAAAGATTTACCGCTCAATCAAGTGACGGCGATCGAGTTTACGCCAACGGAACCCGGAGAATATGAGTTCACCTGCGGGATGAATATGTTTCGTGGCACGATCGAAGTCCAGGGTGATTCCCAACCTGTCGAATCAACTCAAACTTTAGTTTCTCAGCGGAGTTAATCATGGTTGTTCAAGATGAGCCGAAACTGATTGGCGTGATTTCAAAGGAAAGCGGGCTTCCGGTAAAAACCATTCGATACTATGAAGAACTTGGACTTCTGAAGACAATCGGACGAACTGAAGGAGGCTATCGATTGTTTCGCTCGGATACACTCTCTCGATTACATTTCATCAAACGCGCTCAAAGTCTTGGATTAAGTTTGTCCGAGATCAAAGCCTTTTTAGAGGTTCGCGAGACAGGCGATCTCCCCTGTGTTCATGTTAGACAGACCCTTCAGGAAAAGCTGAGTGATATCGATCGACAAATTTTAGAACTGCAACGATTGAAGCTTGAACTCACAGAGCTATTAAGCGATCCGACGGCTCAACCAATTGTGACTGAAACAATGATTTGTCCCATCCTTGAATCGATCTAATTCTGGCTTTACAGCGAGGATAAGTAGCAATGACAGTCTGGCTTCTCAATCAGCGATTCGACCAGGGCATTCAACGAGACTGCGGCTAGTAATCCACCGCCCAAGGTTCCTTCGATCGTGATGTAAGGAATGTCTGTTTTCATCAGTCGTCGCTTAGCAGCAGGCGCATGACTGAACCCGATCGGCATTCCAATCACCAGCGCAGGCTGAATTTGTTCCTGTTCAATCAACTCGCAAATCGACATCAATACCGAAGGTGCGTAACCAATCACTAAGATACAGCCTTTGGGAAGGTGCTGTAGGCGCTCTTTCCAATGTTCATTGTCCCAGAAGGCTTGCTCTGCCTCTACCGCGCTATTGATATGTAAATCAGCAATCAACGTCTCAACCGGACAATCCAAGTGCGCGAGACGAGTTTGATCCAGCGCAGAAACGACGGGCAGAATATCCCCGACGATCGTACAGTTCGCTTTGAGGGCATCACGAGCCGCAGCGATCGCATCTCGACTCCGACGCACAAACTGAATCAAACTCACATCCCCACATGCCAGCACGAGCTTAGACAGCAGATCAACCTCAATCTCTGAGCGGTCAGATAGATCCGGCAACAATCGTTGTAGAGATTCTTGAAAGACTTCGGGATGGGACGTTGTTTCCACGTCGAGGTGATGCCAAAGCTTTTCCAGTTCTCCGAATCCGCCCTCAGCTTCTAATCGTCTTAATTGAGCCAGCGCCTCAGCCTGAATCATCTGACAGTCTTGATCTCGCCCCAATACGCCTTCTAATGCCGCAGCGGTTTGGCGCAATCGAGCTAACTGCTGAACGATCGTTTGATACTGCTGCTGTAATTGCAGGATTAGGGTCGGTTCAGTCGCGGATTCGTTCTGAGTGAGTTGCTGAATGTGAGCAAGCTGGAACCCTTGCTGTTTGAGTGCCACAATTTGTTTGAGTTGCTGAACGTCTCGCTGATTGTAGAGGCGGTAGTTGCTAGCGGAGCGTGAGGGTTGAGGCAGCAGACCTACGGTATGGTAGTGCCGCACCATTCGAGGAGTAATACCGCCCCCGACTGCCTCAGTTAATTCCTTGATGGTCAGATTCTGTATCTTCATGCTTTTGATTTTAGGCGAAAACCTTGACATTGACACTAATGTTAAGGTTTAGAGTGAGGATGTGGTTTGTCTCTACTAACACGGATGTTTTCTATCACTTCTCCTCGCGTTCCAACCCTACTTAAACAGCATCCTGATGCCGTTGCAGCTTTACTCTGTGGCGTTTTAGTTCTACTAGGCTGGCTTACCCTACAGTCGGGATGGCTCGGTCTTGCACTGCTGATCTTGCCTGCGGCTTATGTGATTGGTGGCTATGAAAGCGCTCGTGAAGGTCTCACAACTCTATTTGAAGAAAAAGAACTTGATGTTGATCTGCTGATGATTGTGGCAGCGTTAGGAGCAGCAGCATTGGGATTGTGGCGCAGAGAATATTCTTTTATTGTCGATGGTGCGGTTCTGATTCTGATCTTCTCGATTAGTGGTGCATTAGAAGGTTATGCGATGCAGCGTACTGAACGAAGCATCCGAGGGTTAATGAATTTGACGACAGACACGGCACGAGTTTGGCGCAATGGACGAGAAGAGGAAATTGCGATCGCGAATCTCCAAATCGGCAGTGAGATCATTGTGAAACCGGGCGAACTCGTTCCCACAGATGGCTTGATCGTAGAAGGATTCAGCGCTCTGAATCAAGCTCCGATTACTGGGGAATCGATGCCTGTGGAGAAGACGATCGGCGATGAAGTCTTTGCTGGAACCATTAATGGGAGTGGTGCATTACGGCTCAAACTGCACCAACCGCCGGAAAGTAGCTTGATTCAGCGCGTGATCCGCCTCGTTGAGCAAGCACAAACCGAAACGCCACCGTCTCAGCAATTCATCGAACGATTTGAGCGGGGATACGCTAAAGCGATCGTCATCCTCGGAATTCTATTTGCATTGCTTCCACCGTTCCTCTGGGGTTGGAGTTGGGAAACCACGATCTATCGCGCACTGATTTTTCTTGTGGTTGCCTCTCCCTGTGCATTAATGGCAGCTACAATGCCGACATTGCTTTCTGGAATTGCGAATGGGGCACGGCAGGGAATTTTATTCAAAAACGGCGCTCAACTAGAACTGATTGGACGAGTAAGCGCGATCGCGTTTGACAAAACCGGGACACTCACCACGGGAAAGCCCCAAGTCGTTCAAATCATGGCGGTTGATCAGGATAAAACGCAATTGCTCAAAGTCGCAGCCGCTTTAGAAAGTCTATCCGAACACCCGATCGGAGAAGCCGTCGTTCGATTCGCCCAGAAACAGCAGATTGACTGGCAGCGAGCAACGAATGTTCAGGCTCATACGGGATGGGGAATTACCGGAGAAATTGATCAACAATTGGCAATCGTAGGCAAGGCAGCTTTTGTCAGGGAACAGTCCATCGGTTGGTCAGACGCTTTGACCACATTCGTGCAGCAGTTAGAATCATCTGGAAAAACGGTGATATGGGTTGCTTATGCGGGAAAACCGCTGGGCGTGATTGCGATCGCGGATCAAATTCGTTCTGAAGCTCAAAGTACGATCGCTCGACTCAGACAGCTTGGAATTCGAGAAATTGTGATGTTGAGCGGAGACAACGATCGTACTGCCCGCAGTATTGCCGATGAACTCGGAATTGATCAGGTCTATTCCGAACTGCTGCCTGAGAACAAAGTCGATGTGATTCGATTATTGCAACGACAGTATGGCACGGTGGCAATGGTTGGAGATGGGATTAATGATGCGCCTGCTCTCGCTCAAGCCTCGATTGGCATTGCAATGGGAGCAGCAGGCAGTGATGTAGCACTAGAAACCGCAGATATTGTCTTGATGGCAGATCGGCTAGAACGCTTGATCGGTGCAATTCGTCTCGGTCGTCGCGCTCAGCGCATTGTGAAACAAAACATTGTGTTTGCACTGAGTTTTATTGTGCTGTTATTGGTGGCGAATTTTGTCAGCCATATCACTTTGCCTTTAGGCGTTGTTGGGCATGAGGGATCGACGGTGTTAGTGACGCTGAGTGGATTGAGACTGCTGAGAAATTAGCGATCGCAGTCGTCTCGATCTCAAGTCATTATTTTCAACTCGATGTAAGCCTTCTTAATTCTCAGAGTGCGATCAAGACAACGCTTTTTGACTGCGTACCAATAGTACTGGTTGACAGCTAATATTATATCAAAAAGATTTAATGAATTATTGCTGCCGTATTCGCATTCACTGGCATTACCGATTAAACTGGTGGTGAACTCACCACCATATCATTCAAAGAAAAATTGATGCCTAAAGCTATTGAAGTCAGATCAGATTTAGTTGTTTCAGGTTTTCATGCCCTGTCTGACCCTTTACGAATTAAAGTCCTAGAGTTACTGCGTCATCAAGAACTTTGCGTGTGTGATTTGTGCGAAGCTCTCGATGTGAGCCAGTCTAAGTTGTCGTTTCATCTGAAAGCGCTAAAAGAGGCGCAGCTTCTAAAAGCGCGACAAGAAGGGCGATGGATATACTACAGCCTCAATCTGCCACAGTTTGTCGTCTTAGAACAGTATCTTGCCGAGTTTCGCCGCTTTAGTTCTATTTTGCCGCCTCGATTGTGCAAAGAGGAGTAATCCATCAAGTTTTCTTTATATAAATTAACGAGAAAGTTACCTGAAATGCTTGAGTAAATCAATTTTATTTGAAATGATAGGTGTAGTACTCACTAAACCTCATGTGAGATTCACCATGACTTCCAACTTACTGACTCAGGCTAAAACGCTGCAAGCCAAGGCACTGATCGGTCTCAGTTTCGCAGCAGCATTTGGATTTGTCGGCTGTACCACTCAGAATCAAGCAACGCAACCGAATTCATTGCAACCAGCCGCAACCTCACAAGAAGTGGCGAACCCAGTCGTGCCTGCGGGTACTGGGATTCAAATCGATGGCTCTAGTACAGTCTTTCCGATTAGTGACGCGATCGCGAAAGCATTCAAGCAAACTCAGGGCGATAAAGCACCACAGATTGACGTTAAATTCTCTGGGACAACTGGGGGATTTAGAAAGTTTTGTGCGGGAGAAACTGATATCAACGATGCTTCGCGTCCGATTTTGAAAGAAGAAATGGAGGTGTGTGGGAAAAACGGGGTGCGCTATATCGAGCTACCCGTTGCGTATGATGCATTGACGATCGCAATCAACCCACAAAATACTTGGGCGAAGGACATTACGATCGAGGAATTGAAAAAAGCCTGGGAACCCTCAGCCCAAGGAAAAATCACAAACTGGAAACAGATTCGTGCTTCTTACCCGGATCGTCCGCTCAAACTTTATGGAGCAGGCAAAGACTCTGGAACATTCGATTATTTCAACGAAGTCACCAATGGTAAACCGAAAGAGAGCCGAACCGACTACACTGCGAGTGAAGACGACAATCAGCTAGTGGCAGGTGTGAGCCAAGACCCAAACGCGCTGGGTTATTTTGGCTTAGGCTACTACGAAGACCACCAAGACAAGCTCAAAGCCTTAGCCGTCGATTACGGTAAAGGCGCAGGAGCGATCGCGCCTTCACGAGCAACCGTGGAAAACACAACCTACCGACCGTTTTCGCGTCCGTTATTTATCTATGTGAATGCCACCTCGTCTCAACGCAAGCCTGAACTTCAAGCCTTTGTCCTTTTCTATATCCAGAATGCCAAGAAACTTGTTGAAAGCGTGAACTTCATTCCACTTCCCGATGAAGGCTATCGTCTCAGTGAGCTTCACTTCTATAGAGGTAAAGTTGGCACTGTGTTTGAAGGTAAGCCGCAACCGGATTTAACGATCAGTGAATTGCTGCGTAAGCAAGCTGTCTTCTGAAATTGCTGTATATCAAGCTTTTTAGACGCTAAGATTCACTAAGAAGGCGTTCCCATGCTTAAACCACCAAGACGGATTGCAGACATTTCAATTGTGGTACTGCTCTTGATTCCATTGATGTGGCTGCATCGCCAATGGAAAGTTCATCAAGTCGCAGCCTTGATCGAGACTTGGCTCAAGCAACAGCACGGATTCGCCTTTCGAGTTGTAAATTGTCCAATTCTCATTCCCCTCGCAACATCTACATTTGAATGTCAAGGAGAACTGAATTCCTCGACTCAGGTTTCCATTATTGTTCAACGTGATGCGAATGGCGGGTATCACTGGGAGATTCCAACATCCAAGCAGGTGCTTAATCTAAGTGAACTAGAGCATCAATTCCAGGATGAAATTTTTAAGCAGACGAAGACGCGACCCGTGATTCACTGTGGAGGACAATATCGCTTAAATGAAGTGGGCGATCGATTCATCTGCCAGATGATGAATCAACATCAAGAAAACATCATTTTAGTTCAGGTGGATGATCAAAATGATGTGACCTGGCAGATTGTAGAAGCTCAACCTGTAAGCCGCTCTGAAACGGTGTTAAAGTCTCACTCAGTCACCTCGCTTTCGCCAACGAGCGCAGATGCCTTTCTCAATCTGCCTGCTGCAACGCAAGGCTTTCACGATTAACTCAGCTTGAGTCACTCTTGAAGCACTCGCATCAAGTTCTTTCGAGTTATAAGTTTCCTCTCATTCTGAATAGTTTCTTAACTTCGGTGAATATATCAATTTTTATTGATATATTAAACAGGGGTTTGAATTTTCGACTCCATTGATTTACTTGGATCGGTTTCATGGCGACAACCACCGTAATTAAACGACTTTCCTTTCTCGATCGCTTTCTCACGCTCTGGATCTTCTTGGCAATGGCGATCGGGGTGGCATTAGGCTACTTCATTCCCAGCATCGAACAGTTTGTACATCAGTTCCAAGTCGGAACTACAAATATTTCGATCGCGATCGGTTTGATTTTGATGATGTATCCGCCGCTTGCCAAAGTGCGGTACGAAGAGCTAGGCGATGTTTTTCGCAACGGCAAGATCCTCGGATTGTCGCTGTTGCTCAATTGGGTCATTGGTCCGGTTCTGATGTTTGGGCTAGCAATCACATTCCTGAAAAGCTACCCCGAATATATGGTGGGTCTAATCCTAATTGGTTTAGCCCGTTGTATTGCGATGGTTGTGGTGTGGAGCGACCTAGCACGAGGTAATACCGAGTACACGGCTGGACTGGTTGCCTTTAACAGCATCTTTCAGGTGATTTTCTACAGCCCGTTTGCTTGGTTCTTTCTCACGGTGCTGCCGCCGCTATTTGGCTTACAGTCAAGTATCGTCAACATCAGCATTGCTGAGATTGCTCAAAGCGTGTTCATTTATTTAGGCATTCCGTTTCTAGCGGGATACTTCACTCGATTTTTCCTCGTCAGAGCGAAGAGTAGAAGCTGGTATCACGATGAATTTGTCCCAAAGATTAGCCCGATTACGCTGATTGCATTGTTGTTCACGATCGTTGTCATGTTCAGCTTGCAGGGCGAAAAGATTGTGCAAATTCCGCTGGATGTGGTGCGGATTGCGATTCCGCTGATCATCTACTTTGCGGTGATGTTTTTGGTTAGCTTCTACATGGCATGGCGACTGAAGGCAGACTATGCCAAATCTGCTAGCGTTGCCTTCACTGCCGCAGGAAATAACTTTGAATTAGCGATCGCAGTTGCCGTTGCGGTCTTTGGCATTAATTCTGGTGCAGCGTTTGCAGCAGTAGTCGGTCCCTTGGTCGAAGTGCCTGCATTAATTGGTCTTGTTAATTTAGCATTCTGGTTTGAGCGTCGCTACTTTAGAAGCGCTCGATCGAATGGACTGTAATCTTTAGGAGAGTATCAAGGATGAAGCGTGTGATGTTTGTTTGTAAAAAGAACTCTGCTCGTTCTCAGATGGCAGAAGGCTTTGCGAAGCATTTAGGAGCCGGAAAGATTGAGGTGACGAGTTCAGGACTCGAAGCGAGTCAAGTTAGACCGGAGGCGATCGCGACGATGAAAGACGCAGGGGTAGACATCAGCCGCCAAACCTCAAAAGCTCTCAGCGAATTCAGTCCTGAGGATTTTGATGTTGTAATTTCTCTATGTGGCTGTGGAATCAATTTGCCGCCCGAATGGGTGACACGCGAAGTGTTTGAAGACTGGCAGTTAGACGACCCAGCAGAGCAGCCGGAAATCTTTCCCAGAGTGCGAGACGAGGTGAAAGAGCGAGTCACTCGATTGATTGAATCCTTAGAAACTGCGCCTGTGGTGTGAGGCGATCGATGACAGAACATCAAACACAGCCGATCTTAGAGAATCTCTGGTGGGTGATTCCAGGTAAACTTGCCGGAGTCCGAAAACCAGCGCCAGAGGAAATCGCTGAACTCAAAGCGGCAGGAATTCGAGCGATCATTTCTGTGATGGACGATCCCTCAAATCTGGATTTATATCAGCAGGCAAAGATTCATCATCTTTGGTTGCCCATCACAGGCGGAACTGCACCGAGCCGAGACCAAATCGAGCAATTGCGGTACTTTGTCGCTCAACAGAATCGTCTGGGCAAGGCGGTTGCGATTCATTGCACCAGTGGCAGGCGGCGTACCGGAACACTGTTAGCGTCTTACTTGATCAGTGAAGGTTCGTCCTACGAAGATGCAATTCAGACGGTTCTACTGGCGAATCCTGATGTTGACCTGCGAGAAACTCAAACATCGTTCCTCCAAGCGTTGGCAAAAGGTGAAGTGCTATGACTCACCTACTGATTATCGGGGGCAGTGATGCCGGAATTAGTGCCGCATTACGATCCAGGGAGCTAGATACTGCGGTTGAAATTACGATCGTGCTTGCCGACAGCTTTCCCAACTACAGCATCTGTGGGCTGCCCTTTTATCTGAGCGGCGAAGTGTCTGACTGGCACAACTTAGCGCATCGCAAAGCCGAGGACATTGCCCGTCGAGGAATTCGCTTATTGATGAATCATTGGGCAGAAGCGATCGATCCGGCTCGAAAAATCGTGACAGTCAAAACACCAAACGGACAGCACCAAACGATGCCTTACGACAAACTGATCATCGGCACGGGTGGAACGTCTGTGAGTCCATCGATCTCAGGGCTAGATTTACCAGGCGTTTACCCGTTGCGCTGGATGACAGACAGTTTCGCAGTGCAAAAGCATTTGACTGAGCAAGCTCCGCAACACGCTGTCATCGTCTTGTGTCATTGTTCAGGACGACCTACTATTAAACTTCAAAATTTCACCTTGAGCGAGTGTGCTAGGAATGATGTTCACACCCGCTGTCTCATACCCAGTTTGGAGGCACAACATGGCTGAAATCCCGATCGCCTGTAGCTTGAACCGAGATGATCTCAGTAAGCGCCAGAATGAACTCAATACCCTTCGACAATTAGTGCGTGAGATGCGTCAAATGCCAAATGGATTTTCCTTGTGCTTTGATGGCTCAACCGAGAACTTAATGACGATCGCTTGTGTCATTGCACAAGAGCGTTTGTGTTGTCCTTTTCTCCAGTTTCAGTTGATTGCAGAAAAGGGAATGGGTTCACTTTGGCTCGAAGTCACTAGCTCGAATGATTCTGCTCAGTTCTTGCTAATGATGTTTGGGTTTGATGACAAAGCAAGTAGCAGTTCATCCTACATCTCCAATGAATGCTCAACTTGCAGGCTCAATCAGGGATAATTCTGGGAGTAAAGCAAAGGGCGGTACATAGATGATCCAATCCATATTGTTTTTCGTTCTGGCTGGACTCCTTGAAATTGGCGGCGGTTATCTGGTTTGGCTCTCGTTACGAGAAGGAAAGAGCGTTTGGTTCGCTGTAGCTGGATTCATTGTCCTTGGTTTATATGGGGTTATTCCAACACTGCAACCGACTAACTTTGGACGCACTTATGCAGCTTACGGCGGTGTTTTCGTCGTGCTATCTATTCTGTGGGGATGGTTCGTCGATCGGATCAAACCTGATAAGTTTGATATTCTAGGAGGCTGGGTCGTATTACTAGGCGTTTTAATTGTGATGTATGCCCCTAGAAACCGAATGTAACGAGAGCAACTGTCGTGAATCACGCTTTGCAACATTACAATTAATGATGCAAGGCTGGCTATCAAGCTTCCAATAAAAATCTTACAGTTTTTACCCGGTCAGTAACCCTGACGCACAATTAAGGAGTATCGTCGAATTTGGAGCCGTCTACCATGAACATAGTATTAGGTATCGCCTTTGTTGCGGCTGGATTAGCAGCTTTCTGGCAAGCCTACGAAGTGTTGTTCGATCGCGATTATTTATGGTCAGAAGAAGCAGACCGTTTACAAACTCAAGGAGAGCAACCCCGGCGAACCCCTGCTTGGGATCGAGAGCAGAAATATCAGTCGCTCTGGTGGATTACAGGCGGCGCTAGTAGTTTAGTGTTTGGAGTCCTATGCTTCGTGATTTTGCGTTAAGGGCTGTCGCGATCGACTCAATCGACACCTATGAAAAGCGACAGTTTTGAATGCCTGGAATGTCGAAGACAATCTTATCGAACAAAATTGGCAACCCCAAACAGTCAAGATAAGTATCACAAACCTCACACCTCCAAGCAGAGCAAGAGTCTAAAGGTTGCCCATTCACTAAGCAAATTCCAACAGCAACCACCTCAGCACTACACCAAGGGCACAAACCTATAATTGGTTTCGCGTCTTTTGCCGACATACTAAACTCCGACTCAGATTGCTAGAGATGCTTCAAAATGGCATGATGAGGCGGAAAGATCAAGGCTTTAGTTCCGAACGCTTTTTAAGCTAAGGAGATGCAATTCATTCACTTCGACGAGTGATGACTAAGCGCCTCCGATCGATTGACTCACAATACTCGCGGCTTGCTTTGCAGTTGCTTCTTTGCGTTCACTATAGCGATCAGTTAAGTGATCTACCTTGTCACGTAACAATAGCGTGAATTTATAGAGTTCTTCCATCACATCGACAACGCGATCGCGGTAAGCCGAGTCCTTCATCGTGCCATCTTCATTAAATTCCTGATACGCCTTGGCAACTGAAGACTGATTTGGAATCGTGAACATCCGCATCCAGCGACCCAGAACCCGCAGTGTGTTCACCGCATTGAATGACTGCGATCCTCCACAGACCTGCATTACCGCTAGGGTTTTTCCTTGAGTGGGTCGAACTGCCCCAATGCTCAATGGAACCCAATCAATCTGCATCTTGAGTAATCCACTCACATTGCCGTGCATTTCTGGACTCGACCACACCTGCCCTTCTGACCACTGCACCAATTCGCGTAATTCTTGTACTTTTGGATGCGTATCCGGAACGCTGCTAGGGAGCGGTAAATCGCGAGGGTGAAAGAACCTGACTTCTGCGCCCATTTCTTCGATGATTCGTGCCGCTTCTTCTGCCAATAAGCGACTGTACGATCGCTCTCTCAATGAACCATAAAGAAATAGAATTCTGGGCTTATGATCAAAACTCATACGGCTATCCTCTCGAAATCATTTCGCGGCAACTGTTCGACTGCTTTTCGCACCAAACATCGGGGTCTGCTTTACAACAGTCCTCTGTTAAGAATGCCAGCAATGCCTCAGTGCCCTTCCAGTCGATCGCGTAAAACACCTGTCGCTGCACTCGCCAAGAGCAAACTAATCCCGCTCGTTCCATCTGTGCCAAATGCCGAGACATTGTAGAAGGATTCGCGTCTAGCTGTGACGCAATTTCTCCCGCAGGTAGCCCTTTTGGTCCGGTGCGAACGAGGAGACGGTACAACGATAGTCGCGTCTCTTGCGCTAAAGCTGAGAGCGCGTCAATGGCATCTTTCATTTCCATGATTTGACAATAGCACAATTGCAAAAATATGCAAATGTCTCAATTCTGCTTAAGTGAATTGTTTGGGCGATCGCTCATCAAGCTCTCAGATTGTTGCTCTAAAAGCTATAAGCGAATGAATACGCCTTTTCATTTCCCAATTGCGGCTGCGTTGGATGAAGCATTGCCGAGAGTTCCAATTCATCGACAGGTGTTTCTCAAGACAGCCAAGCACGTCACTCGTTCAAATGTATTCTTTGCATCCATCTACAGCTACTTTGAGAATTCCGATCGCGCATTAAGAATATAGGATTGAGTCAGAGAATCGCGTCAATTTATCCGATGTCTAGTCCGCTTCTCGCCACAAAATTCTATGTTCCGCCAACGAGATCGCTTCTTGTGAAGCGTGAGTCTTTGATTGCGCGGTTGAATCAAGGCATCGATCACAGATTAGTTTTAATTTCTGCTCCCGCAGGCTTTGGTAAAACAACCCTACTGAGCGAGTGGCAACAGCAAACAACCCTGCAAGTCAGTTGGTTATCGCTCGATAGAAGTGATAACGACTCCACACGGTTTTGGACTTATGTGATCGCGGCACTACAAAAAGTGTTTCCGAATCTTGGAGCCAGCACGCTTGCACTACTGCATTCGCTTGATAAGCTTTCGTTTGAAGCCTTTCTCATTCCGCTGATTAATGAGATGACCGAGCTAGCGGATGAAGCGATGCTGATTTTGGATGATTATCACGTCATTACTGATCGTTCGATCCATGATGGGCTTGCCTTTCTAATCGATCATCTTCCGCCCCAACTGCATATCGTGATCGCAAGTCGGGTTGATCCGCCGCTGCCACTCCCACGACTGCGGGTACGCAATCGACTGTTTGAACTGCGATCGACAGATTTGAGCTTTACCCAAACTGAAGCCGTTTCATTGCTCACGAACATCACAAAGCTACCCTTATCCGAAGCGCAGGCTGCAACAATTCAGGCACAAACAGAAGGATGGGCTGCGGGATTGCAACTTGCTGCTCTATCACTACGCTACACCGATAATCCAGAAACCTTCGTTGCCTCCTTGAAAGGAACTCAGCGCCACATTTTGGATTATCTTGCTGAGGAAGTGTTAGAACAACAGCCGCCCCATCTACAAACGTTTCTCTTGCGAACTTCTGTGCTAGACCGAGTCTGTGGTTCTCTCGCTGAAGCGGTTGTCGATGAAACCACAATGAATGGAGCAGAAACATTAGAGCAGCTAGAACGGCGAAATTTGTTCATCGTGCCACTCGACCCCGATCGCACCTGGTATCGATATCATCATTTGTTTCAGGAAGTTTTGCGTCACTTTCTTGATCGGGCTGAACCGAATCAAATCACAGAATATCATCGTCGAGCCGCCCGATGGTTTTACCAGAATGAATCGGTGACGGAAGCCCTTCAGCATAGTGTGATGGCTGAAGATTCTGATTGGACAACAGACTTAATTGAGCAAGAGGCGCAACTGCCGAATCCCCGAATTGAACCCCCTGCGGTGTTAGCGGCTCTAGAAGCATTACCGTCTCAAATGGTCTGGTCTCGTCCTTGGTTGCTGCTCGCGAATGCGTGGGCATTATACTCTTCGTCGCAATTTCAAGCCGCAGCATTCGCCGTTCAAACCATTGAACAGTTGCTTCAACAGCAGCATACGTTATTTGTAAACTCAGAAAAGCTGCGAGGACTGGTCACGGCTTTCAAAGGGATGCAGGCTCGACATCAGGGGGCGACTGCTGAAGCAACAACACTCATGGAGCAAGCTTTACAACAACTTCCACAAGACGACTCCTGGCTCAGATCGATGATTTTACTCAATCTTGGGGTGACTTACTTCGTGGCAGACAATTTTATTGCAGCTCAAAGACTGCTGCCTGAAGTCGCGAGAATTGGACAAGCGAGAGGACTGGCAGATCCCGCGATCGCAGGTTTGTATCTACAAGCTCAATTTCTAGCATTACGCGGGCGCATTGATGAAGCGATCGCACTGTGTCAACAAGGCTTGGAACTAGCGAAGAATCGAGGCTGGTTAGCAACTTATGCTGGAGTGCTCGTTCAAGTTGCACTGGCGGATTTGCTGCGAGAACAAAACCAACTAGAAGCCGCCGCACAGCATTTAGTTGAAAGTCTCGATCGTGGCATTCAAAATCGTCAACCGGGCATTATGATGGGCTACATCACGCTAGCACGAGTTCGTCAGGCTCAAGGAGATTCACAGGCAGCACAAGCCGCGATTCGAGCCGCCAAACAGTGTCAAACTTGGCTATGGGCAACGATGCTCTCGGTGTCTGCCTGTCAAGCAAGGTTAGATTTAGCCCAAGGAAATTTGGACGATGCAGTGCGGTGGGCAGAAGCGAGCGGTCTGGATGTAGAGGATGAATTACGCTACAGTTTCACCAATCAGCATCCCTGCGGCTCTGAACTTGATTACTTGACCTTGGCAAGAGTACTCATTGCTTGTGGCAGAAATTCATTGGAGTTGGCGATGCGACTACTCACTCGCCTGTATGACTTTACCAAGGCAGACGGACGCACGGCGCGAATGATGGAAGTGTTGATGCTACAAGCTTTAGTTTGGCAAGCGCGGGGAGATCGCGATCGTGCTTTAGAACCGCTGCAACGATCGCTCGATCTGCCACGAACGGGTGACTATATTCGATTGTTTATAGATGAAGGTAAACCGATGCTGAACTTACTTCGTGCTGCGGCTTCAAAAAACATTCATGCTGCATTTGTGAATCGATTGATCGATGCTTTTGGTCAGCCTGAGAAACAGTTGCTGATTGAGCCACTGAGCGATCGTGAACTTGAAGTTTTGAGTTATCTCGCGCAAGGGTTATCCGATCAAGCGATCGCGGATCGGCTCTACCTCAGTTTAGCGGCGGTGAAATGGCACGATCGTAATCTCTACGGCAAGCTGAATGTGAATAATCGAACTCAAGCGGTCGCGAGAGCCAGAGATCTAGGAATTCTGAAATAGCGAAGTGCAACGAATTAACCAACTTTGGTTGCAATTCCTTTGTACAAGTATGCGGGAACCTTGGGTGAATTTTCTAAGTACGACTCCTCGATCATGACCTGTTCAAACTGGTTTTCGATCAATTGCCGAATGTTGCGATTGAAGTGGCAACCCCCCGCCACTCGTTTTTGAATCGGTGTAAGTCGATTTTGCCAAACCTGAACATTCGGTTCAGGACTTAACCCATGCTCAATGAAAAAGAAACGTCCGTCTGGCTTTAAGACTCTGTGGATTTCTGCCAGCGCTTGTTCCACATCAGGAATACTACAGAGCGTGAAAGTACTCACGACACTATCAAAAGAACAACTTGACATCGGCAGCTTTTCGCCGCTGAGGGTGCAATGGTTCACCGTAATGGGAGAAGCACCGATGCGTTTTTGGGCGATCGCAGAACTTCCAGGATTCGGATCAACGGTTGCAATCTGGTGAATTTGTTCCGGGTAGTACGGCAAATTCAAGCCCGTTCCGAATCCGATTTCTAAAACCTCTCCGGTCACTCCCGCCAGTATTTCTCGACGCAGTTTTGCAATATTGGAATTAGAAAGAGATAAATCAGTCAGGTAGGGCAGAATCTTTCTTTCGTAAAAGTTCATCTGTTCCTCCGGTTGCCGAACAACGCTTGCGTTGCTTGATTAAGTTTAGCGCGATCGCTTTTTTCAATCCAGCGCTGCTCAAAGCGAAAACTATTCTTTCGGATAGTGACTCCTCTCATTAAAAGCGTCAGATTGCAAGTAGAGAACTGGAAACAATTATGGTTTTGAAACTCGTTCGATTTGTTAACCTCATCTGTGCTGCCTTAATCGCTGGGATTGCCTTTTGCCATGCTTTAGAACTTCCCAACAAAATGACCTTACCCGCTGAAACCTGGTTAACGGTGCAGCAAATTTTATACCGAGGATTTGGGGCGAAAGCAGGACCGATTGAAGTGGGGGCTTTGGCTTCATCACTCATGTTACTTTTCTTAGTCCGCAAACGTCGTTCTGCTTTCGTTTGGTCGCTGGTTGCTTCAGTCTGTTTCGTTGCAGGTCTTGTACTTTGGTTTCAAGTGATCAATCCAATGAATCTTTTAATAGATTCTTGGACACTGACAACGCTACCTGCGAATTGGACAGAGGCACGAGATCAATGGGAATATGGTCACGTCGCCCATGCTACTCTCTTTATTCTCGGACTCATTGCTTCAATGATTGCTGTACTAGCTGACACGACGAGCAGCGATCGAAGAGAAAAACTATCAACAAGCGGCATCAGTGAAAGCTAACATTCCTGAGCGGTTTGACATTGAACGATCACGATGCTTCCTACTATCCTTCTGAACAGTGATCAATCGCCAAGATAGCGCGATCGTGAAATGAGTCGCGCATCACAGGTAGGAACGTGAATCAATGGAATGGAACGTCGGATACTGGCAAATTTCAATCCAACGGGTTTATCCAACTTCAGCACAACTCAGCCAAATGTATAATACAGCCGCCCCTGCTTGGAATCGTCTTGTGCATTATTTAGGAATAAATCGTGCTTATGTTGAGTTATTCCGATCGCTTCAGAAAGATCACCTTCTTGACAACGTTAAAGACGATTCAACAGTATGCGATTGTGGAATTGGTACAGCCGCGTTTAGTCTAGCTTTGGTTAAAGCAATCAATCCAAGAATAAACATTGTTGGTGCAGACATTTCTCAAGAGATGCTAAATCAAGCACAACAATCTCTGAATCAAGCGAATATATCACAGCAACTTTATCAAGCGGATGTCAACGATTTACCATTCGACGACAACACGTTTGATTTGAGCATCAGTGCCCATATGCTAGAGCATCTACCACACCCAATTCAAGGGCTGCAAGAGATGATGAGGGTACTACGACCAGGCGCACCCCTGATCTTGGCTGTTACCCGTCCAGGCTTGCTCGGTTGGTGGATTCAGTGGCACTGGGGAAACGATTGCTTGAGTGAGGCTGAGGTGACAGCGATGATGACCAAAATAGAGTTACGTCAGATTCGGAGCTACCCACTGACAACTGGACTCTCTCGCTGGGCAAGTACAGCCTATGTCGGATTCAAACCGTGATTTCCGCTCAAAACTTCTCTCGACCTAAGCGCTTCAAATCAAAGCCTTACCATCTTTTTCCAAACATCTTAACCTTTCAACTCAACCAGTGAATTTCAAACTACTGCCCCAACCTGAAGTTCGGTTGGCATGACAACGAACTCAAGCACGTCGCATTTGTAGCTTTAGCATCGTGATGCAGACAATCAACCAGAGTAGCCCCACTGCATAGCCCGCAGCAATATCGGTAAACCAGTGAACACCCAAGTACAAGCGACTGATACCGATCGCGCTTACTAAAGCAAACGTGAGACTATAGATCCAGCGAGAGCGCTTTGGATATTGAATCGCTAAGAGATAAGCAAGAAATCCATATAGTACGAGTGCCCCCAACGCATGACCACTTGGAAAGCTAAACGATTTCTCAACAATTAATGGTGTCCAAAGTGCTGGGCGAGGCTTGGCAAAAAAGAGCTTTAAGCCCTGATTGAGAATCAGTGCCCCTAAACAAGCGATCGCAAAGATTCTCGCTTCTGTTCGTTGCCGTCGCCATAATAGCAGCCCTAAAGTTACAACAACGATAACAACGACAAATTCGGGATCACCAAGACGGGTCAAGCTCAACATGATTTGATCTAGTACTGGATTCGCCCATTGATGAATGCTCAGTAAAACAGTTGTGTCAAATCCGAATGCTTCTTTCTCTAAAACCTCCTGAAAGAGCCAACTCAAACCTAGTAAAATCACTAAGCAAATGAATAACCCGATCGTGCCAACAGCAGCAATCAGTGTTGCAAGGTGCGGACTAATTCGGTGAACCCAAAAGCGAATCAAACTCTGCATCTTTTGAAAGAAAAACTGAAGAATGCCCGTAATTTACCGAACAAACGTCAAGAAGTTGAAAAGAAACTGGAAGTTCAAATCATCTTTCCTACTTCTTGACTTTTTCGCTGTACATTGCATGTAAGAGACAGTTTTTCACACCTTGAATTTGAGTGCTAATCATTCATTGCACTCAAATTACAGCATCTCAAGGTGCGATCGCTCCTCTCACCTGAACGATTCCTAGCTAAGGCTAGAAATTTTTTGTATCCAAGGTCTATTCACGCCCTACTTCTCAGCTTTTTTCTAATCTTTTCAAGTTCTTGACTTTCAGTTCCTACAGTGAAATGACAAACCAACATTAGGTGGATTTGATTCAATGAAAACTTCAACGAAACTCTTGCTGACGGCTGCCGCGATCGGAACATTAGGGCTGGGAGGTCTCGCTAAGCTGGTGAATGCTGCTCAGACTCAATCGCCAGTTGCAGTCTTACCTGCTGCTCAAATCACTGAAAAGAGTGATGGAGATGGTGAAGCGAACCCTGCGACCGAAGCACCAGAAAACACTTCCAATGCTCAACTTCAAGCTAATAACCAGAAGGGTGAAGCCAATGATGGCGAAACCAATGACGGCGCGAGTGAGCAGCAAGAGTCTCAGAAACTGCAATCGCTAGCTAAAATTACCCCTCAGCAGGCACAGCAAGCCGCTGAAGCTTCTGTAAAAGGTACGGCGAGCCGCGTGACGCTAGAGAATGAGAACGGCAACTTGGTTTATGCGGTTGCGATCGCTCAGAACGAAGTGATCGTGGATGCAGGCAATGGGAAGATTCTCGGTACGAATACGCCAAACAACGAGAGCAGCGAGAAGACTCAAGTTCGCAGCAGCATTCAGGTCGCTCAACCCGGTGGTGATGGCGATGGTGAAACCAATGATGATGGTTGATTAACTTAAACTCACAGTGTCTCTACTACGTTCTGACTTGGAGAGACTGTGTAGCGAGTCGTCCCCTCAATTTCCTGATCAAAGATTGAGGGGACTTTTTACAGCTACGACTGTAATTCGTCCGTCTTTCCGAGTTCTTGACTTTTTCTTTCTAGGATAAAGCCGTAAGTTCAGTCAGTACGCGATCGCAATTAGAAGCAAATCTGCTGTTGCACAGACGATCAAAATTTTCCAACATTAAGCTAGGGAGATCACGATGACAGCATTTAGACCAGCAAGCGAGGATCGCCGAGCTAACTTGATCAGCAAGGTTCCTCAAGTCACGCTTGCGTTTTGGGTCATTAAGATTTTTGCAACGACATTAGGTGAAACGGGCGGCGATGCAGTAACGATGACGTTGCAACTTGGCTATGCTGTGGGCAGCCTAATTTTTCTTGCATTCTTTGCCGTTACACTGGCGGCTCAAGTTGCATCCAAGCGCTATCATCCGTTTACTTATTGGGCAGTCGTTGTCGCGACTACAACGGTTGGCACAACGATGTCTGATTATTTCGATCGTACCCTTGGATTGGGGTATGTGAAGTCCTCGATCGTTCTATTTTGCGGCGTTCTCGCGATTCTTGTGATGTGGTATCGCACTGCGGGACGAATTGAATTCGAGCATATTTCTAGCCGGAGAGACGAAGTTTTTTACTGGATGACAATTTTGGTATCAAACACGCTGGGTACAGCGTTGGGAGATTTCGTTGCGACCGATGCAGGTCTCGGATTTGAAGGCGGTGCGCTTGTATTTAGTGGACTAATTGCGCTGGTAGCAGTGGCACACTTTTACACGAACATTTCGTCTAGCCTTCTGTTTTGGGCGGCGTACATTCTGACACGACCTCTCGGAGCAACACTCGGCGACACGCTTACGAAATCGCAAGCTGAGGGTGGCTTTAATTTAAGCCGGATCACTGCTTCGCTTGTTATTGCAGTACTAATGGTTGTTGGAATTACCCTGACCTCTAGAAGGGCGAAGCAAATTTCTTCGTCCTCAAACGAATCTAGACATCGTTAGAACTGACAGGATTGACAGATGCCATACTGCTCAATGTCGTGTTTGTAGGGACTGTCATGTTTAGCTGTTGTTGATCGAAGCTTTCCCTCTTTGTGGTGTAGAATTAAGCGATTCTTCAAAAACAAGCTCGTCCAATGCTTCAACAGCAGTTTCAATGTCAAGCATCAATTAAACAGTGCTTGCTGAAAATCAAGCGATTTCACGATGCGGATGAGGTGTAGATCACTAAGCGATTCCCCAGCAGTCTAAGTGAAGCTTTTGGGTTCTCGTCCGACCTCTAGAATGTTCTCAAAGAATTGATCTAGGTCTGTTGGAGCAATTTCAGGGTTTGCCAGAATCAGCCGGAGCGCAATTTTGCCATTGATCAAGGCATAGTTCACCAGGCTTTTGCCGCTCTTAACTAATCGATCGCGCAACTCAAGATTGAATTGGTCGAGATCTGGCGCATCGGTTGAAACATATCGAAAACAAACGTTCAGAAACTGAACTGGAGCAACTAACTCTAGTTCTAAGCATTCATCGACTTTCTTAGTTGCATATCGCGTCATCTCCAACAGATGATTGATTCTCTGTTCATAGCCGCGCTTCCCGTAGTATTGCCAAGCTAACCAAAGCTTCAGCGCATCGGCTTTTCTGCCGCACTGCAAAGACATAATGCCTAGATCATACGCAGCATCCGCGTGGTCGTGAAATAGGTAGTCTGTATCTGCATTCGAGACGGTTTGAGTCAGCATTCCAGGCTGTCTCAGCAGAAGTGCAGAACAGACGAAAGGGACTCCCATCAGTTTGTGAGCATCCCAAGTAAAAGAGTCGGCGAGTTCGCTTCCGGATAACAGATGCCGAACACGATCGCTTAAAATCGCGGCTCCACCCCAAGCTCCATCGATATGAAACCAAAGATTGTATTTTTGGGCGATTTGAGCCATTTCGATCAAGGGATCAAAAGCGCCTAGCACTGTGGTTCCAGCCGTCGCAGCGACAAAGAAGGGAATTTCGCCCGATGCGTAGCTTTTCGCGATCGCATTCTCAAGCGCCTGCGGAATAATTCTGCCTTGATCATCCGTTTCGACTTTGATGACGCGGTTCAACCCAATCCCCAAAACATTTGCGGCTTTGAGAAATGAGTAATGGGCTTGATCCGAAACGAATACGGTGAGTGGATTGGACTGAATGCCCTGGTGTTTTGCTTCGGGAAGCATCTTGTTTCTGGCACACATCATCGCGACGAGATTCGCATTGCTTCCTCCGGTGACAAAGGTGCCTTCGCCTTGAGTAAAACCGATAAGCGAATTGAGTGTGTGAATCAGTTCTTGCTCGATCAGCGTTGCGATCGGAGCAATTTCATACGTTGCTATTGATGTATTTGTTAAGCTGATCAACAGTTCGCCGATCAGTCCGGGTAGATTGAAGCCAGCAAATAGCTGATTGAAGAATTGTTTGTGTCCAGTTCTAACGCTATAGGTTAAGTAGGTTTCAATCAGCGCGAGAAAGCGATCGACTGTCACTCCCTGTTCAGGAATCGATAAATCAATCTTTGCTTTCAACGCTTCGGGCGGGTGACACTGAACGACTCGTGTGTTTGAATCAGAATTTTCTACGAGATACCGATTCACCCTCTCTAGCACTTTGGATAACAGTTCATGCGGTTCTGACATTTTGCTTCTCGATTAAGTCGTTTCCTCAAGCTGAATTTTTTGCAGTATCGTTAAACCTGCCAAGAAGTTTCTATCTTCGCTTAAATGCGGGAACTTGAGTTGAGAATCGGGAATGCCTTTTTGGAGTTGACGCTGGCGCAGAATGGCAAAGCTGCCGGGTGCGAGAATTTGCAGTCTTGGGGGTGGAATTTGATTGTGACGATTCACCGCATAGGCGTTATTCGACTTCCGAAGCCGTCGTTCAAAGCTCGACAACAAGGCTTGAGGATTGTCGATCGTACTTCCTGGAGCCAGTTCAATGTTTACGAGGTAATGGGCTGGAAACTCATGTTCAGATAAGGTAATACAGAAATCTTCTAAAGCAATGTCAAACTCTTGCTGTAATCCCTGCATCACTTGCGTTGCATGAAATTCTGTCGTTTTCTCGAACGTTGAGGACAGCAATCCACCTGCGCGATAGCGAAAGACAATCAGCGGGGCTTGCTCATAAAAGCCCACCACTTCCACAACATCGCCAATGTCATAGCGGTAGAATCCGCTGTAGTTGGTCATGAGAATTCGGTAGTATTCTCCAGCTTTTACTTCAGTTGCTAGCAATGGTTTTGGATGCTCAGTTTCCCATTGATCTTGCGGTACAAACTCAAAGAAGCCGCTCTCGATCGCTAAAACACTGCCATCCATGTCTACATCTGGATAAACCCCAATATTGCCTTCTGCTGAAGCGTAAGCGGCTCCGAATCCTGGAATCGTTCCAAAATAATCCGAAAATCGTTCAAAGTAGAAATCCGAAGTGCCACCACGGGCTGTGACGATCGCAGATAAATTTCGCCAAGCGTGTTGAGGGGTGAGGCGATTGTGCGATCGCAGGACTGCATTTAGTTCATTCGCTCGATTTGAATTCGCAGACCATTGTTTTTCTAAGCTGGCTCGGATCTCTGGTTCTAGGTCTAACCAGGGCGCGATCGTCCCTGTCTTAATGTCATGAATAAAATTCTCAGCATACTGCTCAAGATACATACAAATCCGTAGAATCAGCATCGGATAGTTTGCAGCAATCGATCGAGTCGCTGGATCATTCAGTGCAAATAGCAAACAGATATAATGCCGAGCTAAACTATCTGCGATCAGCGGAGTTTGAGACGGATGAGCAAAAATCTGACTGTATAGCAATCGACTCATGCGAAAGACACCCGCTGCCGCCGGACCGTAATCAATTCCGCCAGTCGTCTGACCGAGCAGTAGAGCCGTATTCGTAATTAATGTTTTACCAAATTGGCGCTTTCTCGATTGCAACGCATCGTTCAAAAAGCCAATGCTGGCTAAGTTTGATCGACGCAGTGAGTTTTGAAATCGATACGTCACCGGAATCATTTTCTTAGTTCCCGTTGAACCACTGGTTAAGCTGAAATACACGACTGGATCAGCAGTGAGAACATTCTTTTCACCGTTTGCAATACGATCAATATAAGGTTCATAGCTACTGTAAGGAAGCACTGGAATCTGTGCTTGAAATCGCTCGATCGTTCTAATCTCGCTTAAGCCATAGTTTCGACCGTATTCGGTGTGTTGATGCGTTGTGAGCAGCGATCGTAAGAATCGCTCTTGTGTCGCTAAAGTGTGACGAGTTTTACGCACAAAATTAACTTTCGTCGCTCTTGCAATCGTGACCAGCAGGGGCAATAAGTTTGCCATAAATCAATCTAACCTCTACGCTTCACAAACCAAACGATCGCGAACCCAATCAGCACCAACACCCCGACCCGAATAGAATTCGCATACTGATTGACTTGTCCATATTGACCACCGAGCAGATACCCCGCATACGCTAACAATCCTTGCCATATGATCGCGCTCACAATCAAACACAGCAAGAACAATCCCAAATTCATGCGGCTGATTCCCGCAGGAACCGCGATCAAGGTTCGCACGATCGGAATAAATTGACTCAACAAGATGGCTCTGCTGCCAGACGCATCAAACCATTTCTGCGCTTTCCGGACATCGCGAATCGATAGCTTGATCCAACGGCGATCGCGCTCTGCCCATCGCAGCAGTCGCGCTTCTCCAAAATAGCGTCCTGCCCAGTACCAAGGCAGCGCCCCAACCGTACTGCCGACGACTCCAGCAGCGACTGCACCGATAAAATTGAGTTTACCTTGGGCGGCTAGAAATCCAGCTAATGGTAAAACAATCTCTTGCGGGGCTGGAAGTAAAAAGATCAGCAAAAAGATTCCCAAATAGCTCAAAGAGCTTACAATATCCGTCGGATGTGCCAGCATTCTGTTCTAATATGAATGGATCTAGGACAGTCCCGCCAGCTTTTCTAAAACGGTTTCTGTCGAGAATCCAGGGTTAACAAGCTGAAGTGTCGGTTCTATTGTATAGCGTGAGCGACGATCGTATTCTCGACATCGACCCCCAGTAATATGTAGTAGCACGATCGCGTCAGGATCAATTTGATCATCTTTGACTGCCTTGATCAAACTCGCAAACGCAACACCTGCTGCTGGCTCGATTTCGACCCCTTCCACCGCTTGAAACAGTTGCATCGCTTCAGCAGTCTCTGAATTGTCAGAAAATAGCATATCGCCTTGACTCTCAACTAAGGCATCATAAACTCCACCTTTAACCACATAAGGCGGACGCTGATTTGAAAGTACCGTTGCTAAAATCTGCTTCACTTGCTCTTTTCCCTCCGGTTGCGGAAACTGTCGAGTGTGAGACTTCCAGGCGTGATAAATCGGCATAAACGGAGAATTCTGGCTTAACATCAATTGCGGGAGCTTCCGCCCAAACTGCCCTTGATCGACTAATCGCTTTGCGGCTTCATGCACGGCAATCGCGCCTGCTCCACTGCCGATCGCCTGGAAATAATAGTCGGGCAACTGTCCGATTGTCTCGATCGCATTTAATAAAGTTGTCCCAATGCCATCCCGCCGCCCGATGTTTCTCACACCGCCTTCGAGAAAAAATGATTCGTGTTGAGCCAGGTTCTGTGCAAGCTGAATGGCATCATCATAGTCCGCATCCACCAAGGAAATGACGCGAACACACGGATTCAGCGGAGCCGCCAACTTAAGCTTCGCGAGTGCTTGACTGGGCACAATGAGCAAACAGGAAACTTGATTCTGTGAGCAAACATGAGCGAAGGCAGCAGCAGTATTGCCCGCAGAGGAAACAACTAGAGTTCCTTGATGCTGCTGGGGTAAACGCGATAACACCGTATAAGCTTCAAGCTCTTTAAATGTGGTCGTTTCTAGCATTGCTTCTTTGTCTAGCCAATACCCGTTAAAGGCAATCCACAGATTTGGCAAGCTTAGGCGATCGCACAGTTTCTGGCTCTGATAAGTTACAGTCTTGCTCGATTGACGCAGCGAGTGACAAATTGGCAGCCATTTATGATATCGGAAGATTCCTTCACGACTTGATTCTGGCTCAAATCTTCGAGCCGAGTAGTGAGTGAGTAAAAGCGCTGCTTCGTGCTTGACTGGACATTCCAGAATGAAACCATCATCTTCTAGAACTGCGCCGCAGAGTTGGCATTTGACGGTGTAGTGCTGAGGCATCTGTGATCGATTCCAGGTAAAACGTCTTCAGTTTGCTGCGAATGTTTCAAGTTTGCATCAGGCTATCAGTCGTATTTTCCACGTCGATCGTTGAATCGAATTGTTAGAAGGTCGAACAGCATCGCCAAGGAATCTGACAACAAATTCACCTGAGAGCGTTTTCGCTGATGCTCATTCGATACGATCGCAGGAATCTCTGTGATCGAGTAGCCAAATTTTCTTGCAATGTAAATAAGTTCAACATCGAACGAAAACCCGTTCATGGTCTGCTTTAAGAACAGTGCCTTCGCTGAGTGTCGCCGAAATCCTTTGAGTCCAGCTTGCATATCTCGATAAGGCAAATCGAGCAATCCTCTCGATAGTAGATTGAAAACTCTTCCTGCAATCCTACGACTAAAGCTGAGTCTCTTCTCGCCAACCCTACGACGACAGCCGATGACGATATCAAACTGTTGTAACTCTACAATCAGTAATTCTAAGTGATCAAGCGAATAGGCTAAATCACTATCGACATAGCAAACATAATCCCCATAAGTGTGTACGAGTCCGCGCTTGATCGCATACCCTTTTCCAGCATGGAAGTCATAAGAGAGCAGTTGAATTTCTTTCCTCCCGGCTGCGTTGATCTTTGACTGCAAAAATGGCTTTGTCCAATCACTTGAACCATCATTCACAAACAGAAAATGATAGGTGGGATGCGATCGCGAATATTCTAAAACTGCATCAAATGTCTTTTCAATGCAAGTCTGCTCATTGTAGACGGGCAGAATTACTGAAACTTCGGTGATCACACGACTTGCTTCGGTTGAAGCTTGATCGATCATACTCAGATTGCTTTTCATTCAATGTTTCAATAGTTGGAAGATTCAAATGTAGAGACTGAAAGCGCGGAATCCCTAGAGGTGAGTGAAATGAGTTTGCCATCTTCTATCAGCTTGAAGCGATGACCACGCCACTCAACAGTATTACTGGTGAAGCTATAACACCAAAGCAGAAAACTGAGAATGTCACGCAGCGGAACAAGCCATATTAGTTTTTTAGCGATCGGATCAGCAAAATACTTGACTCCGACGCACCACGCCATAATGAATCGAGTTGTCCATACAAGGCTTACTACAATCCATCCAAGTTTTGAGAATTCAGTTAAATACAAGAATAAGCAACTGCTGACAGTGCCATAGGTGAAAATCAGACCCATGTAGCTCCAAGGTCGAGAGAAACGAATGCCCCGCATCCAACGAGTTTGACGGTGAAGTACATCTGATAAAGTATTTGACGTAACGACATGACTCACGATATGGCTTGAAAGCACTACTTTGTAGCTCAACTGAGCAGGCAGATATCCCAGTTGAAAATCGTCTGCAAGGTAATCAGCGATCGCATAAAATCCTCCGATTGCTTCAAGAACATGCCGTCGAATCAGAATGGTTGAACCCATTGCAAATTGCATCCCTTCTAGCTGATTGCTGGTTAGGACTCCAGGCTGAAACTCTGTTGCAATATTCAAGGTTTCAAGCTTTGCAATCCAGCCTTGAGCAATCGAGCGGTAAGGACAAGTCACAACCCCAACAGAAGTATCCTTGAAGGGTTGAACAACATGACGTAAATAGCTTGATTCAACTCGAATATCACTATCAGCCAGCAGTAGAATGTTATGTTTCGCCTGAGTTACTGCATTTGCTAAATTATTCACTTTGAGATTTGTACCGGTACTGCGATCACTAACCACAATTTCAATGTCAACTTCAGGAAAGTCTTGCACAAGTTGTTGAACAATCCTAAGACTTGGATCAGTACTATCTCTTATACCAAAGATAATTTGATACTCTGGATAGTCTTGCTGGCAAAATGATGCCAAATTTTGGTAGGTTGCGTGATCACAGCCGCAGATTGGTTTAAGAATACTAATTGCTGGATGAAACGTTTTGTCGATCGTCGTTGGTTTGAAAAACAACTTTACTGCTGCATAAGTGGCATAGCAATAAAACCAAACTGCTGCAATACACAAAATGAAGAGGAACGAGAGCAACCAAAACTCAATGCTAGACCAGAGAAGATGACTTGGAGCGATCAAGGATCGAGATAGATCAGTCATATCAATGTTGGTAAAAGAACTGATTCGCTAAATCTCGATCATCAAATACTGCAACTGATGAAGCTTCTAATGAAAGAGACGGAAATACTGTAAGTAAAGAAAGTTAAGAACTCGGAAAGATTACTCTGTTTTTGCTCAGGGTAGAGCAGTAAGAACAATTGCAGTAAAAGCTAAAGCTGCGCTGATCCATCGGATTATCGAAGTCTGTCCGCTCGGAAAATAGCGACTTCCCCACAAGCCGAGTAGAAACCAAAGTCATCGCCGTTGATCACGATAAATCGCTGATAAACTGAATGACTTGGTTTCTTTAAAGATATCTTGGAAGACTTGCTAAAAGGAATGAGAGCGGTTTCAAGCAGCTAATTTAGATTGATAAAGCCGATCGAGTTTGTGTACCCACGACTCCATCCACCGCCAGCTTTCTAGATTGCTGAAATTTGACGACAGCAGCTTGAGTTTGACGACCAAAAATGCCATCGATCGCACCCGAATAAAAACCATCCTTTTTAAGTGCGGTCTGAAGCTTGTCCACAGCCGTTCCTCTGCTGCCGATTCTGAGAGGCTGATTCTGGCTTGGAATCTGCTGCGATGCGGCTGTAGGAGATGCCTTAGAAATGGCGTTCGATTTTGCCATTGACGCTTGAGCCGCACTGGTCAATATCATTGAAGTAGACACTACAGTTGCTGCAAGACCAAGCACTAGGAAATTGGCTTTCGCTTTGTTTGAAATGATCATGGCTTAAAATTCCTTTGCTATCTTTGTTTGGATTAGCGCTTCTACATTAGATCAGAAAAGTCAAGAACTCGGAAAGAACCTGTCTGAATTACTTTCCTGACCGCCATAGTAAAAATGTTCCTGCTAGTAATCCAGCGATCGTTGGCAACCAAGCACCACTAATTGGAGATAGAATCTCAAGCTGTCCAAACGAATCACACACAAAAGACAGTAAATAATAAACAAAAATAATCACAATACTAATCGCAAAACTCGTACCTTTGCCGCCGCGTCGGGGACGAGTTCCCAGTGTTGCGCCTGTTAGCCCAAATACTAAGCAGATAAAGGGAAACGCTATTTTTTGCTGAATCCGCAGTCGTAACTTTGTCGCAAGCTTCTCGTCTCCGCTTTGCAGAACCAGTTTGAGATAGTCTTGAATCTGTTGAATATTCATCTCACCCTCATCGGGTTGACGGCTTGCCAGATCCAAAGGCGTTCGAGAAAGCTGAATTTGTTGCTGCTCGAACTTGAGGATATTGCGGTAAGAGCCATCGGCTGCAACAACGTAAATTGTGCCATTGAAGAAGTCCCAAGCGTTGGAATTTGCGTTCCATGTGGCGCGATTCGCAGTCACAATCTGATTGACTCCATCTTGAGAGAAATCTAAGACCGTCAAGTTTCTCATTTGTTTGCCATCGAATTGTTTAGCATAGAAAATCCGTTCTAGTGCTTGTGTTCTAGAACCGTCAGATTGCTTTGCATCTCGATACTGTTGATAAACGATATTGTTCTGCTGAAACGTAGGCTTATCCTGTTTCAGGGCACTATCAAGTGTAAGAGAGGCTTGATATTTAGCCGCAGGAACGATCGATTCGTTAAAACCAAATGTTAGTGCCGATACAAACAAGCTCAGCACGATCGCAGGCGCAATTAATCGGTAAACGCTGATTCCTGCACTTCGTAGCGCAATGAGTTCGCTGTCTGTCGAAAGGCGGCTGTATACCATCAGCGTAGAAAGTAAAGTTGCCATTGGAAATGACAGACTGATGAACTCTGGGACTTGAAAGAAAAAAACTTTGAATGCAATCGATAACGGCAGTCCCGCATCGGTCATCTTACGAATCAAGTCAAAGAGTGCGCCAACTGATACCAAGATTGAGGAAAATGCGGCAACACCAAACAGAAAGGGACTTGCTAACTGAGATGCAATATAGCGATCGAGTACCGATAAATGAAACGGCAATCTGGACTTGAGCCGAAATGAGGGTTGAGAAAAATTGAACCCAGAAGGCATAGAAATTAAGAATAAAGTAATTTGGTGAAGCTTTCCATGATTAATCGACAGACAAGCGCACCCACCATACCTGGAAAAAGTCAAGAACTCGGAAAGATTAGGTAGAATCGGCTAACTGCTTTCTCCTAACCTATAAAGCAGTTAGATCAACACTAAGACTTTTGAATTTCAGACCATCTTTCCGAGTTCTTGACTTTTATCATCTAGATTGCTGTTGCGACTTTCTAATTCGCCCCAACGCATCAAACAGTTTGCATATCGCAAATAGGTGAAGGAAAAGGATGGAGAAATACAATTGGTTCAAACTAGGGATACAAGTGACAATAATTAGCCTAGCAACACTATTTTTCGCAGCCATGCTAGAGGGTGTTATGCACTTTGAAACCGGATTTCAACAAAGCGTTTGACCATCAATGCTGCAAAGGCAATCAGGTGAAAGCCTGCTAACGTCTCTGGTAAGCGCTCGTAATCTCGCGCCAATCGACGAAAGCGCGACATCCAGCCAAAACTGCGCTCTACCACCCAGCGACGCGGCAGAAGAACAAATCCTCTGCGAGCTTCGGGCAGTTTGACGACTTCCAATCGAATGCCCTGAGCTTGAGCATCCTCGGCAGGTTGTTCTCCGGTGTAGCCTTGGTCTACAAACGCCACTTCGACCGATTCCCCAGTCACTTCCTGTACCTGTTGTGCCAAGGCTTCGACCTGGTGGCGGTCTTGTTCATTGGCAGGAGTGACGACCAAGGTGAGCAGATAGCCCAAGGTATCGACTGCCAAATGCACTTTGCTGCCTTTTTTACGCTTGCCGCCGTCGTAACCCGCTCGCTCTCCGCTTTCCACGGTCGATTGCAAGGTGCGACTGTCGAGAATCATGGCGCTCGGTTGAGCATTGCGCCCACTCAACAATCGCAGCAACTCACGTAAGTCATGGACAATCTCCTCAAACACCCCAGCTTTAATCCAGCGCTGGGTTTGCTGATAGACCGTGTGCCACGGTGGTAAGTCGTGCGGCATCAGTCGCCAACTACTTCCCGCTCGAACCATCCAGCGCAGTCCATTGAACACTTCTCTCAAGCTATGGTCGCGTTGCGGTGCATCCTCGATCATCAGGGTCAAATACGGCGCGACAAATGCCCACTCATCGTCGCTAACATCGGTTGGATATGCTTTTCTCGTCATGCTCTCAGTCTAGCAAAAGTGCATAACACCCTCTAGGGGTGAATCAGTTGAAGGTTCCACCAAACGTCGTTTCCATCATCACGGGTAAGTTAGGAGCCGTCAATCGATTGGGCAACTCACCGCGAGTTGCTTGGATAAATTTCTTGCCTAGAGCAGGAAAAGTACGACATAGATTTACACTCAAGCTTGCCAAGCTGGGATGAATAAAACTCTCGTGCAGCAAGCGACCCAGCCGTAGGCGGGTATAGAATTCTTGATTCCAGGTTGCTTCGTACTGGCGCTTGAAATCGATTTCACTGAGATTCTGTTGCAGAAATTTGATGACTAAAGGGATAGCAAGCTCTGCCGATCGCAGCGCCATTGCCATTCCATCTCCACACAGCGGCGTGATCATTCCGGCTGAATCCCCAACCATGCAAACATCTCCATCAAACTTTCCCTTCAAATCAAAAGAAATCTGGCTTAGTCGATGCTGCGATCGCCTGACACATTGCATTGACTCAAACCGTTCTGCAAGGACAGAGTTCTGTAAGAGAGCATCAGGAACAGTCCGATTTTTTGAGCTTAGAATCCGCTCGTGAGCAATCCAGCAGACATTAATTTCTCCCGTTTCAATCTGCGAAAGTCCGCAGTAGCCACCTGGAAAGGCATGAAGTTCAATTACACCAGGGAGTTCCAGTCCTGTGTAATGTGCTTTGAAGGCAACAAAAGGGCTATGTTTCTGAGTGAAAGGGCGACTTCGATCGAGGGCTGAACGCTTTCCATAACATCCCAGTACCAAAGAGCTTGTAAAACTGCCCTGATTTGTATTGACGACAAACCCCTGCTGCAAATCGCCAGAAACTGATCGCACTACTGTACCATCTAGACAATGTGCGCCTAATTCCTGCGATCGCTGAAATAGCATCAAGTCGAGTTGATAACGGCTCAATCCAAGTGCGACTCCAGGTAGTTCACTCTCGAAGCTTGCTCCAGTAGAAGTGGTTAGATAGGTTCGTCGAATCGGATGCGCTCCAGCTTGGCGAACTGCTTCAAGGATGCCAAGCCGCTCGAATGCTGCAATCACTTCGATCGATAAAAACTCGCCACATAGCTTATGCACTGGATATCGCTGCTGTTCCAACAATAGGACTCGATACCCGTGTTCTGCGAGTTGGATTGCTGAACTACATCCTGCTAGTCCTGCACCGATTACGATGATGTCGTAATGTCCGTTGTTCATGCTGTCACCGTGGTCAATAGCCAGCGAAAAGGAAAGTAACTGCGTAGCGAGAAATTCTGCAATCCAGCGGCTTCTGCGATCGCGGTTAGTTCCGACTTTTGAAAACCGCGCAGCACCGATAAGGGTCCATCGTTCTGCATCATCGGTGATGCAGGTAAAAGATGAGTCAGTGCATAGATTCCATAGTAAGCAAGCGGATGACGATGAAGATCGTTGATCACGATGCCATGACAAGATACGCGCTGCATTGCCTGTACAATTGCGATCGCGTTTACCTCAGCAAAGTGATGCAGAAACATCGCACCCATTGCAATATCAAATGAATCATCTGCATAGGGAAGCGCTAGAGCATCTGCAACTTCGACCTGGATCTTTGCAGCCGCAGCTTCGGGAAGTCGCTGTTTTAAAGCAGTACGGGCATAGTCTACGGTGACGGGGTTTGCATCCACAGCAACAATTTCTACATCCAGTGTTGGGAACTGCGCTCCTGCCCACTGCACAATGTACTCTGGAAAGTCTGCGATCCCCGTGCCTAAGTCTAAAATCCGGGTGGTTTGTCCAACGCGCGATCGCAAGAAAGGCGCGATCGCCGCCATCGTCGTGCTGTATCCACCCAGCCATCGATTGACCAGTCTCAGTTGCTCTAAAGCGCTCGTTAATCGAGTATCCGTAATGGAAAAATCATCCATTAACTCATCTTCGTTCGTGCGAATCTGAAAGGAAGGCATGGGTGGATAGTTCATGATGAGGATTCTAAAACTTGTTGAAAAAGACAGCCTTCGATCGACAATCCCGGACCAAATGCCAGCGCGATCCCATTCTGGTAGCCTAATCCAGCCTGATGCTTCTCTAGCAACCGTTTGAGGATAAACAAAATCGTGGCAGAACTCATATTGCCGTACTGCCGCAACACCTCGTAAGAATCGCAGACTAAGCCACTGCTTAACCCCAGCCCCGACTGAATCTGATCCACGATTTGTCGCCCGCCAGGATGGATTGCCCAAAAATCTAGCGTTTCTTGATCTAAGTTGTGTCGATCGAGCAAGGCTTTGAGATAGCTAGGTAGATGCTTGGCAATGACTTTCGGCACGTCGGATGAGAGTCCCATCAAAAAACCTGTATTCCCGATCGTCCAACTCATCAAATCGAGCGTATCTTCGACCAAAACACTACTTCCATCCACGTAAGCAAGCTGACCTTGCGCTTCTTGAAGAGAACGAGCAGAGAAAATTGCAGCACCAGCACCATCAGCGAATAGGGCATTAATTACCATGCTTTCGATCGAGTCTTCGATCTGAAAGTGCAGAGTACAGAGTTCTACACAAATGATTAGGACTCGCGCTTGGGGATGACTCTGACAAATAGAATGCGCCATCTTGAACCCGTTGAAAGCTGCATTGCAGCCCATAAAACCAATCAGAGTTCTATTAATCTCAGGCGACAATCTGAGATGCTTGATCAAATGAATATCGAGTCCCGGTGCGGAAAAGCCTGTGCAGCTTACAACAATTAAGTGAGTCAGGTCTGCGGCTTGAAGTTTGGATTGTGCGATCGCATCTTGAGCCGCACGTTCTGCAATTTCCAGAGCAGCGTGCCGATAGTACTGATTGCGCTTAGCGGTTGTCGGAGTCGGCTGAAGCGACCAATTCTGAGGATAAAACTGAAATTGTCCAGGTTCACTTTCATAGTCCGAGAGGCAACTATGCCGATAGTCAATCCCCGACCGAGCATAAATTCCCGCCATTCGACTGCGAACGGCGGGAGATACGCCTTCTACCCGCCTCATAAAGTGCGATAAGTCAGATTGAGAAACTTTGAAGGGCGGGTTGGCAGTGCCAATCGATTCTAAAACTGTGTACATAAAGTCAAAAATTAAAGGGCTATTAATGCAGTGAAAACCCGCAATGGAGTGAGCCGATAGCCATTCTCACAACTAGCACAAGATACGCCCTTAGCGTGTGAAGAATGCTCCCACGCACATCATCACAAATGCCTCAAACACTGGGCTAGAAGGAAGCGTCGTCGCCCAAATTGGTTAGTGTATCGATCGTTGGGTAATGTGTTTGAAAAATTCGTATTTAGTCATCGTTTCACGGGTAAACTCCTTTGAGTAGGCTCCGATTTGGAAAGTAATGAGTTCACCGCGATCATCGAACTACACTTATAAATAGGGATAACACACAGAAGTAAAGAAGTCGGAAAGAGCTAATTGTGGCGTAATCATTGAGCCGCATTGCTGATTGCCGAGTTTGAGCGTTCCACGATCTTCAAAGTGGCGGGATGAGTCTAAGACTGTTGGAGTCGGGAGCAGTTTTCAAATTTGGCTCCTTGATCGCAGAATTTAGTTTTGAGAAAATTAGCTTCTTTCCGAATTCTTTACTTACATCTACTAGGATAAAGTAGCTTATTTGCATCATCTTCTAAAGCGTTTAGCCTATGACGATCGAATATGACTGCTATCGAGCTTTTCAAGCCTTTTCTCCCAATCTCCATTATTGTTCGCTGTTCGCAAAATTAGCAGCATCAAAACTCGCTGACCTGCTTTGATCTAATGAGTGCAACTTATCTTCCAGAAGAAGGAGATCAACTCATGAGCATCTCAGCCATATTTGATGATCTATAACCTCTAAGGCAACCTTTAATTGATTCAACAATGACAACTCCACCCCAAATTCGGCGATATCTCGAAAACTGGCAAGACGAGATCGAAAGTGCTTACCTTTATCGCGCGCTTGCTAAAGCGGAACCTCAACCATCCCTCGCAGAAGTTTACCGTCGCTTGGCGCAAACCGAGGAAGATCATGCTCGCGTTTGGGAAGACCGATTGATTGAAGCTGGGCAGCGTGTTCCGCGTCGAGAGATTGGCTGGCGCACTCGACTTCTAGCGCTCTTTGCGAAACAGTTCGGTGCTCAATTTGTTTTGCCGACCGTAAATGCGATGGAGCAGGTCGATAGCCATACCTACGATCAACAGCCCGAAGCACGGAATACACCTTTGGCGCGTGAAGAGCGATCGCACGCACGACTATTACAAACGATTACCAGTAGTTCAACCACCGGACTAGAAGGCAGCGTTGTTGCCCAAATGGAAGGACGACATCGCAGTAGTACAGGAGGAAATACATTACGTGCAGCAGTTTTAGGTGCAAACGATGGACTACTCTCGAATCTCAGCTTGATTATGGGAGTTGCTGGAGCAAATATCTCTGAGCGCTCAATTCTGCTCACAGGCTTCGCGGGATTGTTAGCGGGAGCTTGTTCGATGGCGTTGGGAGAATGGTTATCGGTGCAGAGTGCGCGAGAATTATATGAACGCCAAATTAGGATCGAGCGGCAAGAACTCGAAGATGCCCCCGAAGCCGAAGCTGAGGAGTTGGCGCTAATCTACGAATCAAAGGGATTGTCTGCTGAGCAAGCAAGAACCCTTGCAGACCGCATCATTCGCAATCCCAAAACTGCCCTTGATACCCTAGCGCGAGAAGAATTAGGGATCGATCCAGAAGAGTTAGGTGGCTCAGCTTGGATGGCTGCGATTACATCATTCTGCTTATTTGCGATCGGAGCAATTATCCCCGTGATTCCGTTTCTATTTTTACGCGGGTGGAATGCTGTGGTTGGAAGCTTGTGCTTTAGCGCGATCGCGCTCTTCATCATTGGGGCAGGTATCACACTGCTTACCGGACGGAGCGTCTTGTATTCTGGGACTCGACAGATTCTATTTGGATTTGGAGCCGCAGCAATTACTTATGGAGTGGGACGGTTGATCGGAGTCTCGATCGCTGGCTAAAAGGTTTTCGGAACCCAGCGAGATCATTAACCCAGGCTCATGAACCGCATCACAACACTAAGGCGAAGGTGCGATCGTTATACCTGCTTCAAGTTCTAACATCTTGATAAAAGCAGACGCATTTTCTTCGCCCCAACCTTGATTCACAGCGGCTTTGATCGTTTCTCGCACCGCGACCGCCGCTGGAGTTGGAGCATTCAAGTCTTGGGCGAATTTTGCGATCAAGTTAGCATCCTTGAGCATGTGCTTGAGGGCAAAGCTTGGTGTAAAGTCGAGATCGATCAACGTCTTGCCCATACCATCAAAAATTGGAGAGCGAAAATCAACAACGTGCAGTACATCTAAAACATCTTTCGGATTGAGTCCTGCTTTGGAGGCAAGAACTAATGCTTCTCCGAGTGCTTCGATTTGAGTTGCAACAATCGAATTTTCGATCAGCTTCATCGATGTACCCTTGCCAGTTTCTCCCATGTAGTGAAGCGTTTCACTCATTGATTTTAGAACTGGCTGTACGCGCTCGAACACCTCACGCTTCCCTCCCACAACAATCCACAAACCACCCGCAGCCGACTCGTTCTTGCTCCCAAACACAGGCGCGTCTAGAAACTCGACTTGTTTCTCAGCATAAGCAGCAGCTTGGCGCTGGGAAGTGTGGGGATGAACCGTGCTTTGATCGATCGCAATTTGTCTCGATCGCGCATTTGACAGAATCCCATCTTGTCCAAACACGACCTCTTCAACAACTTGATCATTCGCTAAACAATACAAAATGATTTCTGCATCTTGTACCGCTTGAGCAGGTGTTTCTGCTTGAATTGCCCCTTGCTCTACTAGTGATTTTCCAGCTTCGGGACTACGGTTCCAAACGGTGAGCGGATGACCTGATTTGAGCAAGTTGGCAGCCATGCCACTGCCCATGATGCCAAGTCCTAGATAAGCGATACGTTCCATAGCAATATTTTGAATTGAATAATGAAGTAGATTGCAGCGCTATTTTGATTGAATCTACCACCGCTTATAGTTGTCTATAAGTTGTACTGAGTGGATCGCGTCGAGTCATTGATCTTCAGCTATATCAAGCACACCCCACTCCTGCAAGCGATCGCAACTCAATGCTAAGTGCAGCCTTTGCGCCAGTCCAAGAAGCAATTGGCGAATACTCTAGACCAAAGTAATACATGGTGAACGGCACTTTTCAGTTTAGATTGAAAAAATTTAGGTATCCTACCGCTTCTGATAGATCTATTTTTCTACGCTAGCAGTATATGAAGCTGCCACAACGCTATTAGTATCATTAGGAGGATTTAAGCCCAATCTTCATACGGTGTTCACGATCATGACAGGGGTTTCGATTGTCGCGATCGTGGGAGGACTCTTAAGACGGCTACGCGCTCATCATCTACTGCCGTGAATTGAGATCGCTCTTTAGAGAAACCTCCTCAAAATCACTCTCCTGCTAGGGATTTATGAATATCCAATCAATTAGGATCTAAACCTTTCAACCACAAACTCAGTGTTGAGTGATCCTATCCAATGTTGACAAAAGAAACCGTTTTCACCGCCCTGTTAGTTTTTGTGCCGCTCTCGATCGCGGCTCATTTTCTCGGCTGGGGTGCGCTCACAATCTTTATCACTTCAGGAATTGCGATCATTCCGCTGGCAGCTTGGATGGGAACAGCGACCGAGGAACTATCGGCAAGTCTTGGATCAGCGATCGGGGGACTTCTGAACGCGACCTTTGGCAATGCGACAGAACTGATCATTGCGCTGATTGCGCTGAGAGCCGGATTAGTTGATGTGGTGCAAGCGACGATTACTGGCTCGATTATTGGAAATTTACTGCTCGTGCTAGGGTTTTCGATGCTGCTGGGGGGACTGCGCTATCCTGAGCAATCGTTTCAGCAAACGGCGGCGCGGGTGAATGCGTCATCGCTCAATCTCGCAGTGATCGCCATTTTGCTGCCGACTGCGGCAAGTCTGCTGTCTGGGGGCATCCCCGAACCGACGATGCAGCGATTGTCGAGTGCGGTCGCGATCGTTCTAATTCTGGTCTACGGGCTGATGCTCTTGTTTTCGATGCGAACGCATACCCATTTGTATAACTTGGAGTTGGCGGCGATTAACGCAACGCTTTACGACGAGGGAAATGAGCCGATCGATACGATCGATACGATCGAGGCGACTCCAGCCGCTCCTCATGAGTCACGAGGACGATGGTTTTGGGTGGGGTTACTGCTTGGAATTACGCTGCTTGTGGCGATCGAATCGGAGTTGCTCGTTGGTGCACTCGAAACAGCGACGGCTCAGCTAAGGTTAACTCCGCTCTTTACTGGAGTCGTTCTGCTGCCGATTATTGGCAATGCAGCAGAACACGCTACGGCAGTCACCGTCGCGATGAAGAATAAAATGGAGCTATCAATGGCAGTAGCAGTGGGATCAAGTTTGCAAATTGCCTTGTTTGTCGCTCCGGTTTTGGTGCTGGCAGGACTAGTGTTGGGTCAACCGATGGATTTGAGCTTCAACCCATTTGAATTGGTGGCAGTCGGAGTTGCGGTGCTGCTCAGTAATTCCACGATTTCAGATGGAAAATCGAACTGGCTAGAAGGCGCGTTGCTCTTGGCAACTTATCTCGTTTTGGCAATTACGTTTTACTTTTATCCAGTTTAATTGAATCGCTCAGCGGCAGTAGACGATCAATGAGAAACAGAGATACTTGAATGTATCTCTCATTGGGTACGATTTGCCTGTCCATCTGAGCGGCTGAGATAGTGCATTTCTGAAGTGGTAATTTGCACCCTGCGGATTGATCTGGGACACAATTTAATGTAGTTGTTGCTCGAATTGCTTAATTTGCTCTTGCGCTTTCTGAGTAGCTTTGCCGTGAATCGCTGCAACCGCATCGACTTTACGCGCTGCGATCACAAACGACGATCGCAGTTAATTAAACTCATCCTGGAATCACAGCATTACTGTCATAGAAGCCGCCTAATTGATTGAGATTAAACCTACTGAACCCAACTTAACCAAACAGCGACGAATGTGCGTTCGACTCCTTCATAATTCAGAACGATCCAGTCTTCCTTTAGCTTCTTAGTTCGTTGTCGCCTCGTCGCAGGCTTCGCTAAAAGTCTCCATGTTAAATAGATGGGACTGATTCTGTTTAAAGTACTAGCATTGGCATAAATTTGTTTCTATACAAACGATGTCGTCACAATGCTCGAAGGCGTTATCCTACAGAAGGAGTTAGGCGATTCAAGAAATTTTGATTTTATGGTAGGGCAAATCTACGGCTGGAAACGGTTTTGGTGCTCGCGTTCAAGTCAGTTCGATCTGAGCGATCGCGGGTATCTCACCGATCCCGACTCTGACTGGGGTAGGTACTGTAATTCAACGCTGATCAGTCTTGACGCGATGGCTGAGATGCGCTGCTTGGTTTTACTCGGTGAACCTGGAATGGGTAAATCGAAGGAATTAGAAAACCTGAGAACTCACACTCGATCAATTGCGAATCCATGCGACCAGCTTTTACCGATCGATCTTCGAGCCTACAGCAGCGAAGATCGACTAATCCGAGGTCTATTTGAATCAAGGGTCTTTCTAGAATGGTTAAACGGCACACATCAACTGCATCTCTTTCTCGATAGCCTTGATGAAGGTTTATTGAAAATTGAGGCGCTCTCAATTCTGTTAATCGAAGAACTCAGTCGAGAAGAGTATTGTAAGCATCTCGATCGTCTCCATTTTCGGATTGCTTGCCGCACTGCTGTTTTTCCAAAGGGCTTAGAAGAAGGGCTAGAGCGACTCTGGGAAAAAGATGTGCAAGTTTATGAGTTAGTTCCGCTTCGGCGAATCGATGTCGGAGTAGCCGCCGCCGCTCGTAACCTAGATAGCAGCAGTTTTTTAGCAGCAGTCGAGCAAAAGGGAGTTGTCCCATTTGCGATTAAGCCAGTAACACTAGCATTTTTGATTCGCATTTTCCAGAAAAACAATGAACAATTTCCCCAAGAATTAACCGATCTCTACCTTCAGGGTTGCAGAATTCTGTGTGAAGAGCAAAGAGATCAAGACTATCATCCAGGGACAAGAACAAATCGTACTGATGTTGAGTCACGATTGATCGTAGCGGCTCGTATTGCTGCTGTAACTGTCTTCGCTAGAAAATCCAGTATCTGGACCGGGAATTTGAGCGAGGCTGATGATGAAGATATTTTGCTAGAGCAGTTGTGTTTAGGAAGCGAGACAGTCAACCAGAAGACGATCGCGGTTACAAATCTCATTGTTCGTGAAGTGCTTGATACTGGGCTGTTTTCTTCTCGCGGTGAGAGCCGAATCGGATGGGCACATCAGTCTTATGCTGAATTTTTAGCGGCGTGGTATTTAGCTCAACATGGTTTATCTCTCGATCAGATGCTGAGTCTGATGACTCTCTCAGATAAAAGAGTCATTCCCCAACTGCATGAGACATCGGGTTGGCTTGCTAGTTTAGATCCACAAGTCTTTCAAAGCTTGATTGAAACTGATCCTGATGTTTTAGTGCAAAGCGAAATCACTGTAGAAAATCCATCCACGAAACGGGACGTTCTTGAGTCTCTGCTAACTCTGTACAATCGAGATAAGCTGGCGTATCGTCCCTATTTGCCTAAGTTTTCACCCTACAAACGATGGAACTACGCTGGCTTAGCTTTGCTGCTGAGAGCCTATATCGAAGATTCAAGCAAAAGTGAACTATCGCGAGTTGTTGCAATTGAAATCGCAGAAGCGTGCGAGGTGCAAGCAGTTCAAGATTGCCTTGCAAATGTTGCCCTTGATTCTCAACAATCTTATCGAGTCAGAACAGAAGCTCTACAGGCACTGGAATCATTAGCTGACGATTCGACGAAAGCGCGACTGATTCCACTTGCGATCGCTCGATCGCCTGATGACCTTGACGATGAATTGAAAGGACGATCGCTACGGATGGTTTACCCAAATCATTTAACCGCGATCGGAGTTTTAGAGAGTCTAACCCAACCTCAGTCAAACATTATTGGCGGAGTCTATCAAGACTTCTTAGCGAAAGAGTTTGCAGAATCCCTCCAAACAACCGATTTACTAGCTGCACTAACCTGGTTAGGAGAGCAACCTGCTTTATGCGATGCGAAATATCCATTCAATCGATTGTCAGATCGAATCTTGTTTAACGCTTGGCAACGTCTTGAAGATCAAGCCATTCTAGAGGGCTTCGCCAAAATCGTCTTACTGCGGATTCAAGAATACAAACAGGTTATCGATAATATCACTGGAATTGAATTCATCGAATTATTAGCAGCAGATGATACGAAGCGCCGTCGTTTGCTCGAAGCAATTATTGCTCTGATTCCTAATTCAGAGGAACCTCCAAGATTCCTAGCTGGAACGAGCATTTATAGTCGTGTGACTCCTCTGAAACAGGATTTCGACTGGTTAATTGAGAAGATCCAAAATTCAGAGCTTGAACGGGTACAAAAAATCTACGCATGGTTAGTGCGCTTAAAGCTAGACTGGAGCAATACAGCGCAAATCAGCGAAGTGATCCGTGCAAGTGAAACCCTTCCTGCTTTGAGGGCAGAGTTCTCATTCTTTCTGGCGGCAGTGGAACTTAACTCATTAGAGGCTGAGGCTGCAAAGGCAGAATATTTGCGTGAGCAAAGTGCAACTTGTGCTGAAAAATCCGCAATATTTACACTGGAGCCATCACCTCAAGAGCGGGTTTTGATTCAATTAGCAGAATTTGAACGTGGTCAGATAGAGGCATGGTGGCGCTTGTGTCGCGAAATGACTCTCACACCTACAAGCCAACATTATGGCAATGAATGGGCATCGGATATTACGTCACTTCCAGGTTGGAAAGAAGCAGACGACTCAACTCAACAAAGAATCGTCGCGGCAGCAAAACAGTATATTATTGGTGTAGACCCTGAAACTGATACTTGGTTTGGCACAAATTCCTTCCAATCCTTAGTGCTTGCTGGATACAAGGCATTACGCCTAATTCTCGAAAAAGAGCCTGACCATATTCAACACATTTCTGCTGAAGTTTGGAGAAAATGGACAGGAATCATTCTTGACTATCCCAATGCTAGCGATAGTAGAAATAAGGAACACCGGGAGCCTTTACTATCTTTCGCCTACCAAAATGCACCAGATGAATTTATTAATCGCCTCCTAATACTGTTGGATCAGGAGAATGTGCAGCACGGTGACATCTATATCGTTAATCAAGTAGCGTATATTCGGGATGATCAACTCCAAAGTGTTCTGGTTCACAAGCTACAAGACGATCGACTTACCGCTAAGAGTGTCAAGACACTCCTGAAACTGCTTTTAGCTAAAAAAGTTGAAGCAGCGAAAGCTTTTGCAAAAGCGCAAATTTCTACTCCACCTCCAACAGTGGGAAAAGCGCGAGAAATAGCGATCGTTGCAGCCGCAGTATTGATGCTGTATGGCAATAATGAAAGCTGGTCACTTGTATGGCAAGCAATTCAAAGTGATACTGAATATGCCAAAGCCGTTTTGGAATCAGTGACGTTCGCGAACGCATTTCAAGGCAACATTGAGAGTCGACTCCGCGAGGATTATATTGCTGACTTATATCTCTACTTAGTTGAGCATTATCCAGATCCTCAACCGCAAGCAACTACTGAAGATACAGAACTTGAAGGACTAGAAGCCTACTCGATCGAAGCTGAAGACAGCATCAGAATGTGGAAAAATTATATTCCTGCGCGACTGCAACAACGGGGAACGCCCGAAGCGTGTGAAGCCCTCCGCAGAATCATGCGTGAACTTCCAGCGCAGAAAGATCTGCTTAAATGGCGCTTACTTGAAGCTGAAATTACTGCTCGTCGTAAGAGTTGGAATCCGCCTCAACCAGAAGAGATTCTTCAGCTCGTTGCAGATCACGATCGCCGCCTTGTCCAGAATGGTCAGCAATTGCTCAAGGTCTTGATTGAGTCACTCCAGCGTCTTGAATTGGAACTCCAAGGTGAAACGCCTGCGGCTAGAGATTTATGGGACAAAACTCAAGCTCGTGCCCAAGTTTTCAAGCCGATTGATGAAAATGCGTTCTCGGATTACGTAAAACGGTTTTTTGACCGCGATTTGAAATCAAGAGGTATTATTGTCAACCGAGAGGTAGAACTCAGACGAAATTACGGAAGCAATATTGGAGAGAGAACGGATATTCACGTCGATGCTGTTCTCAAACGACCCAATGGCGAGATCTATGACTCAATCACAGTAATCATTGAAGTCAAAGGATGCTGGCATCGCGACATTCAAACTGCAATGCAGAATCAGCTCGCCGAACGATATCTTGCGGATAATGCTTGCTCGCATGGTCTGTATCTAATAGGTTGGTTTAGCTGCAAACAATGGGACGATCGAGACACGCGGAAAAAGCACGCTCCTAAGATCTCCTTGGAGATTGCAAAGGAACAGTTCAAAGCTCAAGCTGAGAACTTATCTTCATCAAACAAATCAGTCTGTGCTTACGTTCTGAATACAGCATTACGATGAGATAATGAAATTGCAAGCCTTGAATGTAGTCTTGTTTCTAATTAACGATCGTATCCCTTCAACCTTCGATGACTAGCACACTATTTGAGTCAAGCCTTTGCATAAACAGAAATAGCTTAAAAATCTAATTTGACAAGCAGCAGAGACAGTTCTCTATAATCTATAACTTCCATACCCCTTATGCCTCAGTCTTCTCAAAATACGAATCTGCCTCAAACCTTGTTCTCATCGCCAGAAGTCTTGAGTTAGCTCTGCCTGTCGATCTTCACGAGCAGCATCCTGAGTATACCCTTCCGCAATGCCTCGAAGCACGGTCGCTGTGCGTGGATATTGATCGACAACTTGTTTTGCATAATTCTGATATTTTTCCACGAGTATACGTTCTTGCTCACCACCCGCCGTCGTCTGTCGCACTGTTTCTGAACTTTCTAGTTCTTCAATTAGCTCACGCACAGATTGATGAGGCCAAGCTCCATCAGGATCAATCGGAGAAAAAGCAAGTGCATGTCCAATGTACAGGTCTGCCACTTTGCCTCGATTGCACTGATTAGCTAAATTCCTTGCCTGCATGACCCAATCTCGGAGCGCTTCGGCATCTACTGAGCTATCTGCTTGAACTCCCGGCATTTGTTGCCATGACTCCAAAAACTCCCAAGCTAAATTGGCAAGAGCTTTGGCATTATCAGAGAGTTCAGTTGGCAGATCGTTCTCCGCGCGAAAGATATACTGAATTGCTTCAATGAAAAGAGCCGGACTGCTAGACAATTCTGCGTACAGCGTATTCGGGCGACGATAATGCTCATGAACGCGGAGGTACAACCACTCTAGTTGAACGAGACGATCGTGCGGTAGATCTGTTTTTTCAAGATAGTTCAACAGTTCAGCAGAATCGTAAGCGAAAGCAGAAGGATCGAAAGTCGAATCCGGAGGGGTCTGAATCGCTAGTTCAAGAACTTCAGCAATCCGCTCTGGTGAGACGGCTTCAGGTGACTGCTCAACAGTCCATTCAATGGCGCGAACTGCGAAATGAGGTCTTTCAAATTTGAGAAGCTGCGTCAGCATCCGCTCGAATTGAATTGGATCGAGCAGACAGACAACTTGTGTACGACACCAAAAATAGCGTTGAACCACTTCATCTGAATCATCAAGCTGATCCATTACAGCAACGTTAAAGGGTAAATAAAGTAGAAACTCTCCGCATTGTTCAGATGTCCAAGATTTTCGTCCAGTCTCTACACAATTTTCAATCCATTGCGGTTTATATTTGTAAGCACTAATTGCGACAAAACTTCGCACCATCTGGCTACGCCATGAGTCAATCGAAAGATTCTGCTTGAGAAACAGGTGTAGGTCGATTGGCAGTAAATCAAATTTTGCTAGGACTTCACCAATGAAGGATGGTTCTTGCGCTTGCTCTGATAATCGTAAAACTCCATCCCATCCTTGTCCCTCAAGAATTTCTTGTACTGCTTCCACTCGCAAGTTCAAGATTGCTGCTTCTCGCTTTTCCCAAGAAGTATCAAGCATTCTGGGTATTTCTACGCCCCGTTTGAATCGCCAAAGATGGAGATCGATTAAATCAACAGGTTCAAACCGAGCGTAAATATTTTCTAATTGTTCAACCCGATCAGGCGCGATCGACCAGTCAGCATCAGGAAAATTTCGATGTCGAATTGCTTCATGCCGCAGACAATCACACAACTCAGCCCGTGCTTCCGGGGAGAATTGTTGAGGTTCAAGTAATTCCAGGTGGCGTAGCAAAGACATCTGCTGTTCGTCAGTCATTGTCGCGATCGCGTTGATTAAGCAGCACCAGCGAGTACTATCAGTTCCAGCATCAGAAAGCAGGCAATCCAGCACTGCATTCGTTGCCGCAATATACTCTTGATCTGAAACGCGCGATCGTTTGTCAGGAACCCAATCACGCCAGAGTGTTCCATGAGTCGGAGAGGCTGAGTCGTGCCGCTTGGGTAGAAGTTTAACTAAAAGGCTCCAAGCGACATCTGGTTCTCGTCTCCGAATAGTATCAAGCACACGAATGCGACTTTCGAGGGATGCAGTCGTGTGAGGACTCCAGCAGATAAAAATTTCTCGAAGGCTTTGAGCAGGTCGATTCGCAAGCCGACCCCCCGGATCTAGCCTCACTAAACGCGCCAGATTCAATGCTGCTGAGCTAAGATACTCAGGATGCCAAGCGAGCGTCTCCAGTGCCCAGAGTAACCCTGTATGGGGTGAAGAAGTCATCCAGGCAGCATCTGAGGCTTTGTCTTGAAATAGCTCAACCAAAGCTGAAGTTTTGATTGTTAAATCGGCATCAATCGCTTTTGAGAAAATACCAGGGGCTGCTTCTGCTAAAAGCGGAAGTTGATGCGCGATCGATGCCCACAGTCTTCCATTTCCTTTTGCTCTTTCCGTTAATTGCCAAACAACAGTTCGTGCGACCTCCTCACCCAACCTACTTGCAGTGAAAGAGATCTCAGGACTGAGAGATGCCATCAGCGCGAGTGTTCCTGTAATACTTTCTCGAAGATGTCCAGAGTGGGTATGAACTTTGCCATAGATACTTGCCGCATAGCGTTGTTCAGGTGGAAGTTCATATGCGGGATCAAGTTCGCTTAAAATCTCGATCACAACCGTCTCGAAACGCTGTAAATCGTCATTGGTTAGATACCGGGCAATCAGCCGCCAAGCATCCTCTTGAGCAGCAATCATCCAAATCTCTCCGACCCGTCGAACAGGTGGATCAGGTTCGTTTGACCAATGAACAAGAATTGATTGAAGTTGCTCATACGGCATTCCCGATAGCTGTGACAGCGCTTGACGATCGCCCTCCTTTGCCTCACTCCATGCCCCTGCCAGTAATGGTGCAAGCAATTCACATGCAGTGTTTCCTCGTGCCCATGCTGGCTGCTGAATATTTTGAGTGATCGCTAATTTACGGCGAAGTGCTGACAAGCTTCTTCGAGCTAGCGTTGCGAGATTAATGGCTCGATCTCGGCTCAAACCCATTTCTCGCAACGCTAGCTCTGCTGCATCGCGTACAATTCTTGGTAGCGAATTGCCATTCGAGCCAAACTGCCCTAACGGAACAAAGACATGGTGACCGTTCTGGATAGCGTGTCCAATCCCTTCTGGCTGCTCTAGATGTGCGATCAAGATTAGAGGTTCAGTTGCAGTAATCAGTTGTTGCCAGGAGGCTGTTCCGCTCACAACAATTCCACGCGACAAGGCTTCTGCCCGTTCTGCGCTGTCTAAGCTTTGAATCACAGCAGTTAAGAACGCGATCGCTTCTTCTGGAGTATCTCCATGCAATGTTTGTGCTGCTGGCTGTCCTCTTAACCATTCGATAAGTTGAGTGCGGGGTCGCTCACGTCCGCCGATAATCAAGCTTGAGCTAAATGGCGGGTCTGTCTCTTGCGACCAGTTTGCCCAGAAAGCTTCGAGTGTCAGAGTCTCTTGAGGCGGCGCGTGAAAATTTTGGACAAGTCGATCAATGTGAGCGATCGCAATCCCACCTGACATTCGTGCAATCATTTGATTGTGTTGACCGTGTGTGGTCTGCTGAATCTGTGTTTGAGTGCGGGGTTGCTTCTGCTGCTGTCCACTTTTTCGCAACCAACGCTTTAATCGGTAAAGTCGTCTTACAAACCAGGATTTCAGTCGTCGTAGCCAGGAACTCGATCGTCTTCTCGTCATATTTTAGCTAACAACAGGGGCGACAGATTTTCATAGAGCAATTGTGTAGTCGTCTTTTAGCTTCAATCGAAGCACAAGCAATTTAGCGCTCGACGAATTCTACAGATTCACGTCGCCCGTGACGTTTCCAAGCAACTTACCACCCGTCATCTGTCCAATCATCTGATTCTGGTTGCCAACGACAGTTTGAACAATTTGTACTCCAGATGTACCATCAGGAGCCTTCTCTTCCAGAATTTGAAAGACTACTTCTGCCAACGCTGCATCAGCCTCTAAAATCTTCTTGAGCTGCACTCGCAGTACACTCTGAAAATCAGGATCATCAGGATTATTTGCTACATCTTGCACTGCTTCTTGAGCAGATGCCTTTACCGCCACTTTGGGAAATAACTTCTCCCAAAGTGCTTTGGCTTTGTTGAAAGCATTCTCAGTTAGTTTTGTGCCTGCTGTTTCTCCAACCTTTGTAGCTGCACCTGCTGCTGTTTTAGTCCCTAGATCTAGCAGTTGTGGCAGAAAAGGGCTAAGGAATGCAGTTAGCGTCGCGAAATCCATACACTCACTCCTAGATAATTACAGAGATCGAGAAGGTCAAAAGCGAAACATGAAGGCTCGGTAAACCTGAAGTTTAACGCAAATATCGACAGCACCAAGCTCAAACAGCAGAATTCAGAATTTCTTAATGCTCAATGTAGTTCTGGACTGACAGAATCTCTGCTAGGCAAAAGATTTATTTTCTTCACCTGAATTTCTTATGTACAGATAAAAGATGTCTGCGTACATAAGAAACTGAGAAGTCGAACTTAACTGGACGTACTAGGAAGTTTCTTACCGACATAACGACTCTTAAGCTTTCCATCTTCGCGCCAGTAAGCATACCAGTAGGGTCCGTGTAGTTCTCCCTCCACGCCTGCACACTTGCACTTTGCTTTTCCACAACGCACTTGTTCTAGCTGGTAAAGGCGATCGTCTATCCGCTGCACCTCAATAACTTCTCGCCCCTTGCGAGGATCTGGCGCGATTGTCTCTGGTTGCTCCTCTAATTCCTGGATCACCTTCTCTAATTCACGGCGTAATTCTTTTGCCTGCTTCAAGGTAAGCTTGCGGAAAGCTGCACGAATCTGAGAAAGGGATGGCTGTTTCGACATGATTCTTATGTACAGAAGCCGACTTCTTATGTATAGATAACACCGCCTTTCGATTCGTTTTACATAAGAATCTCAAGAACGTACATAAGAAACTTTTGCTTATTGTAGGACGATTGCAGTCCCCAATTGCACCCAATCGATTAAATCTTATCTTATGTATAAACCGTAGTATCAGCTTTGTACATAAGAAATTTGCAGAAATTGAATCTGCGTCATCTCCAGGGAGCTAAATTCTTATAGCTTCAAACAAAGTCAGGCGACGCAATCAGTTCTGATCAGCCGCTTCGATCGATTCTTTCCAGAAGAACGCATTCGTACTCTCGTAGTCGTCGGTATAGCCGCGTCTGCGAAACCAATCGAAGGCTTTCATTCGTTCGTCTGATCCACCATTGCGCCATGAACAGCACAAATCGCCGATGAAAGCTTCAATCAGGTCTGCTGGAGAAATGTCAGCTTGCTGCTCGATAAAGCGCAACATCTCCATTTCTCTAAGCGTGACGTGAATCAGAACGGCTTGATCCGCTTCCTCTTGCTGGTACATCTCTGGTCGAAACATGCTCTGATCTCCATTAATCCTTTAGAACCAAAATACTATCAAAATCATTGATATTGGGCAAAGTTCTAGCAGAATTAATTAATGTATATGCTAGAACTATTGAGAGCAATTTGAGCGATCGCTTATGCCAAAGAAAGTTTGCGGTTTCGGGTTCAACTGCGCTTCGATGCTGCTCCAGCCAGGTTTGGAGCCAGGAGACTGTCCTAACTACGCCACTTGCGGTCGAGCCACTCGCCTTACACCTGATGAGGAAATCGAATTAGTTCGCGTTCGGCAAATCGAACAAGAGAGGGCACAACGGCGATCGCAGCGACTCCAGCAAGAGCAAGCGCGTCAACGTGAGATTTGGCGGACGACTCGGCGGCAGATTGCACTCGAAATGTTGATGCAGCGTGGTTGTCCTCAAACCCCTGCAAACTATATTCCTGATGCCACGTTCGAGCAATTGACTGACGCGATCGCGCAACTTCAAACCCAGATCGCTCAATTTGAAGGAACATACATTCCTCCAGAAGGGACGTTTGCTCACCGCTACTGGGTGCATCGTGGGTATGGAAGCTACCCGTACAACAAGCTAATGGCGGAGCGTGCTATGTTCGCTCCTGCTCAGGAAGACCACGAGGTGCGAATGATTCACCTGAGTCGCGATGATGACCCACGTAATCATGAAGCTCGAAAAGGCATCGCGCGAATGAATCGTTTGATTGCCATTCGGGAGCAGCTACAGCTTGCACAAGCAGCATTAGCTGAGGCGCTTTCTCTGGCAAGCGCAGATATTGAGACATTTGGGCTAGAAGTCCATAACAACTCAATGAGTTCTAGCGAGTAAATTACACAATTTTGCTAGAACTTTTCGGCAGAGCTTTCTTTCTTATGTACGCAAGTTTATTACAGATAGCGTTTCACTTTGTCTACTTAGATGCAGCACACTCCACATCCGGAGGGGTGATCAACATTTTCCAGATGCTGTTTGGAAAATTCCTTCCGCCTTGGTTTCATATGCGATCGAAACACGAGACGGAGGCGAGCTAGTCTGCCCATCGGCTTATGAGCCAGAAGTTTCTTATGTACAGTTTGAGAAATGGAGTTGTACATAAGAAAAAATTTGAGTTCCAGCTTCACTCAAATCCAAGAACCGCATCTACTTTAGGTCAAGCTCGGTTTGCTGGGCACTCTCTTGAATATCTGAAATCAGCGCCTCTAGCTTCATTTCTAGCTGTTCAACTGAAGGTAAGCTTTCTTGTAGCTGTTGTGGCAGTCGATGGGTCGAAACCGCGATCGGGGTATTGAGATTACGCAGCGCATACTCTGCTTTGGTTTTGCTCTTAGATTTACATAAGATAATGCCAATCGTCGGCTGATCATGAGTGTGGCGTAGTAGATCATCAACCGCAGATACATAGAAGTTCATCTTGCCCGAAAACTCCGGCTGAAACTCGACCATCTTCAAGTCAATGACGATAAAGCAGCGAAGTTTCAAATGGTAAAAAAGCAAGTCAAGGTAATAATCATCCCCGTCTACTTCCAGGTGATATTGGCTGCCGACAAACGAAAATCCAACTCCTAGTTCTAGTAAAAAGTCCCGAATATGCGTCACCAAACCTTGCTCTAGTTCGCGTTCTTGGGGGTTTTCGCCTAGTGATAAAAAATTTAAGTGGTAAGGGTCTTTGATTAACTGCTGTGCAAAATCAGACTGTGGTTTCGGTAAAGTTCGTTCAAAATTCGTGATTGCACCGCCTTGTCGCTCGAACAGTTTGCTTTCGATCTGATAAACCAAAACATCGCGACTCCAACCATTCTCGATCGCCTTTTCACCGTACCAAAGGCGCATATCCAGCGATTTCAGCTTCTCCAACAGGGCGATGTTGTGTCGCCACGGTAATTGTCCAACGCAGCGTTGGACGATTTCCTCACCCTCATATGCCTCGGCAAATGCCCGCATGTACATCAGATTCGATCGAGAGAAGCCCTTGATTTCAGGAAACTCCTGCTGTAGGTCTTTAGAGATTTTCTCAATGACTTTGGCTCCCCATCCATCCCGCTGCTGACGCTCTCGAATCTGTTGACCAATCTGCCAATAAAGTAAGACTAGCTCACGATTGACCGCCAGCGCTGCTCTGACTTGGGCAGATCGAATCCGCTCTTTCAAATTGTGCAAGAAGTCGTCATAACCGTTTGGCAATAAAGAAGAGCGTTGTTTAGGCACGAGTATTAAGTAAGTAAATGTTTATTTTATTGACGTAGCCAATATTATCGAGAAGATGATCGTAATTCACAGCTTTTTTTTGAGAAAAGACTTCACTCAATTGTAAATCTATCAGGTCTGGTATTTTCTTATGTACAATATCACTGTACATAAGAAAAATTAGCGATCGCAGTGCGCCAAGCAACAAAAGCCAACGGGAAATACCATCTATTCGGATCGGTAGTATGATGACGGAAAAATATCTGCGATCGCTGATCTATGACAAAATCATCCGGTTCAGACATTCCTAGCATTTACGATTTTGACCCTGGACGCTTGCCGGATCAGGGTGAGCGCTACATTACTCTAGAAGCTAATGGTTCCGAAGAATCTGTAATTTCCTCCACACAAGAGGTTGAGCCTGCCGTTTCTCAGATTCTTAACCAGGCAAATCAAGGATGCGATTGGGGTTCATTAGCTAGTGAGATTTTGACAGCCGACTATCTCGCTAGACTGATCGCAGCTCTGCGTGATAATTCTGCGCTGCCAGAATTGGTGACGACGCTCCTCTTTCAACATTTAGTCAAAGTTTATCGATACAAAGTTGAAACGACGCTGCAAAGTGATGGGATAGATGCGATCGACACAACCCTACCTCACTTCAAATTGAATCGGAGTCGCAAGCAACAGACCAAAAAGCTAGAGCTTGCTTTCGACGATGAGCGAATCAAGGCTTACCTGAAAAACTCGTTGTCAGAATTCTTTAACCACGTTGGTTTTTGGGAAGAGTTTGCCAAAGCGATCGGGGCTAACTTGGTGGTCTGGGCGATTGAACATTTGGAAGAGAAACTGAGTTCAAAAACTCTGAATGCATTCTCTCAAAATCAACTGATCGAAGAAATCAGCCAGTTATTGACTGCTCTCGATTCCAAGGTACTGCAAGAAAAAATTGGCTTTTTCGGGCAGGTTTATTCCCAAGATATTGCTAAGAAAATCGTTCAAGAATTCAACCTGCCAAACTGTTCGCTACAAGAAATGGATAAACTGCTCGGACTGAGGCAGCGTCCTCCTTTTAGCAGTAGCCGCTCTCTGGAATTCGATCCAATTACAGTGATTCCAACCTCGATTCCGATCGCTAGCAGCATTCGTGCCCAGCTTCGTCCGGATCTCTGGCAGCAAAGCTCTGATGATTTAGCTGTTTTTCAGTATCGTAGCCGCTCGAATCCCAATAACTACATCGAACACTTCATCACAAACCCTGGCGATATCGAGATGATGCCCTGGGAAGCGGCTGAACAAATCATCAATAAATTCGGTTTTGATACCGTCAAGCTACAGCTTATTTTTGCAGCACGAACCATGCAAGAAGATGAGCCGTGGAACAGCACATTTACGCTGAAAGCAACAGATATTGTTCAACTACTGGGCTGGGATCGAAATCACAATACAACCCTAGCCGAGAAACGCAATGCAGTTGCCAGTACCGCTTATGCTTTGTCTTGTATGCTTGTAAAATCAGTCTGGGTCGAAGGTAGAGGCAAGAAGAAGGTAGATGCAAGCACCCCAATCGGTAGAATGTGGGATGTGCTGCTCGACATTCATGGACAGATGGATTGGATGAGTAGCAAGATCGAGAAGCCGGAGGAGGTTTACATTACGGTTAGTCCTGGTCTATGGACAAAGCATTTCCTCAACCGCGCTGGAAGCCGTGCTAAAGAAGCATTGCATCAATTTGGATATCTCGCTCAAGATATCCTGAGAATTGACCCGTACCACAATGAAATGGCGCTTCGATTAGCGATTCAACTAACGCTTGATTCTCGCATTCGAGTGAGAAACCAGAATCCTTATGATTATCAGGTGGTTGGCTTACTAGAAGAAGTGCTACCTCAACCTGAAATTGAGAAAGCCTTACAAGACAAGCACAAGGCGCGGGATCTGAAGAATCGCTGGAACAAAGCGTTAGAACTGCTATTAAGTTTAGGGTGGCAAATCGAGTTTGACCCTAAAACTTATCCAGATTGGTTACAACCGGGCAGTACTGCCCCCAAGCCCAATGATTGGCGAAAGGTTCGGGTCATCGATCGCTTACTGCAAGCCAAGCTCACTATCAAGCCGCCGCATCCCATTCCTCATCTCCTGGCTGGAATCAAAGATGCGAAGAAGCCAAAAGCAATCATCCCTACCCCAGCGCAAGAACTGACTGGAGAAGAGATCCGCAAAGCGCGTGAGGAACAGAAATGGAGCCGCAAAGAGTTAGGCGGATTCTTGGATCTCAGTGCAGACTATGTTGGCAAATTAGAGCGAGGCGATCGCGTGGTTACACCAGAGCTTGAAGCAAGACTCCGAAAACTATTACGTCTCTAACCTATCGAATTAACGTGAGACAAATGATTGTCTTGCTCTAAGTTCTTCGTCTGCTCAAATCACCTATGTTTCAAGGATTCCAGCGCTTTTGTCTTGAGACAAGCATCTCCGTATGCTCTCACCTAGCTTACAAAGCACATTTCATTTAGCACAATAGTACATTAGCTCTTGCACAACGATCACGATCGACATGAGACAAGGATTCCCGCAGCTTATCACTCGATTCTGAAGCAAGACCGTTTTACTCTGTCTCATTCTGTATCAAGATTCCTTAAATAACGGGACTTTGAAAGCACATTAGATAAGACAAGCCGCTCCGCATCGACTCACTTTACCCACTAGGTTGCACTAAATTTTGCTGTATGAGTTTGAGACAGACTGCTCCGTATTCACTCACCTACTTTTTTGAGGAAGTTCCGTTTGTGAAACGCTTGATTTAAGACCAGTTCGCTCCGTATCTCATCACCACAGGAAGCTTAGGAACTCCCATAACTCCCATCGTGCAGGCTTTTAAGCAAAATCTGAACTGAGACAACATCATTTGACTCGATCAACTAGGTGAGACAAGTTTCTCCATATCGTATCACTGGCAGTTCACTCGATTTTGAAGAGATTACAGCAATTTGAGAAGCTGAAATGATTACTAGACAAGGCTTTAATGATCCTGCTGTTTTGGAACGATCGAGACAAATTAAGCGATCGCTCCCTGGAATTTACTCTTGTCTCACCTAAAGTTTCTGCGAAAAATTATCCTAAACCAAGACAAGACGGGCATTTCGCAGTGAGACAAATTCTTCCGCATTCGGTCACTAAGATCACCCGATCACATCACTAACCGCTCCGTGTTGTATCACTAACTGTTTTGAGAAGGCTTACTACGTAATGCTTTGAGCAACTTGAGACAAGCAATCAGTCTGATCAGACTGATCCTCCAGCCAAGGCAAAAAATCAAAATCTGGCAAGATCAGCGCGATCGATTTCAGCCAAAGCGATTTTGGGCAGGAGGTGTCATATCGTTATCTCAATTTCAGCCAAATCATTTAGCTCTGTGAATGAGTGGGATAATCAATTCCTGTCTCTATTTCCGCATCGCTACGACTACATTTGGGCAGAGCATCCTCACTCCGGCGCAAAGGTGAATTGGCAAACTGAGACTCGCCATCCTTTGAGCGATCGCTTAATTCAACAAGGTGCATATCTCTATGGCGTTCGCTTCGGCGCAGAAACTCAGTACTGTTTGCTTGATATTGACGTTAGAAGCCCCTATCACCCCAATCGTGACCCATTTGCTATCAAACGCATTGCAGAGGCATTAGAGCCATTGGGACTGGTCGAATACATCATTTGTACCTCCAGCTACAGCGGCGGGCTGCATCTCTATTTTCCATTCTCGAAGGCGCAGAGTAGTTGGCAGTTCGCGATCGCAGTTGCAACCCTGCTCGAAAACTCCGGCTTCAAACTCATTCCTGGACAACTTGAGACGTTCCCTAACCCAAAACCTTACATTGCAGGCGGAACTCCTAGCTTATTTAATTCTCATCGTCTGCCGATGCAAACGGGGTCTTACCTTCTCAATCAAGAGTTTCAACCGATTTGGAGTACTCAGCAGACGTTTATTCAGCGATGGCAGTTCGCTCAAAACCGCAATGACTTAGATACCAAAACGCTGAAGCAAATTCTCAAGCAAGCAAAACGGCGAGTGTTTCAGGTATCTGGGAAAGCAGAAAAGTTTATCAATGATTTGAATGCAGAAATCGAACTCGGTTGGACAGGCTACGGGCAAACCAATCGTTTGTTAGGGCGCATTGCGATGCGATCGTACATCTTTCATCACGTCCTATCTGGTGGGCAACCGTTGGAAGGAGAAGCACTGATTAAAGCGATCGTCGAAACCGCAAAAGCTCTTCCTGGCTATCAGGAATGGTGTCGGCATCAGCATGAGATTGAACATCGTGCAGAAGAGTGGGCAAATTGTATTCAATCCAGCCACTACTTTCACTATGGAGAGCCGCAAGGCAAATTCAAAGCAAAATCAGAAGTGTTAGAAAGTGCGAACACTGCGTGGCGCGAAGCGTGCGATCAAGCTCCTTCTTGGAATCAACAACAGTTGGAATCAGCGCGCGATCGGATTAGAAGTGCGATCGTGGATCTGCTCGAAAAAGGAACTCTACCAATAAATGCAACTGCAAGATTCAAAGTATTAGTTCAATACAAAATTGGTGGCGGTTCACTTTATCGTCATCGAGATTTGTGGCATCCAAGCTTTCTCACAGATGCTTCATTCGGCTTCTCTGAGCTAGATCTTGATCAAAAACAACAATACAATCAGAACTCAAACCCTACTTTGGAGGTCGAGAATACTGCAAGCTTATTACCTAGCAATGGCGGTAATAGTAATCCTAGCAATGCTCCTAACGCTCTAATTCTCCATCATTCTGATTCTATCGGTCGTAATACGTTGTGGAATCAGCCTTGCAAGGAGATCGCTCAAGACTCTCAGAATCTATCGATTGAGCCGCAAACTGTACCAGAACAACAAGCATGGCAAGAAGCGCATCAAGCAGCAATGCAAATCGCTCAACAGCAGCACTCGACTGAGCGAGAACCATCAGAGAGTCAATTGGTGCAAATGCAACAGTATTTTGATTCCGGCGATCCGATTTTGCAAGCAGAAGCTTTGGCATGGTCGCGATTCCATCCAGGATGGTTAAGACTTGATTCGCTGCACTGCGATCGTGAATCTATCTCCGATTAGATGAAATTCGCGATTGCAAAGCTCAAAGGATCGAGTGTGCCCAGTTTTGAGAAGACTTCCTAATCAGGCATTTCTTCAATACTGAGTGGCTCTCTCTTTGGCTGTTGGTTCATCTCGTGGCGGTAATGACTAGAAGCTTCATAGACCTCCCGGCGAAGACGCTGAATTGCACCAAGCGGTTGATGCGCTGCGAGCGTATGCCACGGGCTGAAAGACAGCACCTCATCCACGTAAACCTGACGGGCTGGACTATATGCCTCCTGAATCCCAATTGAGATTTTAGCGATCGCTTGATAAGGACTCTCTTGCTCTGACCAACGAACCGAAGCATCTTCGATCGGCATGGTTTCCAGATTGGTGCAGAGTTGGACACGCAATTCATACTCAGCCGACTGCTCTCGAAAGAACTCCACAATCAAATCACGCAGAGTGGAAGAATTTTGTATTTCAATTCTCTTACCAATTAGCGGTTGAAAACTTGCAGAGAGGGGAACTGCGCTGAACTTCGCAACGTAGTCTCCATAACGCAGGGCAGCAGAGCTATAGTAAGTTTCTCCTAAAATATGAGTTTCAGGTTGCGTAATGCCCAATGAAGTCGGATAAAGGTCAATACCCACTTTTTGAGTCAGAGCATTCACCGTGCGGGCAGTGAGTCCTAACAGTTGTTGTGCTTCCTCTGGGGCGCTAACGACCACCTTTTCTTGAAGTAATTGTTCAGGCAGAAAGCGAGCGAGATTCCCCGATGGAAACACTGGACTGTTAATCATTAGAAAATCTTGAGTTACAGCATCAGGTTTGGTAACTAGCAGTTTCGGTCCTGCTACGCCAATCACTTTAATTCCGATGCCACGAAAGGTCGAGAGACTATCGGGCAAAATGTCACCCGGAACACTGGAGAAGCGGATCATTACAGGGTATGTTCGGGGTTCGCGAAATAATCCTTGAGCCAGATGAGCCGGTGGTTGTCGTAAATTTGCAGCTCACCCTTCAGTCCGCCATGACCTTTGGCATGAGCGCCGCGCATGGCATGACGATGTTTGTCAAACACCTTTTGTCCTTGCCGAGCCACGGAGTCTAGAATTTCGCGGATCAGTCAATCTTCATTCGGTTGCTTGGCTTCTACATCTTGAGAATAGCGGATGTACTGATTTGAGTTAAGCATTCAGTGTATAGCCTGGGGGTAAGTTCAAAGGATCGTGGGTTAATCATTCAGAACTGAGTTCGCCTTCTTGATCCCCCTTGCGCCAGAAGTCTATATCTAGCGAACGACCAGCCACCCGTAAGTCAAAACGCCTAATCCCAAAACGCCCACGATCGCCTCTCGCTGCTCCTCCCATAAACGACGAACCCCACTGAAGAAATCGCTGAAGGCTGCGCGTCGTGATCGCCCCAACTCTGCCATCAATGCTTCGACTCTGGCATCGACTTCTTCAAGTGTGACTTCTCCGCGTTGGTAAGCGGCTTCGAGTTCATTCAATTTATGCCAGTACTCATGTGTTGCTTCTAGCAAGTTCGGATTCATAGAATAGGGAACATTAAGATAAATTTTTGTAAAGCTTAACGTATCTGATTCAGCAGCTTGGTCTGTAGTTGGGCAGAACTGTTGTTATCGATCGATAGAGTTGAGTTTGAAGATCGTTAACGGTTCTAGTCTTTCAGCAAGATGGGGCGAATACAGACACGCTTCAGGCAACATGCCTGTGGGAAGCTTCTACAATTTGAGAACTAGAGAGGTTGTTGTCATTTGTTTTGACATTTGATCAACGATCGTTTTGCGTTAATGAATTTGAGAGCGCTTAAATCGAGAAGCAAACTCGAATGCCTTTCTTCATTAATCTTCGCAAAGGCATACCCGCATGACTCTTGAGCAGCAACGATTCTTAATTGAGTAATTGTTTAACCTCTTTTAGCCTGCGGTTGAGGATCTGCTGACACTCTCGAAGTTGAGCAGAAGATAGCGCAGAAAAATCTGTGTTTTCCAATGCCGTAATTTCTCTCGGTAATTTAGGTTGCTCTGCTTCAGCGGCTGGATTGTGTTGAGCCAGAAGGGTCTTCACTTGCTCGTTGATGGTTTGGGTACTCCAGTTGTTTGCGATCGCATTTTGAGTTACACCTATCCGAACTTCTTTCGCTGCTGCGTCATCCAAATCCAGTGCTTCTGCGTTCAATTGATTCAGAATCCGAAGTTTTGCAGGTTCCAGTCCTTCGTCCCAGACTGCCTGTTTCAGATCATCTGGCAACTTCAATAGTGGAAGGACGTAACGAGAAATTGTAGATGGATTCTGCTGATAGCTCAGAATGATATCCAAAATCGCTTGGGCGACTTCCTCTAGCCCTGAGTTCTCGATCCACTCTTTCTGAACCGCGCGATCGGCAGCTAAGATGTCCGCTAAATCGGCAGATTGATCCCCTCGTCTGAGTCTCCGTTTTAACTGCGTCAGTGCAGTGTTGAGTGCGCGAGGAAGCTCGATGTCTAATGGTTCTGTAAGTACATCTTTTAGGTATGGGTAGCGATGGTTGCACTGGCAAATGAGAACTTGCGCCAACTCCAAATCGTGCAGTTTCTTCTGATGAATGGTGGTCGAAACGGCTTTGGACTGAATTTCTAAAAGGTCGATCGCACCTTTAGCAGGCAGAATGACCGAGTTGAGATTGGATAATCCGGCGAGCCGACCTGAGCGTAATCTTCGTTCCCCATCAAACATCAGGAATGGAAGATTGATGTCGTATAGCGGCTGAGCGGCGATAAAGAGTCCCTGCTGTTCATACTCGATTAACTGCGATCGCACTTCTTCGCTCATCTCGATTAGCAGCACCGGAGCCAGTTGACCCTCTTCTTTTAAGACATGAGCAAAGGCTTGCTGTTGGGCATGGGTAAAAATAATCCGTGGTTGCAGTGGGTTGCGGCTGATGTCTTTGAAGTCAATTTGTTTGACTCCTTGCGTTTGGGACAGTTCTTCTACCAAAAATTGAATTTTGGACTCAAGCTCGATCTTCTCATTCGAGCTAACTCCACTTGACTTCAATTCGGCAATTTCTGCTTCTAGTTCTTCGACCTGACCTTTGAGTCGGGAGATCTGTTGGCTTTGGTTAGCATCGGCAAACATTACGGAGGGTTTAATCGCTTGGGGTTTTGGCATCAGAGTGTCCTTTTATTTTGTTTTCAGGATTTTGACAATTTCTTTGATGATTGGATCGAAAGACTTCGTGATTTTGTCATCGGGGCGGTAGAGATGAACTGGAAGTCCTGTCCCGCTGGCACTGAGGAAAAAACCAGATTCTTTGATATGTGGGAAGCAAGGGATTTCTAGCTGTTCTAGCTGATAGGGGATCGTATCAACGGGATCAATTTTTTCATTCACACTGCCATCTGCTTTAAGTCCCAACAGGTTACGATGAACCGCTTTCTGGAGATCAACACGCGATGGAACAAACCCTAAAATCTTGGGACGAGGACGTAGACGCAACGAATCTACTTTCTCGTAAAACCAGTTCAGCATATCGCTTGAACTCCAAGAGTCTTTGAACTCTGGCTTAATAGCAGCAATGAAGTGAGTTGCTGCTGCCAATGCAATCAGTCCCATTGGCTCAACCGACGCTGGCGTATCGATAATGATGACATCGGCATCGATCGGGTAGTCTTCCAGTCGATCTTTGAGTACCTCGTAAGGTCGTTCATGCAGATGCAATCCTCGAATCGCAGTATGTAGAGGAGAGCCACCTCGAATCACCTGAACCAATTTCGTGCTGGACTCCCAAACCGGAACGAGCGGATAATTGCCTTTAAATTGACGCTCAAAAATGCACGCGATCGAATCTTCTACTTCATCGGGTCGTAACTTCGGTAATCCGGTAAATAAGGCGAGTGAACCGTTGGGATCAAGCTCGATTAAAACGACTCGTAGTTTCTTACTTGCCAGTGCATAAGCAAGATGGCTGGCTAATGTCGTTTTTCCAGAACCGCCTGTATTGCTTTCGATCGTAAGTCTAACCTGCATAAATTCAGTGTCCGTATTCTACTGCTGGGTCACAATCAACCGATGAAAATGCCTTAATTTTTGCTAAGTTCTGGATGGTTGAATCTTTTGAATCGGCTGCTCTACGTCATATTCACACGATATAAATGCAATTTTTAGAGGTGTACTGCAACGCTGCGGTACAAATTCTTCGATCAACCTCTGAACGTTGATTTCATATAGTACTAGATTTATCTGAATTTCTAACAAAATTCTGCAACCTGTTTCTGAGCTTACAGGTGTGATCTCATGTGAGAGTTTGGGGCTAATCGTGTTGAAATGGGCACAGTTGCACTCAACCATTTTCAATTCTCATGTTTGGGTTTGTACTGCAACGTTGCGGTACAAACCCATTGAATTAGAGCTTGAAATCATTACGAGTCTTTATGTAGCCCCTGTAAGAAACCGCACGATTACGCTCAACCATCAAGCAGTTCCCAGCTTGTAACCCATACATAGAGTGGATTTTCGCCATTCTAAAAACGCCGAATTTTTTATACTATTGTCATAAAATATTAGTGCTGACGAGTAAAGACGAAGAATCGAGAAATTGTGTAGGTCTAATTTTCCGACAATTCTTCTGGTTTAATCCCTCTAGCTCGAAGCTGCTCGATTAGCCTTGCATTTTCTTGTTCTGCTCGATCAGCTCTCGCTCGTTCTGCCTCTTTCTCGGTTCTCTCCACCTCTTTCTGAATTCGTTCTGCTTCGTCTGGCAGCAAAATGAGATTTCCATCGGAGCTATAAAATCGTAGCCAATCACAGGTTCCATTGGCAGGTTCACGATCGATTACCCCTTGCCAAGTTCCTAACTAAAGTTCTAACGCTTCACACCACAGCCAGTTTTGTGCATTCGGTTGCAGCGGTTGGTAGCCGCGCCGCCCAGTTTGTAAGTGCCAACCTTGCAAGGACGTGGGGTCGAATGGGTCGAAAATAAAATAATCTTGAGTTTTGAAGATTCGTTCGTACAGTTGCTTCTTGTCCTCGCGGGCGCGGAGCGTGCCGGAGGCTGCGACTTTTTCGGTACTCGGTGACAAGAACTCCACAATTACATCTGGGAAACGTCACTCTTCTTCCCAAGTCACCCACACTTTCCGTTCTCGGCTACTATCAACATCCAGCGTGACAAAGAAATCCGGTCCGCGAAAATCTTGATTCATCGCTTGAGTGCGGCTGTAATAGACAAACATATTGCCGCCTGCGAAGAAATCAGACCGATCGTGGAGCGCAGACTGCACAGAGCGAATTAAAAGATTCATCGCAATGCGTGGCGAGGACTTTCCAAGGGTTCTCCATCGTCAAAAACTAAATCAGTCGGGGGCATCGGAATGTCTTGGATTTGGACTTCCGCATCGGTTGAGGTCTGTTCGGTGGGCATTTCCATAAACCCCTCGACCTAGAATCGGTCGGTCAGCGCAATTGCCTCCTTATTCTACGTTTACCCAGCAGTGCTGTCACTGTAATCATAATGTGAGCCATTCTGAAAGCATAATGTGAGCCAAAAAACTCCTAAACTGCTGATTCTGCTGTTCCTTCTTCTAATTTTTCTTCACTGCTTTGAAACCGTAATTTGAGCAGAAGTTCAAGGCTGAAATCATAATCTGAGCGATCGCCCAACGCTAAGACTGGTACGTAGTAGGGATACTGCTAGAATTGCACTCCAAATCTAGTCGAGCGGAAACCGCATTGGCACATTGAACTGCCACAATTACTAGACAACTTCCTCAGAATTGAAAATTTATTCCCTTGTCTGTAAAAGTACAGGTTTGGATCGCAGCGCAATGTTTAGAAAGCAAAGCTGGCGAGGGTTATGGGACGTATATAGTAGGTGTTCTGTCCTAAATTCATGTCTTAAATCGCGATCGCTCCTCAGTTTTGAAAGCATAAGTTGAGAAACTGGCTCACATTATGCTTTCAGTCACAAGTGCGGATCAGCTTAGATTTTTGATATAAGATAATAATCAATTATCTTGACTCTAGCGAAACTCTAACGATGTTCGATATAAGTACAAATTTACTAATTAAATTTACGTAATTTTGTACTAGCAAATTTGCATGAACTCTTAATGAAAAGCAGATTTGGGCGACTAAGGGTTAATAAAAGGAGAAGCCGTGCCACAGAATCCTGATCCAAAATGCAAAATTTGTTCTGCCCTCAGTGATGTCGAGGCAAAACAGCTTCATGATGCTGCCCAAGGTGGGGATGGCTGTTGGGCAGGAGATCCTTGTCATAAGCTTCGTTATTATTATGCCAACCAAGAAACAATTAATGCTCAACGTCGAGAAAAATACAAACGCAAAAAACTTGCCAAACAGCAAGCTGCGAGCAGGCAAGCCTGTGCTGGAGGCATCGAACATTTAAAAGTGCAGAGCAGCGATATCTCGACTTCGGATTTGCTTAGAACTTGGACACCCCAAGCGGCTCCTGTCCTGCCTCCAGAGCGTGTCTATGTTCAATTGCTGTGGTATCGTGAAACGCCAAAGGATCGATTACACGCGATCGGGGCTTTGCTGCTTTTAGGAGATCAGACGATCGCATTTTCTGGACCTTATCACTGCCGAGGACTCGCACCAAAAGACGTAACAGAGCAACTGATTCCCAGTATGGTGAGGGCACTCAACCAAGTTCTAAACGAAAACTTTCCGGAATACGAGACCTACCGCATCGGGCGATTGCATGATGAAGGTGACGAACGACATCCGGCACTTTGTCCGCTCTGTACTGGTCGCTCAATCCGATGAACTGATTAGAAAGTATTTATGGATAGTCAGCAACTCGAACTTGATTTATGGCGATCGCTAGAAATAGCGACCGAATTTCTTGACGAGAAAGATGTGCTGGCGACTGTATTGCAAACCTATGACCAGTGGGTTGCAACGATCGCGACTCAATCTGCTTCTGCACAGCTTGAATTGGCTGGGGAGATTTTGCAACGCATGGCAGAACTTGTCTGCTTAAGATCCGATATCTTGATCGAGGAGTGGAAGCAGCGGCACAATCCGGTTGAGCCGATTGTCGATATTTCCGGTCGGGTTGATTTGGTAATGCAGACGCAGGAGTTTGATTTATCGTGGTTGATCGAACATGACCTTCCAGCGCCCTACCCAGAGTACCGCAAATCCCCAACTAAAATAGAACCCATCGAATCTGCGGCAGGGCTGGTAGATACTGCCCAACTGGTCACCGTGATGGGTGATCAGTTACAACAACAAGCGAAATTGACGGATGCTGAAGCCGCTGAAGCATTTAAAGCCGCAATGGAGACTGCCCATGATGAAGATGTCGCTCAGTGGACACAAACGATCATTACTTTTTGGGAGACGGCTCAGATTGGTGCAATTTCATTTGTGGAGCTATGTCAGCAGCTAAACCGACCGTGGATCGAAGTTTGGCTGGCGTTATTATTAGGAGGATTCTTGCTGGAACTGCGGGGTGATTGGTACGAAGGTGAAATCTGGATTGTTGGATATACTCAACGCTGAAATTTTTTAAGTCTTGTCATTTCTAGATTGCTGGTGAATTAAAAGTATGGTTGCTCGATCATTCCCACAAGTTGAAGCCCATTTGATGCCGCTACCTCTCGACGATCGCACCGTGGCTCCGAGGCGAAGAGGGAAGACAGCGACAATCCAGCTACCCCTGACTGATATTCGCAGTGTGAAAGTGCGAGAGTTTCTAAATGCAAGCGGCTTTGAACGGAATACTCGTAGAAACTACGAACGTGAACTCTACCGATTCTTGTCTTGGTCGGAGTTGCTGTGGAGTGAGATCAAACCGCATCATCTCAATGCTCACTATCTGTGGTACTTGACTGAGGAGGTGCGAACTAGCCAAGGGAACCTGCTTTCAACTAGCAGTCGAAATCTAGCAGTGATGGCGTTGCGGAGCTTTTTTGCTTGGCTGCACAAAACGTATCCTGATTTAGTCTTCACAAATCCAGCGATCGGGCTAAAAGGAAAGGCAATTCCCCTGCCTGAAGCGCAGAGTTTAACCGAGGAACAGCAGGCATCAGTTTGGAACGCGGTTGCCCAACGGGGAGAAACGCAATTACGCGATCGCGCTCTCGTTCACATTCTCAGCCACGGCTTACGAGCAGGTGAGGTGGTTGATTTGAATATGGGGGCGATTGGCAATCATACGACCGATGGGGTCAGCGGCAAAGTTCTTTTCATCGCAAATACAAAGACCGATCGCCCCCGAATTGTTCCACTTGACCCCGCTTCTTGGGCAGAAATTGAATCCTATCTGAACTGGCGTAGAAGTCAGGGAGAGGAACTCAGTTGCGATCGCCCATTGCTACTCTCGCATCATGTGACTCGTCGTGGGGAGCGACTGACGTATCATGGAATTTACTTTGCGATTGAAAAAATTGGAGAATTAGCTGAAATCCAACATCTGCACCCTCACTTATTTCGACATACCTACCTGACAGAATTGTTATTAGATGACATTGATCCAGCTCATGCCCGTCGATTAGGGGGAATTGAGAGCGAGTCTGTATTTCGTCGTTATACCCTTCGCGCTGAACAAGAAGCTGCCATTAATGCTTTCTTTAGAAACTGTCAGAAACGTCTGCGAAGTCTAGGCACATCCGGCTCAAACAATGCTCTTTCCTTTCCGCCATCTCAACTAGAGAATCAAGTACAGACAGAGAGGCTAGAAATTGCCCGTAAGCTCCTGAGAGAAGGAGTTACATTGGAAGTTGTTGCGCGATCGCTTGATCTGTCATTTCAAATTCTTCAAGACCTGCAACACGCTGAAGATCTCGTATAACTTTCAGAATTGAGCCTAGAAATATAAAAAACCTTCTGTACTGCAACGTTGCAGTACAGAAAATCGAGCGTTTTCTAAACTTGAATCGAGGCGAGTGGGCGCTAGAAGATCAAAATGCCCGAAAGTCGGAATCAATTTCCAAGCAGAACTTTTCGTAAGCGGCGACCATGCCGCTATTGCAGCACGACGAGACGTTTGATCAAGAATATTTTTATCGCCAAACCGCCTCCAGATTTGCTACACCGAAATGGTAGGCATCTTGTAGGAAAGCAATCATGGCAGCATCAGATGAATCCGCATTGCATATCACTCGACGCAAAATTCTTCAATTTGCTGGATTAGCAGCAGGAGCCGCTACGTTTCCCACCGCTTGTAAAGCAATGACGACTTCGACTGAAATTGATCATGCTGCTGAAGCAGCAAATTCTACCAGCGTCTCTAAGGGGCAAATGAGTCGGGTTGTCCTGATCAAAACTGAGGATCGAGTCACAGGCACTCGTAAAGCGATCGATCTTCTACAACCGGATGCGATCGCAGGCAAAACCGTCTTTCTCAAGCCGAACTACAATACCGCTGACCCCGCCCCTGCCGCCACAGACACTCGGTTACTTGAAGCCTTAATCCAAGAATTACAGAATGCTAAAGCTGGACAAATTACGATCGGCGATCGCAGTGGTATGGCGAACACCCGCGAGGCAATGACGAGCAAGGGCGTGTTTCAACTTGCCGATCGATTTGGCGTGAATGCGATCGTCCTCGACGAATTGAAGGCGGACGATTGGCAACTCTTTCCCGCTCAAGGGACACATTGGAGTCGGGGGTTTGCTTTTGCTCGTCCAATTTTGAACGCAGGCGCGATCGTCAATACCTGCTGTCTGAAAACGCATCGCTTTGGTGGGCACTTCACACTCTCACTTAAAAATAGTGTCGGCATGGTGGCGAAATATGTTCCAGGCAACGATTACAACTACATGAGCGAATTGCATTCCTCGCCGCACCAACGATTAATGGTTGCAGAAATTAATAAAGCCTACCAGCCTGCACTCGTGTTACTGGATGGCGTAGAAGCACTGGTCAATGGAGGACCGGAAGCTGGAAAGCAAGTGAAATCAAATGTCATCTTGGCAGGAACGGATCGTGTGGCGGTTGATGTCGTTGCGATTGGGATTCTGCGATCGCTTGGCACAACCGAAGCAGTCTCCCGTGGCTCGATTTGGCAACTCGAACAAATTCGCCGTGCTGTAGAGTTAGGGCTAGGAGCGACCCAAGCAGAGCAGATAGAAATTATCACAGCAGATAAAGCAAGCCGAGCGATGGCAGATCAAATTCGTAAATTGCTCATCGTTTGAACTCCCAATCGTGAGGTCTAAATATGGAGCTGCATGTTTAACGGTATGGCAGGAGCGACCGCGTTCAGATCTACTGTTTTGGAGAGGAGGGTGAGGGTGAGAAATGTTTCGATTGAAAAGGCTTCATTCTGCATTGCTAGGAATTTTGTGAAACCCGAATACATCCTGGATGGTCGTCGTACCACAACTCTGAAAGCGTTTTATGCCGAGATTGGTCAGGTTTTATTAGCAGGACAACCGTGGGGTGAGAGCCTCGAAGCGCTTGACCAAGTTTTACGAGGAGACTATGGACTCTTGCCTGAAACGTTTCGACTAATTTGGATGAATGCAGCGATCGCTCGATCCGCATTGAGCTATCCCGAAACTGTAGAGCAACTGCTGCAACAATTGCGAGAGTGCCACCCCACTGTTTTGATTAAGACTGCTTGGGCATTACGAGCAGCCCTGCGAGAACAGGGTCCGACGGTATTCGATTGGCTAGTGGAACGAATGGATCATCATTCGAGTGTAGAACTCGTTCTGGTCGAGATTGAAGGTGTAGATGATGCTTAATGAGTATTCGGGTATTCATCCAACTTCTGAGCTAAGAGTGCGACAGCCGCTTCGTAATCTTTGCCCACGAGGTAGGAAAAATGATAGTAGCTAGCAAGATAGAAATCGCAGCCAAACTTCTGGTAGCGATCGGCGATCGCCAAAAATCCATAACGAGCATCAGTAGGCTCTGTGAACCAATCGCGATGGTAAGCATCTTGAAGAAATAATGTGACTGTCTGTTGATCGGCGCTGGAAATTAATCGAATGGGAGTAATACTGGCGTGATGAGATCGTGGGACAGGCAGCAACAGCGGATACCCTTCAAGGGTGAGAAACTCTGCCAAACTATCTTCGCTGCGGGGGAAGTAAGATTCCTCTGGTAACTTAAGAAAATGATGCCACGCCATCCAAAATTCGTGTTTGCTGTCAAATCCTGGATCGATATCTAAGCGCCATTGTTGGTCTTGGCACAGATCATCGAGAACAGCTTGAGGTAAATCCACGAGTTTCATGACTGCTTTGCCTACAATTCTTTTGTGCAGATAGTACAAATTATTCTAAATAAGAAGTGTTTAGCTTTTTGAGCGGCTTGATCTTTGCCATTCTACGAATAGCGCTATTGATCGAGTAATTCATCGACATCAATTCCTCTCGCTCGAAGCTGCTCAATCAGGCGTGCATTCTCTTGTTCCGCTTGTTCCGCTCTGGCTCGTTCTGCTTCTTCAGATAGCGGGACTAGCCGCCCATCAGCATCATAAAATCGCAACCATTGACAAGTTCCAGTAGCAGGCTCCCGATCGATCACGCCGTCCCAGGTTCCTACCCATAGCTGCAAACTTTCACACCAGAGCCAGCCTTGTGCATTTGGCTGTAATGGTTGGTAGCCCTGACCCAACTGAAGCCGCCAGCCTTGCAAGGAAGCAGGATCAAAGGGGTTGAAAATGAAATAATCGGGAGTCTTAAATACTCGCTCGTAGAGGCGCTTTTTATCCTCACGATCGACTCGTTCTGTACTCGGAGATAAAAGCTCGACAATGACATCTGGATAGCGCCCATCTTCTTCCCATAGAATCCACGATTTTCGCTCTCGGCTGCCATCGACATCAAGTGACACAAAGAAATCGGGTCCACGAAAATCCCGATTCATCGCTTGATTACGGCTGTAATAGACGAACATATTGCCGCCTGCAAAGAAATCAGTCCGGTCTTTAAGGGCAGATTGAACAGAGCGGATTAGGAGATTCATCGCGATGCGATGGCGGGCGCTTTCCAAGGGGACTCCATCATCGAAAGGTAAGTCAGTCGGCGGGGTCGGCATTTCCCATTCAGGAGAAACCGGACTGGTCGAAGATTGAGCGATCGACATTTCCATAGACACCGCATTGGAATGGGAATAGCTCTCATTCTACCGCGATCGCTGAATTCGCTGTTTTGCCAGTCGTGTCACTCACTTCACAGATGATTAATTTCTTATGTAAGAGTGCTAATCTCGATCTGTACATAAGAAAAATTTGAAATTCAGCCAGATCCTCATGACTCAACTTCGTTCTTTAAGGATCTGGCAGGGCGATCGCGCTATCTGTCGGCTTGCGTGGATCGTGAGCAGCTTGACGAGTAGATGGATCAAACCCGACAGATTCCGCCGCTCCCCAAGCTCCAAAGGGAACGACATAAGATCTCATCTGCCAAAACTGCTGGACAACGGCATCAGCCAGCGCAAAGGTTTCCATTAACACAACATTCGGTTGCTCTGAAGTGAGAGGAACCGCAACTGCTATTTGTGAAAATTATTTATATTCGAGCAGATTCAGAATAAGGTAGCAGTCATCAGGTAATGTTCCAGACCTATGTATTTCATGCGAAAACTAAGCAATGGGATCTATGCCTTTATTTAATCCAATTAAGAGCTTTGCTGCTTACGACGAGCGATCGCAGCCGCGATTTGCTCAAGTTGCTCCTCTAGGACTTGCAGCGTCTCATCTGGAAGTGCTTCGATCTGCTGAAGCCAATAGTCCAGTTCAAGCTGAATGGGTATTGCTGCTGAATCTTGCTTCTCGCTAAAATCAGAACTTTGAGTTCGTGAGTCTGATCGCAAACCGGGTGGGATTACAGCCACCTTCGTACAAGGGCGCTGTGGAATAGGGAGAGTTGAAGTTTCAACCGGAAGTTCTACGCGGGCAGGTGGAAGGGGATCAGCATTGCTTTCGTGTCGATATTGATTACAACGCAGAGGCATCTCCTGAATGCGATCAAGACTTAGTGTATCTTTGTAAAATCCACACCAGACCCCGTACTGATTCCCTTCATGTTCAGGATCATGCCAACGACAATCTCGACAAGCTGCTTTTTCGAGATCTAATTTAGTCAGCAATTCTGTGGAGGTTGCTGCGATCGTTCGAGGATTATTTGCAAGAAGTCGCTGTGTTTTTACTCTGCCTTCTTGATCCCACCACCGCATCAAGGACGCTGGAGAAGCGATCGTAAACTGCTTGTTCACCCCCGGAATTTGACTCTCAACGACGACCCGTTCTGGCTGTTTTCGGGCTGGAGCAAGCTTAATTGACCAATATGGCGTGAGTAACTCGACCGCTTGATCAAATTGTGATTTAAGTCGTTGAGCTTTCCACTGTGCATATTGCTTACTGATGTCGCTGTAGTTCCGAAACCAGTGCGCTACGCCATCACGATCAACTAAGAAAAATGGATACTCCTCTTCTGGATCTTCTAATCGTTTCAACTCACCCCAGGGCTCAATCAAATTTCGTTGAGCTATAAATTTTTCATCCGCTTCATCCGCGATCGCTCTTCGATGTTTTACGATGATTTCGCTGACTGCTTCTTGGGCGAGTGTTTCCCCATTAAGAACTCGCATGACAAATTCTTCACGAGCAGGTTTTGGTGTGTGAGTCGAGGAGATCTGATTAAGGATACGAACATCAATTGTTTCAAAAAAAATCTTTGAGTCTGTGGTTTCAAATGGCTGAAATGCTTTTGCAGTGGCAACTGCTGCATACAGTGTTGTTCTTTTTAGCCCTGTCTCATTTACTGCCCACTCAATGCAGTCTTTCGTATTACCACGTCCGCCAAAAATTTCACGCGCCGCAATCAGTTCTTTTCCAGTCTCGTAAATGTCGATTAGCATTCGCCCAACACGATGACGAATCCTGACCGCAATTTCAGCAAGCTGTTTCTGTTCAGGTGTCGCCAGAGCATCAGGCGTAGAAGGCTCTAGAAGTGTCGTGATTCCATCTGACATAAGTTTTATGCTTGACTGCTTAGAGTTTGGTTAGCAGTCGAATAACTCAATTTCAAGTCCGGAGGGTAGAAGATTGATCAGCCTTATTTGAAAAGTCAGGTGACTTTTTAGTAATCATACCAAGTTCAGGAAATTTGGAAATCTGAATTTGAATAAAATGTAGAACTTTACAGAGATCGTCGCTAGAATGAGCGCTAGGAGCAAAACATCTCCTAGCAAATTTATTAAAAAGTCCAACCTGTTGGATTTTTTAATAAATGCCTCTGAATAGGGTCATCCTAATTTTTTACTTCTGCTGTTTTTGCAAGAGTCTATGATTGGCTTGAATTACTGAGTGGAGCGGTTCACCCCAAATCAGCGTAGAGGTAAGCGATCACAATGGTGCATCAGCAGGTCAGCATAAATCGATACACTGAACAAGACATTAAGTTCTTGATAGCAGTGATAGAAGTCGCATTGGCACGGAAGTTTGAAGATGCTGAATTTGCTCTGATTGATGCACTGTTACATGATTTTAGTATAAGATACGAGGAGATTTCTCAGACTCGTGGTTACAGTAAAAACTACTTGCGGGGGCAGGTTGGTCCTCGGCTGTGGCAAGACTTATCGAGCGTTTTTCAAAATATCTTTCGTCAACCTATCAATAAATCTAGCTTTGAGCGGTTTGTGAAGCATCTCGCTGAACAATTCAATCTATCTGATGACATTGATGCGAATCAGATTAGATCGCAGCTTAACCTTGAACTATCGAATGAGATTGCAGTTCAGCACACAGACACTCTCGCACAGCTTTATGGACGCAATATCGAACTTTCAGAGTTATCAGATTTACTTTCAAATTACCAATGTGTCTCTCTAGTTGGAGCGATTGGAGTCGGAAAAACGTCTCTTGCGTCCCATTGGGTGCAATCATTTGGACAAAATCAGTTTGATGTAGTGATTTGGCGATCGCTTATCCACGCACCAACCCCAGAGTTACTTGTAGATGATCTCATTCGTGCATTTCGCCAAACTTCACCAAAATCGTTCACTTTATTTTCTGAAAAGCTGAACTTCTTGATGACGTTACTTCAGCAACAGCGATGCTTAATCGTGCTAGATAGCGCTGAATCTATTATTCAAACGACCGCAATCTCAGCCCTTAATACTTACGGTGATTTGCGAGATTACAATCAATTGATTCGCTACATGACTGAGCAAAAGCATCAGAGTTCTTTACTATTGCTTAGTCGGCAACGATTTAACCAGATCGTTCGATTGCATCACTCTAAGCGATCTGCACAAGAGATGATGCTCTCAGGACTGGCTCTTGAAGCGGCTCAAAAGATTCTAGCGACTCATCAACTAAAAGATCAGTCAAGCTGGAATGCATTGATTGAAATGTATCAGGGCAATCCTGGACTACTAATGCAAATTAGTCGATACATTGAGACCTGTTTTGGAGGGCGGGTTCGTCATTTCTTACGATGTGGGACGATCGTTGTCCCAGATGAAGCATCTAAATTGTATTTGGAGCAGATCCATCAGTTGAGTGAAAGCGATCGCATTGTATTGCTTGATCTCGCAACTCAAAATGCGCCTGTTCAACTCTCGGAACTATACGGTGTTGTGAAGTCACGATCAACCCTAATTAAATCTCTCACTCGTCTAGTCGAACTGTGTTTAGTGGAACGACGAGTGATTGAATCTGATAGTGAACCTGAGCTTGTTTTTGATTTGGCTCCAGTTGTTAAAAAGATTATCTTGGCGCATCCACCCTAAATCAGCTAGTATCACATCAGCGATTCTATTGCCTTATTTTGTGTGTACTGTATCAACCCTGCTTGTCCGGAGCGCCAACAGTCTGGAGCGATCAGAGATTACTGTCCAGCCTGTGGAACATTACTAATTCTCGAATCAAAATACGAAGTCATTCAACAAATTGCCCAAACATCTCAAACTGAAGTATTTGAAGTCAATGTACTTGATCAAGATGAGCGAAAAATTCTAAAAGTTCTTGAATCAGCAGACGCAAAACGGCTAGAACTTTTTGAACGAGAATATGCTGTCCTTTCTTGGCTAGATCATCCAAATATTCCTAAAGTGGGCATCAATGATTACTTTGTCGTCAATACACCTGTTGGGAGATCTCTGTATTGCCTAGTGCTAGAAAAGATAGAGGGTGAAACACTAGAGCAGTGGCTTGCCCAAAATGGAAAGACTTCTGAAGCGGTTGCACTGAGATGGATGCAGCAGTTATGCGCTCCTGAAAATTCGCAAAATCTTTCAGGCATCTTGACCTACTTACATTCCCACAACCTGATTCACCGTGATATTAAGCCTTCAAACCTGATCCTACAGCCCAATGGTGATTTAGCTTTGATCGATTTTGGTGGAGTGCGAGAACTTGGGCAGACAGATGCAATCATATCCAATTATCCGACTATCATCACTTCGCTAGGTTATTCGCCTCCAGAGCAGGTGAATGGACAAGCAACGGTGACTTCCGACTTTTATGCTTTGGGGCGAAGTTGGGTAAGTTTACTCACGGGTCGAAATCCTATCGATCTGATCGATTCACAGACAAACCAATTGCGCTGGCGACATCATGCTCCTCAAGTTTCAAAACCTTTTGCTGCTTGGTTAAACACACTAATGTCAGCATCACCCTACCAACGACCACAGACGACAATTGAAATCTATACTCACCTCACTGAGAAGTTACCTCAACAGATTCGAGCGAGTCAGAGGGTTAATTCTTGGTGGTTCAAAGTGTCGATCGCTAGTATTTCCGCCTCGCTGATCTTAGGAATCGGTTGGGGAGTCAGCCTTTGGGTATCGAATGACTATCTCCGCAAAGGAGCCGAAAATCTCCGAATAGAACAGTATCAATCTGCTCGCACTGATTTTGAAACTGCGCTGAAATGGAACGATCGTTCAGCAATCGCCCACAATAATTTGGCATTGTCTTGCTATTACTTGGGAGATGATGACTGCGCGATTGCACATTACACTCGTGCGATCGCGCTATCCCCGGACTATTGGGAGGCTTACTACAATTTGGGGGCAATTTACGATCGACAAGAACGTTACGATTTAGCATCAGTCCAATACTTGAAAGCCGCAAACGGTTCACCAGAAACTAAAGCTCAGGCAATCAACAACCTCGCAAGATTAAAGAATCGACAACAGCAATATACAGAAGCAGCTTCGCTCGTGCAATCTGTTGTTCAACTGACCCAAGCAGAACCAACTTTAGCCTCCCTGCACAAAAATCTAGGCTGGGCATTATTTGGCTTAGATCGTTTTGAAGAAGCACAGATAGCGCTAGAGCGTGCTTTATCGCTGGATGGTTCACGAATTGATACTTATTGTTTACTGGCATTCGTCAAACAAGCTAGAAAGCTTGAGTCAGATGCTGAACTCAAAACATGCCTGTTTTCAGCCACAAAATCCCCGCTTCCGGAAGTTAAAGAGTGGCGAATTCAGCTTGCGAAACGAGGGTTCTAACTTTGTGCGGTGATATCTTTATTCATTTTTACGCTTCAGAATCAGGAGTATTGATTACTATAGGTTTAATCATGTTCGTATTGCGGTACGGTTCTCGAAAGCATCTGCCACTACTCAGGTTGAAGTCGTTGAATGAAAAAATATCGTGATTCGTTTTGTCAATCTAAAGATTCTGCTGGCAGGTTACTTGGTCAGTAACGCGATCTCTGGTTTCTTCTCTGCTGCCTATTCTGCGCCTCGGCAATGTATTCCGATCGCTTATGTCCTCACAGAGAGCGATAAACGTTTCAAGCCAGGTGACATTCTCTGCGTGGGAGACAAGATCGAACTGCGAGAGGCGCGATCGTTTCGCGTTTTCTGCCTTGCAACAGGGAAAGTTGTAGAGCTATCGAATGGGCAAATTGCGCCAACTGGGTGTGGCATTTCTCAAGAAGACAAACCTCAAGCTTGTGGAAACAATTTAACGTTCTGTGTTCGCTCGCGTGGAAGCATTGCGGCTCGATTAAAAATTACTGAACCTGATGGCAGCAATATTGTTAATCTTCGTCCTCAATTGAGTTGGCAGGAGATTCCAGGAGCAACGAGTTACCGAGTCCGGATACTTGGGAACATCGCGTGGGGTAAAGCAACAACACAGCCGCGACTGAGCTACCCGGCAAATCAGCCATCGCTCAAACCTGGTAGCGCCTATCGCGTAATTGTTAGTGCCTATCGAGGGAATCAAATGATTCTGAGCGGGGAGCAAACCTTGAACGTGATTTCTTCTGATCAGATTGCTCCAATTAGTACAAAAGCTGACCAGAAATAAGGATTTGAGTAGGCTGAAATTTGACGGAGTTTCATCTGAGCTTGCTGAAGTGCGACTTTGGCAGTTTGTCCTGCTTTCAGATTTTCATAAAAATGTTGAATGAGTATCGCGGTTGCCGTGTCATCGATCAGCCAGAGACTTGCAAGCGTCGTTTTCGCTCCTGATTGGGCTGCAATTCCAGCCAATCCCAAGGGAGAGCGTTTATCTCCCTGCGCGGTTTGACAAGCACTGAGAACCAGAAGATCAAAACCTGCATTCGGCTGAAACCTCGATTTGAGCAAACTACTAAATTGTGGGGCAGTGATTAACTGATCCCATGCTATTAGAAATGTTTCATCAGGAGATGAGCTAAACTGCCCGTGAGTCGCGATGTGAACGATATTGTAGGACGATCTGCTGAGATCGGACTGAAATTTCGCTAAAGTAAAACGCTCGTTTAATAGCTTTGTTACTGGCAACACAGCTTGGATTGCTTGCACTTCGGATTCAATATCAGACAGAGGCAGTTTTAGCGATCGCACTCGCGGATCTTGAAAACTAGGGCTAGATTGACTGAGTGCAGCAACCAAGGCAGTCAACTTGTTTTCTTTCTGAGGTGTAGCTCGAAGTTGAGAGCCGATCGACAAAGACATCGGATGATGGGCAATCAGATAATCAGTTCCATCATGCAGTAATCCGAGCGGAATCCCTTGAAAAGTAGCGTCCATGATAAAAACTAGCGAAGTCTCCTCATTGATCAATTTTGCTTGTTGAGCAGGTGCAATTAATTGACGATAGAGAGGCTCACTGTAGCTTCTGAGAACTGATTCACTGGGCAGTTTGAGTTCAGTATCTTGTACCGCATTTTGTAGATTGAAGATCAGTCCATCTACGCTATTTCTAACGGTTTCCGCGTTTGCGGTATAGTACTTCGTCTGATTCTCAGTTTGAACAATCACACCAACGGTTTGATCGAGATCGAGAATATAAAACAACGTTGATTTTGATGTTGGAGATTTTTGAGAAAGCGGCGTAAGTTCAAGTCTGCCACACTGTAAGAAATTTTCAAGTTCTGCTAACTTCAAGCGCTCATAGGTTTGAATGACGCGCCGTAGGTTTGGATTGGGTTGGCTAACCAACAACGCCATGAAATCACGATAAATCGGTTCCACCTGATCTTGAAAGGAAAATTGTAGATCTGGAGTAATCGATAGTAAATTTCCCCAGACTTGATCTAGGCTGTTGATCGCAGCACCATAGTATTGCAGTGCAGATTGAATATTGCCTTGCTGCTTGGCAATTAGAGCCAACTCTCTCTGCCATTGATAGGCTGCATCCCAGGCTGAAATTGATTGCGCGATCGTCATTGCTTCTGTCAGTTGAGCTTGTGCAGTACTGAGTTTTTGAGTCTGAGCTGATATCCGTCCTAAAGCACCAAGGCTAAAAGATTTTGCGCGTTGATTTTGTAGGCGTTCGGACGATTGAAGGGCTGCGGTAGCTTCGCTCCACATCGTGTTCGCAAGGGGTTGTGCAGTTTTCTCCTCTGAAAGTTCAAGCAAGCTATTGACCAAATTTAGTTGAGCATAAATACGATCGATGTCCGAAAGCTGTGCGAAGTTAGATTGTAATACGATCGACAAAAGTACCTTACGCCGCTCTGTAACTGTTTGAGCAAGTTTCTGCAATTCTGGTAAATCGTTGCTTTGTTGAGTTTGAAGCCATTTTGTTAGGTTGGCAAGAAAGCTTAATTCGTTCAGTTGCGCCATCTCGCGAGTTGAACTAGAACGAACAGCCAGTTGGTAGTACTGAAGCGCTTTTTCTGCATGATTGCAAAGTTGAATTACGATCGTGTCGAATTCATTAGAGACGGCAGAGCGACCTAATTTATCGCGAAGTTGAAGAAAAGAAGCACGTTCAAGATTTCCAAAGCTAAGATTGATTTCTTGAATCGATGGTTGCTCTGAAGGTCGTCGGAGTAAAGCTTCCAGCGCGATCTTTGCATTGGGTAAGTCACCGATGAGTCGGAGCATTTCACTCAGATGATAAAGTGCTAACCGACTGATTGGAGGTAGCTGGAGTTGCGTAATTGCGGTGGTAAATTCTTGTGCTGAGGTATTGGAGCGATAAAGTTGCTTGAAGCAGAGCGAATCAGACAATTTCAGCACATCTCTTGCGAGAACTTGACAGGCTTGTGGAAACTGACCAAGCGATCTCATTGCCAAACTCTGATTCACCAAGCTTCCAAGCTGCCCCTCTTGAGAACCTCGCTGACGATACAGTTCGGCGGCTCGCTTCCAGGTTTTCAATGCCGTAGTAGCATCTCCAGCATTGAATTGAGCAAATCCTTCATTTGTCAGCACAGATAGATCAATCGGTTGAATGGCTTGAGCGCGACCAAGACTACCAATCTGAGGCAACAGTGGAAGCGCAACGACTAAGCATAGCCCCATGAGAAGAGAAATCAGAATACGATAAATCCGGCTCACAGTGAAGAACTCCTGAAATAGTAGCGTTAGAAAGAGAAATTGTATTGAACTGAGAAATCAAATTGATTCGCTTGAGAGTTTTGATTGTCGAGAGTCGTTAATGGAAAGGCGTAGTTTGCTCGAACTTGTAGACCGTTCTGAATCCACTGCAATCCCAACCCTAGAGATGCAAGCGTATTGGGATCATTTCCATTACTGTTCCATGCTCTACCCGCATCAACAAAAGGAATCAGTAGCAGGCTTGTCGAATCGTTGAGAAGTAATCCGATTCTAAATTCAGCTGATCCGAAGATTCCGTTATCATTTAGAGCCGCATTCTGAGCATAACCCCGCACAGTAGATGAACCACCTAAGCTAAATTGCTCTGTGGGAACTAAGACACGATCGCTAAATTGCAACTGCGATCGCAATAAAATATCAAGTCGAGAATTAACCCGTTGTAGCCACAAAGCCTGTCCTCGCCAACTAAGAAATTGGCTATCTGGCGCATCACGATTAATCGTTGAGTTCAAGGCATTAATTCCGAAACTGAACTGCGATCGCGCGGCTAATACAGAGCGATCGCTGCGTTGTGTCCACTCCTGAAAAAGCCGAATTGCTGAGATCCGAGTCCGTCCCTGATCGTCTGCACCCGGAGATAATGGAAAGGAAACGCCTAAGATTGAGGAACGGCTTTCACTATGAGAAGCTGTAATGCCAAGCGCAAGTTCTTGGATTGATTCTTCTGTCGCTCGTTGAACAATTGGCTGCCGGAATGTTAGATCGTAAAATGCCGAGCTTGAACGGATATCTGACTCATCAAACGGTTCTTCAATAATTCGACTATTCAGCCACGTTGCACTGAGTTGCACCGTGCCGTTCTGAACATTAACAGGAATCGTATAGGTTGTGCCCACTGTATTGCTTCCATCAGTGTTGGCGTAGAAGAGGCTGAGATCATCGCCAAATTCTAGTAAATTGGCTTGTTTTAGGTCGATTCGTCTTTCTAATCTTCCAACAAGCTGCGATCGCTGATTATTCAACTCTACAGAGCCGTTGAATGTCTGATTCGTTGCAATTTGCACTTCTAAAACTCGTGTATTGGGTTCAGTACCAGGATTGAGAACGGCTGAAATTGTTCGGATGCGTGGGTCAGCCTGTAGAAGTCGAAGTGCTTCAATTAAACGCTGCTCCTGCAAAATTGGGCGGGTTGCTCGTTCGAGGCGGGAGCGAACATATCTAGCGAAGCGATCATCACCAGTGACTCTGATTTGCTCAACCGTACCTTCGACAACTTGAATCGTTACGATCGCAGCCTGCGGAGCAAGTGCCTCGTTTGCTGCCTCTGGAATGAATGCGCCTACAACAAGATAGCCACGGTCTGTATAGAATCTCCGGATTGCAGCACTCGTTTGAAGTAGTTCGGCAATGCTGATGTCACGCCCAATAAAATTAGCAACAACTTCACCCAGTTGTTGTTGCGTGAAAACCGTATTCCCCTGAAACCTAAACTCTTTGACTCGGATTGACCGGGGGGAAGAAGTTTGCGACTCCGGCTGAGAACTAGGAGAATTGATAATCTCAGGAGGGCTGACGCGGGGCAAAAGTGGGGGTGGAGTCGCTGGAGTCGCTGGAGGTAGATTTAAGTTAGGAATCGGTTGGGGTGGAAGAGATTGAGCTTCTATCACAATTAGCAACACAGTATCTTCAAACAATTAGAAGTGATCTTGAAGTGGTGATGCCCCAGTTCTAGCTTAAGTCCGTAGTTCAGGATGTGCAAGTTAGCAAGGCGAAGTGCTTGCTGCATGTGGAGTGCCGCGTCCTACAACCACTAGCCTTACTGTTTTTCGATCGGGATTAAGTACCCAATCTTGAATTTCAGTTGGAGGATTCGACCGAGGAGGTGATTGCGATCGTGTTGTAGAAGCTGGCGCTTTTGGCAGCCATCCTCGGCGGCTACTGAGTGAATCAGTTGGATTGCTTGGAATCCCACCCGTTCCGTTATCAATCAGAGTACTAGCACGAGGATCAGCCTGTGATGGGCAAATTGTCACAATTTTAGAACCTTCGGGCGTAGGTAAAACTCTCAAGCTCGATCGCTGAAGTTGGGACTCAAGCGCATTAATCTGAACCGTTCCATCGAATTCAGGTCCACGATCAGAGGTTGCGCTAATTAAGCTGCTGCGGTCAGTAAACACGCCTTGAGCGGTGATTTGAACATTTCCACCTCGCCCGCGCTCTGCATTAGCACTAATACGACTATTGTTTAATACAGCTAAAACCCCCGAAGTTAGCCCAATACTGCCTCCGTTGCCGCCTGCACCTGCATTCGTCGTAATCTCACTTTCATCTCTTATCCATAACTGATCTGCATTCACGACAATGTTTCCGCCATTCCCACTGAAAGTAGAAGCTGCGATCGCGCCTCCTCGATTGAGTTGAATTTGATTCGCATTTAGCGTCAGTTCACCAGCATCCCCGATTCCTGCATTTTGAACAGTGATTCGAGCATCATCGACCCGAACTTTGGGACTATTAATCGTTACACTTCCAGCCCGACTAATTGGGGTTAGAAAAAAATTAGTAACTTGCTCAGTAAATAAATTTCTTAGCCCACCACCTGAGCCAATAATGCTTGGAACAGGGCGATCGACTGTAACACTAGAGGGATCAATTTGAAGTTGAAGCAGTCCTTGTCGCGCTTCAGGTGTCAAGCGTTGATCTAAATCGAACTGAGTAGGACGAGCAGTACCCGCTACAGTCACAGATTCAGAAGCATTAATGGTTACTGTCCCTGCTTGTCCAGAGACTAATGATACAGTGCCAAATTGAGCGCCATTCGTAACCCTAAGTTGTTGAGTCTGGACGAAGACATTCCCACTATTGGCTGAACTGACTGAATTCGATCCTAAATTTGTGGGGATGAACGTTAATGCAGTTCCTAGAGATGAACTCGCGCCAAAAGCAATGCGTAAGTTGCCACCGTCTAGTAATAAATTTTGAGAGTTGATGGAAATATTACCCGCTTTACCCAAGTTATAGGTCGTTGTGTAAATCAATCCACTTCTAGAAACTTCAATCTGACCCGCATTAATATCAATGCTGCCGCCCCGCCCAATGCCGTAGGTTGAAGTTGTAATGTTACTTGCGATCGCTGCCGCTTCAGTCTCCGCAATTCCCTGAATATCAAGGCGATTTGCCTGAACTTGAATGTTGCCAGCGTTGCCATTTCCTAATGTAAGCGCAGAAATGTAAGCAGAATCAGTTAAGCGGATATTAGGGCTGCTTAGTAAAATATTTGCGCCAGTGCCAGAAGTTGTGAGGCTGGTAATTGATCGAGAAATCTTCTGGATGAGTGGCAATTGATCTTGGCGATTGAAGGGAGTTAACCCAATGAAATTAATTTGCTGATCGGCTTGTAGCTCAATGTTGCCAACCGTTCCACTCCCAGTATTCTCGATGACGAGCAATGAAGCATCGTTGAGATTGATTGTGTTGCCTCGAAGCCGGATATTGCTGAATCGATCGCCTGTAGTGTCGATCGCGGATTGTTTCAACAAAGAAATATCCCCAAGTTGAGCGCTCTGAGGATAGTCAAACCTGAATCCAGAGGCAGTGCTACTCAGTCCAACAATTCCAGTTTTCACACTTCCAATTTCAACTTGCCCCGCAGGTGCAGTCAATAGACCGCCATTTAGCACTATATCTCCACCAATTAGCGCAAGCGTTTGATTGGGTTGAACTCTCAGCCCAGATGTTGCCTGTCCTTGCCCGGTGAAAGCAAGACGACTCGCAAAGCCACCTTGTAAGGAAGTGACAAGCTGCCGATGTCCTGCGCCATCGACCTGGATTGGAGCAGGGTTCGTAAAGCTTAAGCCAACAGGAGCGCGGTTTGAAAAGAGAGGTGTCGGAGATTTGGCGCTGAATTGAGTACGATCGTCAAACTGTAATGCATCTGCTGTCGTTGCAAGAAAGGAGCCTCCGATATTCAACTGAGCGTTCGCTCCAAACTGAATCCCATTGGGATTAATCAAAAATAGATTGGCAGTTCCATTGGCTCTCAAAATGCCATTAATGACTGAAGGCTGGTTGCCAGTGACACGAGAGAAAATATTCTGAACATCTAGCCCGTTATTGAATAGAACTTGTCCGCCCGTTGGAATTGAGAATTCTTGGAAACTATGAAATAGATTGCTACCTTGCTGAAGACCCCCATTGATAATGCAGTTTGTACAACTTGGAGTAACTTCAGAGGGTGTTGGAAGAGTTTTGTCCGGAGTAACTTGGCTGATTCCAGCATTTGCTGAACCTAGCCCCATTACGAAGCTTAAAATGAAGGCAGAACTGAGATTCCGCAGCATAATTGTTGAAAGATTATTTGTTCAGGAACAAGGAGATGGTTGATGCCTGATTTACCGATCGGACCCGAAGTGCCTACCCTGTTTTGGCAGCTTCAAGGCATCCTCGATCCTCTCTCAATGCTTCGAGAAGCTCACGATCGCTATGGTGATGTATTTCGGTTGCCTTACAAAGAATTTACTGCAATTTGTGTCAGCAGTCCAACGGGATTGCAATCAATCTTCTCAGCATCTTCAGAAGTTTTGTCCTCTCATCAACGCGGCGGAATTTTCGATCTAATTTTGGGACAAAATGCTTTGGTATTCCTTGAAGGGCGTGAACATCAGCGTCATCGTCGATTGATTGTGCCGCCTTTTCATGGTGAAGCACTGAATCAGTGGGGGCGAGACATCTGTACAACAACAAAGTATGTATTAGATCAACCTCAGTATCGGACAGTACTACCGCTTCGGCAACCTTTGAAAGAAATTGCTCTGCGCTTGATTTTACAGGTCTTGTTTGGAGGGCTAAGAACTCCACTCCTTCGAGAGCTACATCATCTTTTGTATCGTTTCTTTCAAGATGTAGAATCGCCCCTGAGTGCTGTCGGAATGTTATTTCCAGCACTTCGAGTTGATCTAGGAAGTTGGAGTCCTTGGGGACGATTTCTTCAACAAAAGCACCAGATCAATCAATTGATTCAACAACAGATCGATCGTCAAAGAGCTTCGACTTTGCTAGCAACACATCCAAGCGTGTTAGAAATGTTGCTCCAAGTTCGAGATGAATTCGATCAGCCGCTTAGCGATGATGAGATTCGAGATGAGCTATTGATGCTCGTTTTAGCAGGGTATGAAACGACAACTTCCGCGATCGCTTGGGCGTTGTACTGGATACATCATGATTTAACCGTGCAAGAGAAGCTAAGGCAGGAACTAGAGGGGATTGATGATCCAATGGAAATTGCTCGATTGCCTTATTTGAGCGCGGTTTGTCATGAAGCTCTGAGAATCTATCCGGTTGCGATCGGATGTTTTGCACGTCAGGTCTTGCAGCCTTTCTCGATCGATGGCTACGAACTACCAGTCGGGACAGTGATTTCTCCCTCGATCTATCTTGCTCATCATCGTGAAGCAGTCTATCCAGATTCCGACACATTTTGCCCAGAACGCTTTCTATCTCAACAGTTCTCGGCTTACGAGTACTTACCTTTTGGTGGAGGATCAAGACGATGTGTAGGTGGAGAATTTACTAGATTTGAGATCAAATTGATCGTGGCAACCGCATTGAAGCAGATGCGACTTCAGGTATTTGATTCAAAACCTGTCCTTCCTGTCCGATACGGCATTACAATGGCTCCCCCAGTCGATCTGAAACTTAAAGTTCTGCCCCGTTAACTCATTGAATCAATGTGGCAGAACATAGGTGAAAAATTTTGATTGCAGAAGTAGACTACTTTCGTTAGAATCCCGATTAAAGTCAGGTGACTTTATCGCGCTACTAGAATTACTTTGATAAATCAGGCAAATCTACCTTCTACCCCAAAGCGTACAACCTGAGTTTTGGTGTTGAGAACGCAACGACAAAGAACAAGTTTTGTAAGATTTTCAATGATTATCAGTATTGTTGAGGCAAGCGATGGCACGTTTGTCTATGTTCAGGCTGAATTTACTTGTTTGTTTGGATTCTCGCTAGATAGCATTAATGAGCTAGGTGGATTTGAAGCACTGTTTTGCAATTCAACAGTTGCGGAGGAAATTCGATTGATTGTGATGAATGGATATCCGTGGACGGGGGTTGCTGATCTACAGGCAGCGGATGGAGCCTCGATCGAGGCTTCGTTGCAGCTTACACCGATTACTGAAGAAGTCAGTGACCAAGTGGTTGGATTTGTTCTATTCTGTATGCCTTCAATGGCAGGAAAGACCTTCAGCAGTGATCGAACCCTATCGATCGAACACGAAATCATTCAAGTGCTACAAGCTTCACAAATGAGTTTATGGCGGCTCAATGTGCAAAATCAGACAAGTTGGGCGATCAATCTTGAGTCAGTTTTAGGTGAAGCGCAGTTGCCGAAGTATTCTGAATTTCTCAATTCTGTTCATCCAGACGATCGCGCTCAGTTCAAGGAGATTTTAGCGCGATCTCAAATGATGACCTCCTACGAATTCACGTTTCGCTATTTTCGCCGGAGTGGTCAACTGGTATGGCTTCAAAGTCGAGGAGAAGTCGTATTTGACGAAGATGGGCAGCCGCTTTATTTATCAGGAACGCTCACCGATATCACTTGGCGCAAACATGCTCAACAGCTTCGACAGATCAATCATCGAAGAACGAATGCGCTATTGAAGTCGTTGCCAGAGCATATCGTTTGTGTGGGCAGGGATGGAATCTATCGCCGGATTATTTCGAGCAATCCTGAATTCGCGATCGTATTTCCCAAGGAGCAAGTCGGGGTCAATATCTACGACGTTTTAAGGTCAGAACTTGCTGATCGACGCATGGTTTATCTTCAGCGATCGTTTGTCTTACATCGACCTCAAACCTATGAATATCAGACCGTGAGCGCGGATGGACAACTTTACTACCTTGAAGAAAGCGTGGTCGCAATTGACGCAAAGCCGAATGGAGCCGCGACAGCAGAAGATGAGGCGCTGATTCTGGTGCGGGACATTACTCAGCACAAGCAATTAGAAGCGGCGCTTTTGGTGAGTCAGCTTCAGGAAAAATGGGATGTCGATCGCTCACCCAAGAACATCGACTCAGAGTTTCGATACGCAACGTTTCTCAAGCGAATTGAAGGGGATTACATTAGCTGTAATCAGGCGTTTGCTCGATTGGTAGGGCGGTCAATTCAAGAAATCTGTGGCAAATCTGACTTCGATCTTTTCTCGCCTAAAATTGCTGAAATACTAATGCAGCATGATTTAGCGGTTTTGAATTCGGGGAAGATGCTTGATTTTGATGAAGTCTTTGAACGGGATGGTCAGCCTCGCTGGTGCTTGGTCAATCGCGCTCCTTTATATGACGAAGCGGGGCAATTGTTTGGAATTTGTGGAACGGCGGTTGAGATGCGATCGTTCTGATAATAAAGTTCGATTGCATTGCAAAAGCTATTGAGGCGATGCAGCAAAGCATTGTAGTAGAGGTAGGCATCCTCTCGTTCATCTTGAAGATGGGCATACAGCGTGAGTTCTGGCTCTATGGCTAGACGATCTTTCGGAATATCCAAGCCCGCTTCGGCGAGGCGAGTTGCAGCGATCGCGACGAGTAATGAGCCAACAGTATTGGGCTTCCCATTCTGCAAATCATCCAGTCCAGGTAAAATTAGCTCCGCGCCTGGTAACTCATTCAAACTGATCATTGTTCCTCCGCTGGGTTTCCTTCAAACCGCTCGATAAAGTTCTCAACTCTGCTTCTCAGCACATCAGGATTTAGAGCGGGGAATCGGATTAATTCGGGTGCAATTGCTTCAAAGCTAGCACGTAGTTCTTCTAAGGAAAATAATTTCTGTTCATACATGGCTTGAACATCGTTCAGGTCACGGTCGAATCCTCTAGAGAGTTTGGAGAGTGCTTGAGCAGTGAAGTCGTAGTGATAAAACGAGATTTGACCGTGTTTGCCGATGAAGATGCTACGATCGCGCCAGCCTGGAAGCGGGGGTAAGAAGTCCTGCGGAGAAGCCAGTTCGATATTGATGTTTAATTCTTGCTTGATTTTGGCAATCGCTTGAAAGATGCCTGGGGGTTCAGGATCGAGACGGATATCGATATCAACTGTGGAACTGCGCCAGCCGATCAGCAAAGCACTCGCACCGCCCGTAAAATAAATGCAGCCTGACCCCTGAGCTTCTCTGCCCAAGACTTGCATCAGTCGTTCTATCTTCTGAGGGTCAACATTCGGACGCATATTCTGCACAAGCATTCCCTAGGAATCAAAAGGTTAAAGAAGACCCAAGCGTAAAAGATTAATTACTGCTAAGACCTAGAAAGATTTTCGCGCGAATAATTGAAGTAGTTCTATTGACAGATACTCGGAACTCTTTGTGTCAATAAGATTGCATTTATATTTTTCTCGGAAGATGGCTCTAAGCCCTCGTAGCATTATCTTGCCGTGATAAAGCTGCGAGCCATTCTTTGCAATTTCTGCTGGAGCTTTCGCAGCAAGCCTGCCATAATCAATCTGTCTTCCGTTTCCTTGCTGACGCTCAATCTCAATGCGCCCATTTACATAGGCGCTAATAAGCTCTTCATGATGTGTTTGTGCTACCTCATTAATCATTAACTTAAAGTCTTCTTCAGATACGTTACTGTTGAGATGTTTGAGATGGTTCACGTTTATTAAGCAAGATTCAACATTTGTTCCAGATGTTAAAAACGGTTCTACTTGTAGCTGTCTTACCTGTTGCTGCCAGCTTGCACTCTCAGAGTCACTGAGATAATCTCTATCTCGATGAAGCAGGATTTTAGCTCCTTCATTTGATGATCTAACGATATTAACAAGTGGTCTCAAATTCTTTATTGCTGTAACGCCGTAGTAAGGAAGGATAAGAGTGTAATTCATATCAAAGCCGGAAGATTCAAGAATGGCTTCAAGAATGCGTATGTTTTCATCTTCAGTCAACACCACAGCTTTTGCATTTCTATCATGTGAGATTCTTTCTCGAATATCCAACGCACCAATATCTAGAAGAACACCAAGCTCATCGTCTTGAGCAGCCGTCTCAACAGTTGCATTACGCACCCAGAGGAATTGCACTGATGAACCAAGAGCGTCTACAACATGACGTGAATGTGTTGTAAGAAGAACTTGTGTGTCCCTTTCTTCGGCAATCGTCCGAAGTAGCTTACATAAGAGTCGCTGATTATTTGGATGAAGATGTGAGTCAGGTTCGTCAAGAACAATTAGACGAGGAGAAAATCTGTGAATGTAGGAAAGAATCTGAGCCGCTTGCAGAACTCCCGTTCCTGCAAGTTCAATAGGAACTTCTCCCGATTCGGTTGAAAGCATAACTTGAATGTGCTCATCCGTCTCTGGAAGAAAATTAACCTTTATGCTGGTTCCGGGGAAAACTTCATGCAAGTCTTGTATGAAATTATTCCACTCAGGTTTATCTGCAAGTCTAAGCAAGATGTTTCTCAGGACAAGATTTGCATCACCTCGCGCCAACGTTCTAAGTAAAACACCGTCAGATACATAAGTTTCACTCTTGGCAATACCAGCTAAACCTGGTGAGAAGATACTGAATGGAGTTTTAAGATCGGAAATTTTCCTTGCTGTTTCTACAGAATCAACAGCTACAGAGATATTCCTATTTTTTCCCTTCCGAATCTTGACTTCGCAAGATTCGCCGTTTGTAAGTCTGAAGTTAACAGCAATTGCCTGTGCTTCATCTGTCCGTAATTCTCCTCCATTTCCTAAACAATAGACGGACTCCGATGGCGAGTATATAAGCTGTGTAGGACTCAGCGTTGACGCATCTCTTTTAATGTCACCATTCACTAGCTTGAGAGATTGAAGAACACCAATAGCGAAATGCAAGCCTTGAATAATACTGCTTTTGCCAGAATTATTAGCACCAACAAGGACATTAATGCCATTAAGGTCAAAGAGTGCGTCGTTAATTTTCTTAAATCTTTGTACTCTAACTGATTGAAGTGAACTCATGCAGTACTTTGACCGGAAGCGAGTATTTGACCTATTTATGGTAATCTTTGCAACCTAAATAAGTCATTCGACACCGTAAAATTTCCTGAATGAAATGCAATATTTTGTCATGACAGTTAGATTTTAATGTAAAAACCTCATTTACGGAGTTTTAGAACCTCTCTGCTTACAGTATCGAACTGCCTCTTCAAGTTGCAAGAGTTGAGCAGATGTTAAGTGACGAACATTACTAAGCATGGTGACAAACTCTCGATCGCTGATCCCCATTTCTCCAACCTCATCAACCTGCGCCGCGATCGTAACCCCCTCTCGCTTCTGCTCAAGCGCAACTGATTGAGCGCTTGCCTTCCCATTGTGTAGGCGGGGAATGCGCTGAAACGGATAAGCATCAGCGTCAGCCGCATACCATTTTCGACACTGATCGGGCAAAATCTCGGCTTTGTCCCGACTCACTGGATCTCGATAAAAGCCGCACCAAAGCTCATGCGGCTGCAATTCGTGATAATTCGGGTCATTCCATCCACAGGTCAGGCAGCTTACCGATCCGATCGACTCCACGATCCCCACTTCTTGAGCAATTTCGGCAGTCTGAATCGATGAATTCGGTCGATCGATCCCCGCTGCTTGTCGCTGCAAAAATCGATCGGTCACAGTTTGCCCCTGTTTGTGCCACCAGTCATACGTCGATCGCGGATTCTTCGCTGTCAACAACTGATGCGTATTGGGGATCAAGCACTCTAGCTCCAGGCGATACGGCTCTTTTTGGCTCGGACGATGCCGCACTTTCCAATGAGGAGTCATCAGGTTTTTCAGGTCATTCAGCGAAGCCTCAAACGCCTCAGCCTGCCAAGTCTTGAACGATTTTTTCAGATCTCGATAATTCTGAAAGGTGTAGTTCGTTCCATGTTGGTCAATCAACTGAAGTGGCGCATCCTCGCTTGGCGGCAAGAGCGTTCCCCAAGCCTGCACCAGCGCTTGATGCTCCTGAAATCGATCGGGCTGATATTTCTCGATCAGTTCTTTCGCCAACGTATAGCTGATCGAATTTCCTTGCTGAATCAGCGCGATCGCGTCGGTTCGAGCTGCCTCCGGCACACTTGCCGCCGCCAGCATAATCAACGCACTCGAATCAATTTGTACCGATTCCGAACAGGCTTGCAGCACCTCCCCAAACACCTTGAACGCATTCAAATACCCATACACTGCCGATTTTTCCAGCCCCGTTTCCTGCTTCGCCCAATCCAAAAACGCCTGATTTTGCCCACGCGGAAACATCTCCTTGGCTTCCATCAGACAAGTCCCAATCCGATAAATGTCCTCAGCAAACTTGTGCAGCCGTCGTCGAATCTCGATCGCAAGCTCACCCAATCGAGTTTCTGCCCCAGGCTGAAGCGACGAGTTTAAGGGTTCCAACGCAACTGGGTCAGAATGTGAGTTGGGCAGCAGTGGTTGCTCAGATACCGTCAATGTCACGGTAACGACTCCAAAGATTTGCAAAAGTTTGATTCAAAACTCAGTTCAGCCGCGCCGCGTGTTGCCAGATTTGCGGGTATCGAACGCTAGACGGTTCTAATTCAACCCAAGCAGTTTCCGGCAGCAGGGGATGTAGATTCACCTGAAATACGGTTCCGGTATGAAGCCGACGTAATGTTTTCAGAACACCAACCGAGCGATGGCAAAGTAACCCGATCGTTTCCCCATCAATTTTGGCGTACCAAAGCAATTTAGACGGATTCTGCTCAGACGGTTGCGACACAATCTCCAGCGAAATCAAAGATTCAGGCTTAGGAAATTGGGCAGCATGAGAGCGAATGCGGAGAGGAATGCCATCCGTCGTGGTTGCGACTGCGATCGAGTTTGGTAATGGATGAATCGTTGCGATCGCAGTTGTCCCAATCGGCAATCGTGGAGATTGAGCGGTCAATCGTCCGAGCAATTCATTCTCAACCAGAATGACAGGTTTGCCGAAGTCTGGACTGTTCGCGATGCTGTTTCGGCTGAGTGCGATCGCAACCGATTGCGATCCCCAGTTTCGACCCAAATGCTTATTCGTAAAGTACTGTAGTCCAGTCACTTTCAATCGAGTGAATTGCAGCGCCTTTAGTTGATTCAGAATGTGTTGCGGAAAGCTCAGGAAAATCAGTTTTGCTAATTCCATCTCTTCCGCATCAAGTTGTAAAGTCAGATCGGAGCGTTTTCGCCTGTGGAACCACTGCCAGAGGTGCGCTGCCATCAATGATGGTTCTGACCATAGCTCCGAAAGCGTTTCCACCGCAATCCCTAATTCAGTTTGATAAGCTTCGATCGCAGGGTTTGTCAGCGAAGCACTCCGAAGATCATACAGCGCTCTCGCAATTTGCTCATAGTTAGAGAAATGCGTTGAGAGTGTAGAATCTCCCGAAGGCTCAGGCAGAAATAGCGGATTAAATTGGATGAGGGGACGCATTCGTAAAGGTGGAGCGGTTGCCCAAATTCCATTAGTTTGCTGGATTAAAGCATCGATAGCACCCAAATCTCCGCTCGGCATTGGACGACTCAAATAGAGATCTGTTGGTAAAATATCCAGCCAAGCAACGGGCTTATAGCTGCTTACAGCACAGCAAAAATCAATCTCAGACTGACTTAGACCCATTTCTCCTTTCTCTACAACACGCAAGAATGAAGCAAGGTAACCGATCACAACTTTTAGAATTTGCCTCAACTGATTGAAAAGCGGCTGCATCAAAGCTGGCTGTAAAGTTACGTCTGTTACATCAAGCAGATCGAATTCGGAACACAGCGATCGCACTTGAGTTTGAATCGCAACGATCTCAGGATCAAGCGGTTCAAGCGGTTGATCAAGCTGCTGAAAGTAACCAATCACATCCTGAAGGTAAGAAAATCGCTGTTCGGGTGTTAGCCGTTGCATTTCTGTTAATAGCGCGATCGCGTACTGCACTTGTCGGCGCACCGTCTCGATTAACGTTGGCTGATAGGCTGAAACAAACTGCTCAAAACGATTCACAGTTCTACTTTGATCAAATGCAGGATAACGGTTGTGGGGATATTGAAGATCAGCGATTTCAGCCGCAAAAGTCGGATGCTCGATCGCTGGAAGAAAAGCTAACCGCTCCCCACCAAAACCGATTTGAAGAGCAGCAGCCGTATCGGGATGAAGGTAGACGCAATTTCTGATGGTTCGCCCTGGTAACTGATGATTTCGCATGACCCAAGCATCATTGGACGTGATAAAGGGCAGCTTCAGAACAATGACCTCTGCACCATCGGGCAGTTCTGAAACTGAGACTTGATCAGGCTGGAGATTAAGATCAGGTTGCACGATCGCGGTTTGAGCTTTGAGCGTTTTACCCGTTGAGATCGCACTCCAATACAACTGACTAAACTCAATCAATCGAGCCGCAATATACGGATGCTCAAGCAATTGAAAATGATGGTCAAGATCGGTTTGCAGGAACTGATCGAACCAGTTGGATTCTTCGATCGTCAAAGACGGCAAGCAACCCTCAGCGCTTAATTGGCGCTGATATAGATACTGTTGAGCAAAATGCCGAGGATCATGCTGAAGCTGAGCCAGCTTCTCTGCCTGCACCCGAAGCCTTGGCAAAAACTCGGTTTCAACGGTGATCGGGTAGTTCACTAAAACAGTTGTGCCCAGCGAATAATCTTGCACTACCGCGAGTTCAAAGACCCCGAAGCCGATCGTCAACTCGTAATCGCCCACTGCTAGAGCTTCACCTCGAAAGCAGGAGCGCGGCAAAATTAGATCATAGGGAGCAATATCGGAATTTGGTGTCACGGTTGCGATCGCAAATCGATATTCAGCATGACCGTTCTGTGGCTTAACGCCAAAACCGACTTGAAAAGCAATCGAACTAGACCGAGTAAGAGCTTGAGCGAGTGAGGCACTGATTTTACCGCAGGATACTCCAATGAATATAGAATGGTCAGCCATCTGAACTGCTCCCTCCTCCACAACTTTCAGTCGAACCGTGTGTTCTTGAACGACAGTTTGACAGGAGCGAAACAAGGAGTTTGAGGCTAGGAAATCTGCTCCTGTATTCAAGTGGAGCCGCTCTCGAATGGGTTCATCCGAATAATAACCGCGATCGCCGTCTAAGCACTGTAAATTCATCGACTGAATTGGTGAGGAATCATAGCTAAGAGATGGATCAAACCAGCCGATCGCAAAACGAGCATCGGGGAAAAGATACTCGACGAGTGTGTTCTCTAGAGAAAAACGGTAAGGCAAAGGCTGTTTCAAGGGAACAACAAACTGCTCTAGCAGCAGAGTCATAATTCAAAAGCAAAAATTTAGGTTGGAGAAAAGTGAGCTTTCGGCTTTCACCAAAGTTATAGCGAATCTGAGAAAGATATTCAATTTATGGTGAAAATTAAATTTAAGTTTTTCACCAAAGTTAGAAAACGCGCACAAAAGGGCTTGAAAAAACCAATTAGAATCGCTAGAACAGAAACATCGAGCAAGGATAACTCAGCGCAAGATCTGATTGCTGTGATCTAGATCCTCCTTTAGGATGGATGTTCACTGCTTTAGAGTCGAATACGCTGGTAGTAGACCAAATTCTTTCTTGTACCTACTTCAACCCCTGCACGTCATGTCGAAGCCTTTAGTAAACGGCTAGACGGTGCGATGCGTCGAGTAAAGTTACTCGATCGTAGTTTCTTGTTCGATCAAAATTTAGCTAAATCCTACTGATAGAGCTTTCTTGAGGAACACAATGGACGCTTCTGAACATTCCATCAGCAAAGACCAAAACTCCCATCACAACGATGATTCCGGTGCAGCAATTAACCTAACTACCCAGTCAAACCATACAACTTCAGGTTCACAAGGAACTTCAATTGAGAGCGATCGCATTGAAGCTTCTCTCAATCAGGCAGTATCCACAAACGATTCGAGTTCACACAGCACTTCTAGCAGTCACTCTTCAGACAGCGAGACATTCAACCATATCTCTCCTGACCAGTTGAAGGACACTAAAACAGTCAACTCAAGCGGAACTGAAACAGCAAAAAGCTTGAGTGAGCGATTGGGGCGAAACGGCGATTTTCTCGATCCAGGTGGCGGAACGAACACAGTGATTGCGAGCCAGGGCAATGACATCATTCTCGGCAATGGAGGTGGCTTCAATACGATCACAACAGGCAATGGACAGGATTTGATTGTGTTAGGTCGAGAGACGACAAATCGGGTTTTTGATTTTAACCCCGATCGAGATCAATTTGGAGTCGCTGATGCACTGAGGCAAGACCTTCTCATTGGTCAAGGACAGAACCCGACTAAAGGAGGGATCGATCAGCCTTTAGATAGTGAAAACAATGCTGTGATTGTCGATCGCTCAACCGAGCACATTCTGGCATCCCTTACTTTTACTGATGCAGGAGACATTAGCGATCGCAACTTTGTTCGCGTGGAAGACGAAGTTCTACAAACCTTCCAAAACAACTCCACCTCATCCAGCAAAACTGCTTAATTTTAAGCCCTGAAGCAAATCGTTAAGGAACAGTATCTATGGCAACTGACGCAACGCACTCACTCGATCATCATTCTGAGCAGCACTCTAGCGGAGCCGCAATTTCAGTCACATCCACCTCGAACACTTCCTCGAATTCAGGCTCGACCGGATCATCGATTCAGAACGACGATATCAATCAAGCCTTGAATCAAGTTACTGGCACGACCGATGATCACAACCATGCTAGACCTACTAGCGCACCCAATTTACAGCAGACTGATAACGGTGATTTTGAGCAGCACGATGGAACCGAGGGAAGCGAGCGCATCACAGGCAGCGATCGCAATGACTTCTTGATGGCAGGTAACTCGTTGATTCAGGGAGCAGCCAGCGGAGATGGACCCAGTGAATTTCCGTTTCCAAACGATAGTCCAGCCATCACGAATGTGAATTTTGAGCTAGAAAACGGTCGCCTCAGAATTGATGGGGTTGCTAATAATCTCGACGGTGCGCCTCTTTTCTCTCAGGGCGAAACGGAGATCGATCCAACTGCCACTATTCTGAATGGCTCAGATCCACAGGCACTAATCGATGGATTTCTCGAAGTGCCGGAAGACAGTGAAGGAAATACCTTGACTGGAACTCATCTCCATTTCAGCCCGACTGGAGATTCACGCGGCAACTTTGCGGATGCTACCGTGATCAGATACGTCGAGGACACACCAACGAGCGATAAGTCAGCAAAACTGACGGGCGAATTTAATCTCAATCCAGAGGAACAAGCTGCTTTTGCGGCTGGAAATTTGTATCTCAACCTCCATACCAACGTTGATGTAGATCAAGACGGTAGAGCCGGATTTCCAACCGGGGAAAACCGTGTGAACTTCAATCAGAACGTGGTGCAACCCTAGCCTGCACATTCCAGTAATTGGATTCCATCGCCTTGAGCAAGATCGCAATGCTGTTGATTCACCATGATTGGAAAACTTTTAATTGGGCGCTATCTAGTGCTTGAGCAGTTAGATGCTGGAAGCTTCAGCAAAACTTTTCTAACGCTCGACAAATATCTTCCTCAATCGCCGCTCTGTGTCGTCAAAGCCTCTGAAATTGAGGAGGGACAAGATGCTGAACAGGTGCGATCGCTGTTTGGACGAGAAGCTCTTGTCCTTCAGCAACTAGAGCGCAAGAGCGATCAGTTTCCGCGACTGTTAGCCTATGTTGAAGAAGAAGCACAGGTCTATCTCGTTGAAGACTTCATCGACGGAATCGCGATCGATCAACAACTGATTGAGAAGCAAACGTTTTCGACTCGCGAAGTGATTGCCTTTCTGTACGAAGTGTTAGAAATTTTTCAGGTCATTCACGCTCAAGGGTTAATTTATCAAGATCTCAAACTCAACCACTTGATTCGCCGTGCAGACGGCAAACTTGCCCTCGTTGATTTCGGCACTGCGATTCGAGCAGAAGATCCTGATCGCGAAAATCTCGCGTTTGGCACTCCAGGCTATAGCCCGATCGAGCAACAAACCGGACAGCCAACATTTAGTAGTGATTTATATGCTCTAGGAGTTTGTGCAATCCAATTACTCACGGGAATTCCACCTGATCACTTACAGTCTGACTCTGGAGCGATCCTATGGCATTCTCATTTAGATTCGATTGATGCAGATTTTGCTGCAATCATCGATCGATTCGTCGCCCGTGAAGTGCGCGATCGCTACCAGTCCACAACCGAAGCGCTAGCAGCATTGCGGCATATCAAAACTGGAATCGCTTGGAGAAATCTCAGAGGCAGTGCGCGTCGATTTTCGCCTTCAAAACTCGCCAGCTTTCAAAAAGTGCTACGTCCTAGCTGGGGAGTTGCTGCTCTGCTTGTGCTGGGAATCGGTTTCTTAGGAAGACAGTGGCTAATCGAGTCACGATCGACAGGGGAAGCGATCGCGGCTCAACTGACCGCGCTTAAACAGGGTAATTTACTCATTCCTGTGTTAGAGCGATCGCTACCGACTCCAATACAGCAACTTGCGATGACTGCCAATCAAACGGTTTTGGTCGGAGCGCGATCGCTGGATTTGTGGGACACTCATTCTGGAAAAATTGTTCAATCTTTTCAATCTTCCAATCCAGTGACATCCTTTGTCATGGAGGACGGCGGGAAGTGGTTGGTGGGTCGAGACAACGAGCAGGTGTGGATCTGGAGTGCTGCAACTGGGCAATTGGCTCAAACGCTGACCATCCGCCCTTCAATCTCAAAAATGATCTTGAGTTCTGATGGAAAGATTCTCATTACTGCCACTGCGAATCAAATTCAGAGGTGGAATTTATCTACCGGAAAGCGAGTCCAGACAATTGACACAGCAGAGGCAAAAACGCCGCTACTACAAACCAATGCCAATGATCTGATTTGTGAAACGTCGCAGCATCGTCTACAGGTAATTGACGTTCAAACAGGCGAGATCAAGCGAGTCCTGGCAGGGCATACAGGTTCCATTCAGCAAATTTTATTCAGTCCAGATCAACGGCTTTTGTACAGTTTCGGCAGCGATCGCACCTTGGTCTGGAACTACACAACCGGAGAACTGGTAAAAGCATTCCCGGTGCAGTCTGCCCAAGCCATTGATGCTGCGATTCGTGGAGATCGACTGGTGACGTTACATTCAAATGGAACACTACGAATTTGGGATCGCGCATCAGGGAAACTTCAGCAGACGACTCAATCTCTCGATGGTCAAACTGCCCTTAGCTCGGATGGGCAGTATGTTGTGAATCACGGGCGAGATCAGCAGCTTAGAGTCATGCAAATTGCACTTGATTAATTATGTTCAATCACATTTCAGAAAAGACGTTCCACCGAATTCGCTGGATGCTGACGATCGGCTGGTTAGTGTTAATCGCATCATTGTTTTATGACCCGATCACGATTCAGTGGACACAACCCCAGTCATCGCCCTCACAGGGAATTGCGAGCCCATTCCGGCTCAATCCAGCACAATATTTAAACCCGCAGTCTTGCGTCAAAATCCGCTCGACCTGCATTCCAGAGCAGCCGTTTGCCCTTGGAACACTGATTTGGTGGTCGATGATTGTGCCAAGTTCGATTTTCGTTTTGCTAGTATTTGGACACGAATTTTGGAGGCGGATTTGCCCGCTATCATTTATGTCGCAGTTGCCTCGCGCATTGGGTATTCAGCGGCAGCGTACTGTAGTTGATCCAACAAGTGGTGCTTCTCGCCAGGAAGTGGTCAGAATCGACGAGGACTCTTGGCTAGGACGAAATCATCTTTATGTACAATTTGGCTTATTTGTTTTGGGGTTAGCAGCGCGTCTGTTACTGGTGAACGGCGATCGCATTGCATTGGGCATTTTTCTACTGGCGACGATCGCTTGCGCCATCCTCGTCGGCTACCTATACAGCGGGAAGAGCTGGTGTCACTACTTCTGTCCCATGAGTCCTGTTCAAACAGTTTATACGGGACCGCGATCGCTGCTTGGCTCTCAGGCGCATCAATCGCGACCGGGTGAACTGACTCAATCCACCTGCCGCACCATCGATTCCCAAACTCAACAAGAGCAGAGTGCCTGTGTTGCCTGTAAAAGTCCGTGTTTTGACATTGATGCAGAAAACACCTACTGGAAAGAACTGAAGAAACCAGGGCGACGGCTTGCCCACTATGGCTATTTGGGAATGGTGATCGCTTTTTACCTTTATTTCTTTCTCTATTCAGGCAATTGGGATTATTACTTCACTGGAGCCTGGGCACATGAGGAGGATGTTCTCTACAAAGTTGCTGACATCGGTTTTTACCTGTTCGATACTGCAATTCCAATTCCTAAATGGATTGCCGTATTTTTGACGTTCGCCGTGTTTATTTCTACTTTTGTTTTTCTCGGCTCTTGGCTAGAGAAACAATATCGATCGTACCAAACGCGACGCGGGCAAAAAGTCTCAGCAGAGCAAGCGCAACATATCATTTTTACTGTTTTTACGCTCGCATCCTTTTGGATCTTTTTCTCCTACGGGGCACGTCCATCGTTGAATCGATTACCATCGTTCCTAGTGCTTGCCATTAATGCCTTGATTGTTTTAGTCGGAACGCTTTGGGTGGTTCGCACGCTGCGGCGCTCAAAGGTGCGGTATGAACGTGAGAAAGTGTCGCTCAGTTTACGCCAGCAGTTGCAGCAAGTTGAAATTCCAAGCGAGGTTTTGGCAGGACGAGCGTTGGATAACCTGAGCGTGGACGAGGTTTACACATTAGCGAAAACATTACCAAACTGGTCGCAGGAGTCGCGCCTCAAGGCTTACACAGACATTCTTGCGGATATCACCGCACACCATGAGGTCAGAATTGAGGAGAGTTGTGATTTTCTCAGTCCGCTCAGACAAACCCTGCAACTCACAGACTCGGATCACTTTGATGCAATCCAATTTCTAGCTGAGCATCAGTCAGGTCCATTCGATCCTGATACTCGCAGTGCGAACGATCGCCACGTCGCGCCCACGATCGCGTTCTCTCGCCGTACTGCTAGAACAATGCCCTACCGCTCCAACCCTCCTCGATAATCGCCTCATGATTAAACTGCAAACCGTTAATCTCAATCAGCAAGAACATGGACAACATACCCTTGCTCAAAATGACCCCGATCAAACCGAATGGCTGATTGGGAGAGCAAAGCTCTGCGATTTAGTGCTGGAGGAGCAGGATATTAGTCGCGTTCACGCCAAAATCAAATTCTCAGATGGCATTTACTATTTCCTGGATGCTGGCAGTTTGATTGGTTCCTTTGTGAATGGCGAAAAGATTGCTCAACCCCATCGCTTGCAGGTGGGCGATCGCATTCAGCTTGGCGAAACTTTTTTGTACGTTGAAGAGTTGATGTCTCAATCCCCAATCGCGCAGATCAATGCGAACACGGATGCTGCACGATACTGGACGAGTGAAGATCTAACCGTTTTTTGCTTTCGCATTGTTGACGAAACACTGGATACAAAAACCTTTTGGTTTACCAGCAATCCAGCTGAATCGACTGTGCTGTTCTACTATCAGCCAGGACAGTTTGTACTCATCGAGGTCGAAATCGAGGGTCAACCCGTTTTGCGTCCCTACTCCATTTCCTCAACACCCTCTCGCCCCTATGCGATCGCGCTCACGGTGAAGCGAGTCCCCAGTCCACCCAACTCGTCTGATTTGCCCCCTGGAACCGTTTCAAACTGGCTACACGACCATCTGAGCGTGGGTGACTCGATCAAGCTGCACGGTGGGGCGCAAGGGCAATTTACCTTCCTTCCCAATTTGCCGCCTAAACTGCTGCTGATTTCTGCGGGCAGTGGGATTACGCCCATGATGTCAATGAGTCGTTGGCTATACGATACGGCATCTGATGCTGATGTGGTGTTCTTGCATTCGGCTCGTACACCGACTGAAATTATCTTCTGCCATGAACTCGCGCTCATGGCGACGCAGATGTCAAATTTTCATCTCAAGATAACGGTGACTCAACAAGTGTCAGGCGTTGCGTGGATGGGACTCACAGGGCGCATTTCTCGATCGATGCTGGAGCTTCCCGATCTATGCGATCGCACCGTCTTTGTCTGCGGTGCGGATGGCTTTAGGCAGAGCGTTCGGACTCTACTTGAAGAATTGCAGTTTCCAATGGAGCAGTTTCACGAAGAGAGCTTTGGTCAACGTTCAGACGCGAGTCCGAAAGAACCAGTAAGTTCTAAACCTGTCGAAGATGCGAGTGAAACGAATGGTGCTTCAGAAACAGCGTTGCCCAAAACTAGCAAGCAATCAGACTCAAACGGCTCCTCACCTACGATCCATTTTTCACAATCGCAGCAAGATGCGATCGCTGCCCCTAATACAACGGTTTTAGAAGTCGCTCAACAAGCAGGCGTAACTACTATCAACTCCTCTTGTCGAGCCGGGGTTTGCGGCGCTTGTAAAGTCAAAGTGGCAGCAGGAGAAGTGAATTATCAGCATTCTCCAAGTGCGTTAACTGATGAAGAACAAACAACTGGGTATATTCTGGCGTGCGTAGCCTGTCCTGTCACTCGCGTCACGGTTGAGGCTTAATTTGTTTCTACAAACCGGGTTGGCTCATTTGGGCACAAGCGTTGCACGACCTGAAAAACGGTGCTATCTAAAATCAAGGCTTCTGACGGCAAGCAGTAACAGCGATCGCAGGCATCATACTCTCCGATCGCTTTAAGCTGATGATGAGTGGCGTATCCCCAAATCTGTATCCAGGCATCATCAGGATCAACTTGAATCGCAAAATAATAATCGCCAGCATGGTTCTCATCGTCGATCCAAAATTGCGGCACTCGAATTTCGCTTCGATCGATGCTGAGATCAGGAACCAGAATCAGTTGCTTTTGACCCAGTGAGATGGCGCTACCATTGATGTGTTCCCAATCTTGAAACGATAAGGCTGCTTGAGAATTGATTTCCGTTTGTAGCCAGGGAAGCACGCTCTGTAGGCAAATTCGATTGATGTAACCGTTCCACTGCGCCCATTGAGTCGAATGAGTTCGGCTACAAGTCCAGGCTTGCTCTTGAAGTTGAGGCGCGATCGCAAACGAAGGCTGTTGAATCGAAAAGTGTGCAAGCATTTTTACTAGACCTTTGACAACATCGAGCGCGTTCATGTTTAACCTGGTGAATCGAGAAAATCTCCCAATCCACCAGGAACATTCGGTACATCGAGAACCCTATGCCTGTGTCACAAAATCATTTGAAGATAGCTGTGGATTCCCGATCAAAGTCGCAAACTGATTCCCGTCACCGAAGCCACCTTCTGCGCCATTTGGGTTATAAAACAACTTTCCAGAGCTTCCACTGTAAACAATGAATGCGTCACTCTGAGCCGCAGCCGCATCATCGTTCACCGTTGCAAAAATTTCAGGACTCACGCCACTCGCTGAAGGATTTGCCAACGCAGTAAAAGTAGTTGAGTCCAGCACGATTTTATCGGTTCCTGGCTTGAAGCCGATTAGTGTGTCCGCGCCAAGACTCTCAGTGCTAAAGGGCTGCTCGGATTCAAACACAAACTGATTATTGCCAACGCCCGCAACTAGGCGATCGTCTCCGGTTCCACCATTAAACCGATTCTCGCCACTGCCCCCAATCAAGAAATCATTCCCTTGATCGCCATTCGCTTGTAAAGCGTGATCCGTCCCGGAGCCGATCAGAATATCGTCGCCTTCACCACCGGAGAACTTGAGCAGTTCCACATCGGTTTCTGATAAGTCGCTCAGAGCGAGAATATCATTCCCAGCGGCTCCGTTGAGTTCAACGCCTTCAGTCGAAGTAATATTCATCTCAAATGGCGTTTGGCTGAGCCGCTCTAGAATCGCTGAGCTTCCGTTTTGAGTCAGCGTAAGAATCTCAGCATCCTGACTGCCATTGATGATCGAGGTATCTGTCCCAGCATTGCCTCGAATTACATCTGTCCCATCGCCTGGATTCCAAGTAAATCGATCGTCTCCGAGTCCACCGATCAAAGTATCTTTACCTGCACCACCCACGATCGCATCATTGCCCAATCCGCCCGCTACCGTATCATCACTCTTACCCGTCGTGAGTTGATCGTCTCCCTCATCACCTCTAGCAAGAATGGGAATCGCAACTTGGCTAGCATCAAGCACATCATTTCCCGTACCTGCTAGAAATGAGGCTCGTTCAAGAGAGGTTCCTGATAAATCGGCAATGCTTAAGCGATCGTCGCCTGCTGCCCCATTGATTTGAAATTGATTCGTTGTGCTAATTGGTTGAGTTGCTGGATTAGGATCAACTCGGCTAAAGACTGCTTGAGTTCCTTCCGGTGCGATCGTGAACGTTTCCGAATCGCTACCTCCTTGGAAAGTAGAATTGTTAATCGCTGCATTTTGTTCTGATACAAGGGCATCAAGATTTCTAGCAATGCCCGGATCAAGGCTCAAACTATCGATTATGTCTTCAATCGAAGTGGAGCTAAATTCGCTGCCAACTTGATCGCCAGAAATAAGCAGGTCATCGCCACTGTCCCCGATTAAGCGATCGCTGCCGTCGTTACCGATGATAATGTTGTCACTGTTTGAGCCTCGAAGAATATCGTTACCAACAGTGCCGACTTGCACTTGAGTCGTCATGATTTAATCCTCTAGTAGGTAATGATTGATTGTCAGACCAGATGTACCCTACCGTTTTGGCAAAATAAGGTGATTGTTCAACAAACGAAGAATCTAACTCTGTGATGAGATCTTACTAAACAAGCTTTTATAGCAAGTAATGCCTTGGCGAACAGATCCCATTCACTGCGTTTATTCTAATGAAGAACTATCAACAGTACAATACTCAATTTTGTACTGTTGAGTTTTCAATCTTTCATCGTACCGATCGCATCGCGTCAAAGGCTTTGATGATCGGTTCAGCAACATAGCTAATGGGAGCGCGAGACTGCGTTTTCATGTTTACTGATAGAGTCATTCCAGGCGAAATGGTAAGTCGTTTTCCTTGCCGCTCTAAAAAAGGCTGATCGAGTCGAATTTCAACCGGAAAGACCGTTTGACCATTGCGCTGATTCGGATCAGCAGGAACCGCTTCACTGCTGATTTTCGTAACCACGCCAGAAATTGAGCCATTTTCAGTAAACGGATAAGCATCCAGACGAACTTCAACCGGAATGCCAACGCTGAGACTCGCTGCATCAGCATTCGCAACCTGTACCCGTGCGATTAGGGCTTCGTTCGGAGACACTTTGACTAGCACTTGTCCAGGCTGTGCAAACAGTCCAGGAATTCTCGTGGCTAGGTCAAATACAACACCGTTCGTTGGGGCTTTGACTTCTTGAGCTTGCAAATCGAGTTTGAGTTGTTTGAGTTGGGCATCGAATTGAGTCAGTTGGCTTTGGTTCGTTTGCAGCGTGTTATCGATCTGAGCATCGAGTTGACTGAGTTCAGCTTGAACCGTTCTTAGCTGATCTGCGATCGTTTTCTGTCCATCGATTTGAGTCTGGACTCGGTTCACATCCAGTAAACGGCGCTGGACTTGATTCTGATTAAATTGATTTTGTAGGGTGTTTAGCTCGGTTACTCGTCGCAGATAATCAGTACGTGAAATGCCGCCGGATTGTCGCAGTGCGGTGAGTTCAGCGAGTTGCTGTTGCTCTGAACGCAGTCTTGCTTGATTTTCTACGAGTTGGGCATCTGCTCCGGTTGCCTGAGTTTCGAGCGCACTGGCTTGAAGTTGACTGAGCGATCGAATATCGTTCAATCCCTGCACAAATAAGTTGTACTGCTGCAATTGTTCAGCAGTAAGATTTTGTGAATTTCCAGTCAGTTTCGCAAGTAGAAGGTTTCGGCGCTGAACCTGGCTCAGTAATTCTTGTGGAATCTTTAGATCAGGAGCTGCTGCGTTTATAGTTCGTCCTTGTCGAGCTAGCCTAAGTAGCGTGACTTGTTTTGCGATCGGTTCACGCTGTCGTAGCAAAGCTTCCAATCGATTCAGCAGTTCAGCTTTGTCTAGCTGCATCAAAATCTGACCTTGCTTTACCGTCTGTCCATCTTGCACCAGTACCGCAGTCACGACTCCACCCGCACGAGATTGAACAGACTGAGAAGAAGATAAAGGTTCAAGCTTGCCACGAGCGGTGACAACCACATCAATTCGGGCAAAAATTGACCAGCCTAGAACACCGACTCCCAGCCCTAGAATGACTAGCTGCGATCGGCGCACCCAGACTTCAGCACGAGGCAGATCGAATTCAGAATGATCAAGCTGCACATCAACTTTGTCTACTGCCCTTTGCATTTGTTGACGTAGGTTATGAGCAACTCGAAAAAGTAAATGAGGTTTTTGTGGAGTCATGGCATTAAACCGATTCTTGAACTTGTCGTCTGTAAAGGCAGTAATATCGCTGCCGTTGTGCCATTAATTCAGCATGAGTGCCTTGCTCGATCAACACGCCCGATTGAAGGTACAGAATGAGATCTGCATTGCGTAAATTAGCAAGGCGATGCGTGATAAATAGAACTGTTGTGTTGCGAAATCGAGTCATCAAATTCTCAACCACGCGCCGTTCTGTTTCATAGTCAAGGGCACTGGTCGCTTCATCGAGAATCACTAATCGGGGATTATTCAGAACCATTCGTGCGATCGTTATACGCTGTCGCTGTCCACCAGAAAGAGATGCCCCACGTTCTTCAACTCGCGTATTGTAGCCATCTGGCAGTTCCATAATGAAATCATGCGCTTCTGCCACCTTTGCCGCTTCGACAATGGCGCGATCGTCAGCATCCGCAAACAGCGTAATATTGTCGCGAATCGTGCCTTCAAACAATCCTGGCTCTTGCGGAACGGTTCCAATCTGTCGCCGCAGCGAAGCAAGACTCACTTTACTAATATCGATTCCATCAATGTAAATTGAGCCTTGAGACGGAGAATAGAGACGCGGCAACAGTTTTACTAGGGTACTTTTGCCCGATCCACTCTGCCCAACAATGCCAACAAATGAACCCGGCACGATATCGAAATTGATGTTGATTAATTGCTGTTGCTGACGATTGAAGCCAAAATTTACGGCTTGATACTGCACTCGTCCAATCATTTCAGGCAGTGCCACTTTCGCAGTATCTTCAGCCGAAAACTCCATCGGCGTATTTTTGATATCAGACAATAGCTCGATCGATAAATTCGCTTCTTGAATTCGTTGCCCCAGATGCGATAGCCGGATTAAAGGACCTGTGACATACCCGCTGATAATCCGAAAAGCAATCAGTCCCCCCAGCGTCAACTCCCCATTCAGAACCAAGTTTCCCCCGACCCACAGCACGACCAAACTGCTGAGATTGTTGATAAATGTATTCATCGCTTGGAATATTGATCCCGCGATCGTGGTTCGCAAGCTGCTACCCAAATATTGAAGATAGCGATCGCGCCAGTTCGCCTGCGCTATTGCCTCCATGTGTTGTGCTTTCACGGTAAAAATACTATTGAGAACTTCGATCAAATACGACTGCATTCGAGCGTGTTGATCCGATCGCTTCCGAATCAGCTTGTCGAGAATCGGAGAGGCAAATAAAGTAAGTACGGCAATCAGTGGGACAAACCCTAGAACGCAGAGCGTGAGAAAAGGGCTGTAGAGCCACATGACTCCTACATATAGCAGCGAAAATACGACATCTAACGCAACGGTGATGGAAGTCCCTGCAAGGAATTGCCGAATCGTTTCCAGTTCTGAAATCCGTGCGGCTAATTCTCCAACCGGGCGTTTCTGAAAAAATGGCAGTGGCAAATTCAGCAGATGTCGAACAATTTCTGTGCCAACCACTAAATCCACTCGATTTGTCGTGCTGTTGAGTAAATATGTCCGAAACACAGTTAAGACTGATTCTGCTGCGGTTACGACAACGAGCAATCCGCCAAATACAGGCAATGCTCCAGCATTCGCATTAATGATCACCTTATCAATAATCTGCTGAGTCATCAGTGGATTGGCAAGTCCTAGAAGCTGCACGACCATCGAAGCAAATAAAACTTGAAGCAGGATACCTTGATGTGGCTTGAAGTACGGCAAAAACCAGCGCCAGCCGAATTGCTGCGTCGGGCTATCGGCATGACGACGAACAATCAACGCATGACTCAGTTGAACACCAGAGCTAACTTCTGCGATCGCGAGTTGTTCAGCTACTTTCTCTGGCTCTAAATGCAGCAAACCATCGATCGGAGATGCGATCGTAATTGTCGTCGGAGTTGCTTCATACAAGACGCATGGAATTCCGTGCAATACAAGTACTGCTGGTGTTTGCAGCCGTAGCAGCCCTTTCGGCGTAGGAGAAAACCGAGTAATCTGGGCTTGCAGTCCAAATGCCTCAGCGATGCGAATATAGCGCAGCATCCGTTGATCACTGAGCTTTTCGAGTCGGGCATACCAACGCCTGAGAATATCGGGTCGATAAGGAATTTGCAGGCAGTCGCAGAGATTCCAGAAGGTCATGACCCAGTATTCAGACAGTTCTGGAGACTGCGATCGATGAGCAGGATAAGATTTGCGCTCTACAAGACGCGGGATCGAGATTTGCTCAGGAGGATTGAGGAGCCGTTCTAGACGATCCACGACTGCTTCTGAAGTAGCTAAGGCTTGGTTTGGTATGGGCAGAAAATCTGTTTCTAAAATTGAATTGAAAAAGGCGCGATTAATTCCAACTAAGCGCACCGGAGATGAAGCTTTTTGAGCAAGGACAGAACCTTCGATCGACTGAACCAGCGTTCCGATCGGTTGTGAAGCTCCACTGCTAATGAACCATAGGCAATCTGAGAAGGCAAGATTCTGGTTTGAGAACACGTTTCCGTGTAATGAAGCGATCGCAAGATTTTGCTCAATGATTGTTTGAATGATGTGGTTCAAATCAAGGCGCTCAACTTGAATCGGCAGTGAGGTAAAGAAGCGCGACAAAATGTCGTAAAGCTCGGTGGCGCTGACGCACTCACTGATGATTGGTAAAAGTTCTGTACTCAGAAGTTGCTCGAACTCATCCGCAGGAACCGATAGCGTCAGTGTTTCATCCAGCCCCGCCGATCGCACTGAACCAACGCTAACTCGTCGCAGTAGCCCTTCCCATCCAAACGTCTGCCCTGGTTCTAGTCGAGCAATGGTCAACGGCTGGGGCTGAGATGAAGTAACGATGCGAACGTGCCCTTGGACAATGCAATGCACCGCGATCGGAAGCTCCCCTTCTGCAAAGATAATCTGTCCGGGTTGAAAATCATTGAGCGTGACCTTCGAGGCAATGTGCCGACAAGCTTGAGCCGATAATCGATTGAACGGAAACGTGCTGAAGAAAATGGGTAGAAACGATCGTACTTCTAAATTTGTCATACGATCGCCTCCGCAACTTCTTCTGATTGGCTGTTTACAATCTGGATCTGTCCAGGTTCACTGAGCTTAGATTGCAGCGTAGAGCGCAGCCAACAGCTTAGTTGCTGATTACGGAGGTCAGCACGTACCCATTCGGTTAATCGAGCCTCAAAGAACTGTTCAATCCGAATAATCCAGGCTTGATCATTGAGAAAAACAGGCCCGTAAACCTGCCCAACTTTTCCTTGATAAACCAGTTGAATTACGGGTGGAGGCAGATTAGACAGACGCACCAAACCTAACCACCCCTGAGTATGGCGTTCTGCCCCTTCCGAGTACTGTGCAGCGAGTGAACCAAACGACACCTGATCATCACGAAGCTGAAATAATAGTTCTTCGGCAAGCTGTTGATTTGAGGTTCGGATCAGCGATAACACGACTTGATCAAACTCTGGTTTGCGTTTTAGGAACTCCGCATCAATTTGTCGATCGAAGTGTGCCTGTTTGAGTTTCTGGATGCGTAACTGTCGAACTGCCTTTTCGAGATCCGTTCGCGATCGCTGCCGTTGACTTGCCCAGTCTTCGAGAAATGCCTTAAAGTTATCGGGCTTTAAGCTGCAATCTTGTCCTGTCAAATGCTCAAACACATCATCTTCACTGATCGAAACCGAGGTGAGTATCGAATCTAGCAAAATCTGCTCTAGAAGCGATTCTAGAAGTTGATAGCGAACTAAAGCAGCTACCACTTGTTCGCCAGTTAGCTTTAAATTTCCAAACTTTAAACAAATTGTCATTTGCTCGTGAGTTGAACAATCATCTCAAATCAAAGTGGGCTGAACTCGTCGATCGCGAATTCAACCTAGTAGAGGGTTCAGCGAAGTAAATTCCTCACAGTCAGCAACCGCAACAGTACCAAGCATTAAGATGGTTGGCTCACTCAAACGGTTTCGGTGTTGCAAGGTAGATCAATCAGAGTAACGCAGCGAATCCTGCTACGACTACACAAGAGTTATCATGCGCTGAACTGTAATACCTATTCCCATAGAGAGATTTGGCAACACAAGAATTAGCTGATTGGACACTCTCTCGATCGAGAGAGGACAGCAGAATTTAGGGCGCGATAGCATTGCGGCAATATCTACCTGATATGTACAAAAGCTTTTCACACGGGTTCATCACCAAACCACACGGTTTACTCTAAGCTATGCTGAACGATTGGAGTAAACCATCTTGCCTTGAAACATCTAAACCCTAAATTTGAGGAAAAACTGCTATGAGTCGTTGGCTCTTAGGTGGCGGACTCTCTGTGTCTGTCGTATCGCTTGCAGTCTACGCGATGACTGTGGGAATGCCAGTTCAGAAAAGTGAAATTCCGAGCGAAATGGAAACTATCTACGCCAGTATGCTCAAGCAAGCAGAGTCGCTAGCAGCCCGCGATCGCTTTGCTCAAGCGCTTCAGGAAGTTCAAGGCATTCCTCGTAACAGTCGCAGTTTTCAGCAAGCCCAGGAGTTCCAGGAAAGCTGGTCAAAAGAGGTTTTACAACAAGCTTTGGAGCAGTACCGTCAAGGCAACCTCGATCAAGCATTAGTCGCACTCAGACCGATTCCATTTGGTGTAAGTGTGCGATCGCAAGCTCAAGCATTCCAGAAAGCTTGGACACAAGAAGCTAAATTTCTCAATCAGGCTCTATCTGCTGCGACAAATCGAGACTGGTCAAGTACGCTGCGATCGCTCGAAGCCCTGCGCGGAACTGGAACTTACACCACTCCGCGAGTTCAAACGCTGCTCGAACAAGCGATCGCAAATGCCTTTGATCCATCAATTACAACGATTCGCCTTGCAACTGCGCCGCCAGTTCAATCGAGTCCATTCACCCAGCCGATTGCGCCTCTCACTCAATTCACTCCACCCAGATTAACGCCATTAGCAGTCGATACTGAAAGCGCGATCGCGCAATCTGAACCTCGAACAGCAGAAACAACCGTTGCCTCGAATCCGCCTGCTCCATCCACTCGATCGGCTCCTGTTCCAGTCACGCCTATTCTTCCCGTGCCCTCTCTTCCCCCAGCTCCGATAGCTTCCTCAGAGTTGCCTTCTGCACCAGTCGCACGCACTGAATCAACTCAAACTCCGCCAGCCACAACTCTACAAGAAAACAGAACTCCTCAAACGATCGAGACTTCACCCCAAACTCAGCCATCCTCTACCGCATTACCGTCGCCAGCAACAAGCAGCGATCGCAACTCTGAAGAAATCGCTCAAAGTGAAGCAGGACAGAGAGAGCAGACCGTAGCACCTCAAGCAGTTCAGCCATCCAGTAAACTCACAGCACCTTCTCAACCACAACCAATCCCCTCATCAACAGAAAATACTTCATCTACGACAGCTCGCGACGAAGTTCAACCTTCTCAGCAACTTCCTCAAGCAGAGGTCACTCCACCCTTACCCGTCCCAGCAAAAGTGCCCTCTCCATCAACAATTGATAATCAGCCATCACAAATCGAAGCTCTTCCTTCTGAACCCTCGAATCCAGATTTAATTGCCGAACTTCCTCCAGCCGAACGAGCATTAATGCTGAAGCCACTTGACACTCAAACCCTGCAAAAAGTAACCAATGTTTTGCAAGCCAATACAGGCACAGATCAATCTTCTCAGCCAGCACAAAGTAATGCTGTTTCGGCTAGATAACTTAAACTGTGCGATCGCGAATCTTGGCGCAAGCGTCGCATCATCCAACTTTGAATCAAGAGCAAAATTCGTGAGTGAGTGCTTTCAAGCCCGTTATGTTCAGCCGATTCTAGCTGTTCTAGCTTGTTTTGGAATATTGAATTGCGCGATCGCAAGTTTCACATATAGAGCAGAGGCTCATCCAGTCAGTAGAACACAAGTTCAGCCGATTTCTTATCCCAACCCTGCTACCCACTCTGTGCCCAGTGTTCAGCCAATTCAATACGGCAGTGTGATTCCTGGAGTGTTAGCACCAGGCGGATTTCAGTTTCAGGGGCGATTCTTTGATGCTTACCGATTTCGCGGACTTCAAGGCGATTACATTCGATTGAGTGTCGTTGGATCAGATTCTCGCTCAATGAATTCGCTCAAACTCAAACCTGCTTTTGTCCTACTGGATGCAAATAACAATGTGATTGGTGAAGGGAAACAATCGCCAGAAGCCATTAATATTCGACTTCAAACCAAGTTGTCAGCGACTGGGATTTATACGATCGTAGTCACAAGCCGTCAATCTGGGGATTTAGGACGCTATAGCTTGGCACTTCAGCGAGTTTATAAGAATACCTACCAACGAAAATAGCCTAAATACTAAGACGTTATTTTGGTGAAATACAAATTGCAAGGTTTCACCAAAGTTTTGAATAGATTCGCTGATTCTCCAGATGTGAAATTAGATTTTTCGACTAACAAAACGAAAAGGCTAGAATATACTTGTTAAACAAGTTGAACCTGCTGACTGGCAGAACATTAGTGAGTGCGAAAGATTTATTTCATGAGGCTGTTAAGCAGGCTCTTATTCGAGATGGGTGGAGCATTACAGACAACCCTTTAGTCGTGCGCTACGGTCCAACGAACCTCAAAGTAGACTTGGGCGCAGAGCGCATGATTGCTGCACAGCGAGACGCTGAAACAATCGCAGTAGAAATTAAGAGCTTTCTCGATCCGAGTGCCGTCAATGATTTTCATACGGCTGTAGGGCAATATCTTCATTACCAGCTTGCATTTAGGTATAACCAGTGGAGTCGCAAGCTGTATTTAGCCGTCCCAAAAGAAATCTATGAGACTCAATTTGAGAAGCCGCTTTTTCAAGATAGCATTCAGACATATGGAACTAAAATCTTAGTGTATGGCGCTGAAAATCAGGAGATTGTGGCATGGATCGAGTAGAGCAATATCGAAATATTGTTAGGCAAGTTCTCCAACATTACTACACTCTGTATCAGCGAATGCAAGATGCAGATACAGCAATGTTGTGCGATCGCACCTCGGATCAGTATCAAGTCATCCAAACCGGATGGGATGCTCAACAGCGAAGAATTTACACCACCCTGCACCTATCCATCAAGAACGGAAGAGTTTACATCCACAGTGATCCGACTGAAGAAGGTGTAGCAAATTCGCTCATTGAAGCAGGAATTCCGAAGACCGATATCGTTTTGGAGTACCAGGCTCCAACACTTAGAAAGTATTCAGAGTTTGCTCAGGCTTGAAGCTCATCCAGACGCGATCGTAAAACTCAGTTCCTCTGAGGGCAGCATGAGCAGCAGGGCAGAAAGCGCTTTGATTTGAACTAAGGGCGCGAGTTGCTGCCACGCAATTGCCCAATTCTCATCTTGCAGCCAATCAAGGAACACTTCGTGCAGCGTTACGAGAACTTGGACGGGGGTTCGACTTTCAGCCAAAGCTTGCTCTACGACTGGAACTAGCAAATCTAACGGCGCTTCGTCATCGGTTGAATCTGTATGATGAGTGCGATCGATCGGATCTAATAGCGTTTGTAATAATTCGCGGAATTGCCGACTGATATAGCTTTGACTGACACCGACCTGCTGGGCGATCGCGGCTTGAGTCGGTTGCTGGTCGGTTGATTGCAGGTATTCAATAGCTTGCTTGATCGCTATGGTGAGCCGTTCGGTTCCAGTCGCCGCTTCTAGTGTGACTTCCGAAGCTTTCAGGGGTTCAACCGTGAGATCAATTGGAAAATCTGTGATCAGAATGACCTGCAATTGTTCGGTTGGTCGTCGTTGCGATCGCAGTCGCCCAATTTCTTGGATCAATTCAGCCTGAATGATTTGGTGTAGCCAGGTTTGGAATTCAGGACTCGTTTCTACCGCAACCTTGCCCGTCAAAACAGAATACTCTGCCAGCATTTCAGTCAAATTCGGGCATGGTGCGCCAACAATGATCAACGTTTTGGTTTCCAAGAAGGTATTGACTCCACGACTGTCCCGCCAGTGAGCACCATCCGCAGCAAATTTCTTGAAGTCAATTACTTTTGTCGTGGGATCAATCGATCGATAGTGATTGATCAACGCATTTAAACGACGTTCCTGCTGTTTGCCGCGCTGCATTCCCATTCGTCCTAGATCACTGATGTGAAATAATTTCAAATTATTGGAAATTTTTGCTTTTTCACAACAGACGAAAATCTTCTCTACCGAGCAGTTCAGCTTGCGGGCAAGTTCATTGGGTGTGAGCGTGGCATCGAGAAACAGCGTTGCTTTTGCAGTTGTCACGATCGAGCGATGACGGAGATCAGGAAGTGTCATCGTTAGAGTCTGACGATGAAAGGAAAAACAGCCGCCGGGGGTTTTATCTTGCAAAATTAGCAGGAATTCTTCAAACCATTGTTTCAAAATGTGCTGTTGAGCTTGTTCAGCTTTAGTGCGATCGCTCTCCAAAAATTGCTTGCGTAAATTTCTGGGCAGATCCTGTAAGTCCACTCCATACTCAGCCGTCGTATTGAGAAAACCGAGCGTGGGCTGAAGGACTTGACCGAGCGTGATCGGATCAAGCTCTGGTAGTCGGGGTAACTGAGAAATAACTTCTTCGTGCTTCAATCCAAATTTACGATGTGATTTGCTAGAGAACAACTCCAACAGCGCAATGAGGATCGGAGATAAAACTGCCAGAAGCTGGGAATAATTTTTGAGCAAATGTCCGAGCAGAGCTTCAACATCGCTGATTGTGACCTGAATCTTTTGTGAAACTCTAAAGCTCTGCCCAGGTTCGTCCCAAATGAGAAGAATGTTGCTGTAGTCGTAATCGATCGCGGGTGCAAGACTATCTGGATGCGATCGCACTTTTGGAGATGCCAAAGCAGTGCGGCGCTGATTGAGAAATCCATAGCCAGTCCCTTGAGCATGAGTGCAGCTTTCTTTTAGGGGGCAAGTTCCACAAATCAAGGCGGCTGTGTCTGCGCCGTGAACATTCTTCGATCTCAGTACATTGATCAATTGAGTGCGGTTACAGTTGGGCGCGATCGTGTAAGCAGTTCCAGGAGAAGCACGTTGCAGCCGTTCACTTCCATCCGGTTGTGGCTTCGAGATAAGTCCTCCATGCCGCGCTTCTAGGTCAATCCAACCATTCTCAGATTGAAGCGTTTCAGTTGTAGGATTGCGATGATCATTCGATACATAGAAAAGCTGCCGCACCCCGAAGGTTTCGGGCGTGAGTTGTCCTGCGGTGTAGGATTTCCCACTTCCTGTTCCGCTCTGGTCAAGAATATATTGATAGCCTTGATCAATTGCTCGCTGCCAAACTTGTTGGCGATCGCACGAATCATACTCCACGATCATAGATGGTTGTGGGATTGGCGTTCTCTGAAAACCACGAGCAGGATTTGGTTTTCGAGACAGGCGACGGAGCAGATGCCGAAGTTCTTGAACGAGGAGATTTTCCTGTTGAGCCGCGATCGCTTCAAAGGCTTCAATGCTAATTAACTGTGCTGTACTAAATGCCGTGAAATCAAGTTCATCGATATCGCAAGCAGCTTTCGTAATCTGCTTCCACCAACGAACCTGAACCGAGTAGCCCCAGCTTTGAATCAAGTTCCAAGTTTCCCGGTACTCACGCAGGACATCACGATTTTGAACTGCGCCTGCGTCTGCATTTAGCACTACTTTTTGAGTCTTGAGTTCAACAGCAGCTTGATCAAGAAACTGCCTGAGCAACTGAGGGCTTCTCGCCCACTGTCCACCCGTTGCACCAATCATTAATAATCCAAACCGCTGTGATGCAATCAAGGGCTTGAGAAATCCTTCTGCCAAGTTAATTTCAGTAGTTTGAATCGTTTCTTGGGGTCGGTAAACGCCGATCGGCACTTCTCCAGTCGGCAAATGAATGCCTGCCCCTTCAATTGTTTCTGAACTGACCCAGAAATATTTGCCATTGTCGGGCTTGATTTGTGCGCCGAGAATTTTGCCGTTGATGTCGGGAACTGCGATCGCGAATCCTCGATATCCCCGCAAATACCCACGAGGAGTTACACCCGGTAAATCAGCCGTGACTCCTGGAATTTGAGCGTGAGCCGCCCAACTCCACAACAATCCTTGATCATGTGCCCATTCAATTTGATTTGAAGTCAAGCCTCGATCAATTAAGCTCTGTCGATGTCGAGTCGCAGGGTATCCAGTCGATCGACAAATCCTGCGAAACTGGCGATCGCGTTCTTCAACACTCAGCGTTTGCCTCGGCTGTGATGGCTCAATCCTGTGTGGTATGAGATCAATTGGTGTAGAACTCTGAGAATCCGCAATCCACATCGAAAAGCCGATCGCATCTTCTCCAAGAAATCGGAATCCAACCGGAGTAGCATTGAGATCTCGACAGTGAATGATTTGTGATGCTGTATTCTCACGGCAATCTTTGCGATCGCCCTGGCAGATTGGGCAATCACCTTTGAGAGAACGAAACGATCGACTCATGGCATCCGCCCTCCTGTGAAGGTTGAACACCATTGCTCGATCGACAAAACTGCGATCGACAGCTTGCCTGCGAAAAGCTTACTCGGTCGATTAACCGAGGTCATAGAATTAAATTGCATCAGTTGCCTCTACTTTGTAGGCGCAAAGTAGGGAGTCAGCAGTGGCAACTTGCCCGCAAACTTGATACGATAATCGCAAATGGCGGATTTACAGCATCTCGCCATCCAGTTCGGGGTAAGGCGTGGGACACAGACGAGATAGACCTAGCGACCAAACTTGACCTATCTAGAAGTGTTGCTCCTCTACTCCGGCGCTATGAACACACACGAACCCAAAGCTAAATTGAATGCCTCGTCATTGCAGGCATTCAGTCGTGCAAACTGCTTGTGCCTAAGCTTGGCACAACAGAACCTGCTGGTGAGCGTTAGCTTCGCTTACAGGTACACGATCGCAGTTTAGATTTTGGAAACCGCAATCATAGAACGGATCAGTCAGAAACATTGCTTGTGAGGTAATTCTTTGCAGAGGATTGCCCCGCTTGATTTTTGCAGTCAATCGTTAGGCAGTTTTGAGAGCGTTGGTTTGCATTAGGGAATTAGGGCGCTTCTCCTCTGGATGAAAGCGCGACCAAATTGTTTTCGCTTTGCGGCGACCGCGTGTAGGAACTACCTTTAGGGTTAGTAGGCGATCGATAGTCGGCAAGTTGAGTGATCGACAGATTTTCTCGATCGAACTGAGTTCAAATCGATTCATCGAATCAAAGTCATTGACCCAACTTGAAATGGTGTTCGCGTGCATTCGCGTGTCCATCTCTAATCGATACTGACTTCTACCTTGCTGCTTTAGAATTTCTGGTAGATGACCCATGAGAAACACCGAATCCGGTTGCATCTCTAAGAATTCATCTGGAGCTTCTGGAGCAGTATCCAAGTCAATCAGTTGACTGACTCGCTTGATTCCGAACAGGCGACAGCAATCGAGAAGCGTTTCTCGGCTCAGTCGTTTCGTATGTCCATAGTACAGTTTGATGAGTTGATCTCGATTTAACGAGGACTCTGATAGGTCTTGCTTAATCATGCTATGGAGAACATCAGGATTGTTGAGTCCGTAATGCTCCATGATTTTTGGTAGCTTACTGACTAGCATTTTGGTGTGCTTTGACAGATAGTTTGACTTTAAGGCTACAACTCGAACATAGTACTGTCAATGCCTAGATGCTTTGATTTCGGTGGTTTGTAGGGATTTTTGTAAAAAGAAGCTAGAGGCGAGCTATTGCTTATCTAGGGATCATCTGCTTGATCGGTTATAGCTATAGCTGGCAGGGAAATAGAGGGCTGAAGAGTAGTGAGATTGACACATCGACTCAACAATCTGAAATTTTCCAAAATTTGGAAAGTACGAAAACTCACTCTCTTTGAATTTTCCAAAGTTTGGAAAATTCAACACATTTGATCAACAACTCAGCGTCTCAAAGCCGTCTATTCCGATCGCAAGCTTCTCCCTTCCACATGAGATCGATCGTCAAACGCGATCCTACGTCGCTTGCTCGGTGTTCCCAGCAAATAATTAAGGAGTTCATCAGGCTTCTGATGCTTCGCGCCTTGCAATCGGACTTTCAAACGAGTTGCCATCTGTTTTTGCTCGTCTGTTGCAGCAGAGTGCCGAAAGGTTGTTTTGACAAACCTTTCGAGTAGCTGAAGGAATTCAATGCTGGTATATGAAGACTGCAACTGTTGAGTCGTTGGGTCAAAGATGACGATCGCCTGGTTCTGTGAATCAGACAAAGTGACTCGCGTAGGTGTTTCGACCAGTTGAAGCGGCGTTTCGGTAAGCTGGCTGATTAGGGTTAGACCTCTCAGCGTTGGGGTAGGATCGATCGTTTTAGCAGCACGGGATGAATTCGATTCAGCAGACGCAGCACTCGTCGATTGTTGCTTTGAAGAGTTAGAAGCTGCTGCTGATTTTGATGGCTTCGGATGTCGATCGCTGTCTACCGATTTTGCAGCAGTGTTTTGAGGAGAGGACTTCGATCGAGAACGATCGGCGTGATTCGGGGGAGCTGGTGTGGCAGCTTCAATGTTTTCTGTTTCCTGCTCTGGTTGAGTCGAGGAATTTAGAAGAGATTGCGCTTGTTCTGTCTTAATTGCCAAAACTTCGGATTCCGATAAAGTCTCCATCTGCCACTCATCTTCGGAGAGTTCAGCTTGAAAACAATGCGGATAGCTGAAGATAAAAGATTGCAGTGTGGGAAGTAACTGCTTGAGACGAAGCTCGATTCCTAGCTCTGGAACTTCTGAAGCGTACTCTGGTAGAGGCTGTTTGTTCTTTCTGGCTTCATTGCGCGATCGACGTTTTTGAGCTTCCTCTTGTCGATATTGTTTAATGGCAGGAACCAGTTCAAACAAAGAGCGATCGGTGTACAACCCCTCGCATAGAACAACCCGAACTTTCCCAGTCGTGCGGTGGGTCAGGCGAATCGTTTGATCACGCTTAAACGGAATCGTCCCAATATACTGCCGATGTAGTTTTTCTCGATCCCACCAGTAGAGCTTGACCGAGTAATTCGGACTGTTTGCGTAAGGTGTGCCGTACTCAAAGCAATCGTTGCGAAATCGGCTTCCGTCTTGAGGATTATCTTCAAACTCAGCATTAAAATTATGCTCAGTGAAGGCACGAATGACTCGCTTGCGTCCTTCTACACCAAGTCGCTCAGATAATCTAAGGATACTTTTTACCAAGGTATCGAGCGAGAGTTGCCGACCTAGCTCTACGAACTGCCGTTCTTCTGATCCCAGCAGGGTAAGCAGATCATCTGGTGTAGAATTACTCGGTCGCTTCAACGCCATAGTTTTAACGGTATAAATAAGACTTCTGAACTGTTCAACAGTAGCGCAATGCTCAATCGGATTCATCGCTCTAAGGGAATTTCGACGATCGCAAAGCTAATTGAGTCCAGCACCCTACCGCACCACCATTCAGAAGATAAGCTCAATTTTTCTCATGCTATCAGAAATTCCGATTTCCGCGATCGCCAAGATAAGTTGGTTCTAGAAGCGTTTCCTTTGCGCGATCTCCTTCTCGTTCTAACCGATAGGCTTTTGCAGTCGATCGAGAACTAACAATATTGGCCAAGGTTCCGTTCACAAAATGCAATCCAACGCCATCATCCGCAGCATATCCGTCTGCTAATTCTCCTGACGCGATCATCTGATGATAGACAGGTCTACGATCTCGCTCCCCATCGTAGTGTGGGCAATGACTGCCCTTCAAGAAGCCAAGGCACTTCAGCGACTTGTAAACTCCATTCCCTGTGTAATCGCTCAAGCCTTCCTCAAACCAGCACATTGATCCTGCGCTCAAGCCACAGAGAATAATTCCCTGTTCCCAAGCTTCTTTCAAAATCTGATCAATTCCCCAATCGCGCCAAAGTGCGACTAAGTTCTTCGTATTGCCTCCACCAACATAGATAATGTCTTGCTCTAGCAGAAAGCTGCGGAGTTCCAATGTGGGAGGATTGAACAATGAAAGATGGCAAGGCTGGCAAGAGAACTTTAGAAAGGCTGAATAAAATCGAACAATGTAGCGATCGCTATCTCCACTGGCGGTCGGGAGAAAACAGATTTTGGGCTGGGGCTGAGGGCTGAGTCCCAAAATGTACTGGTCGAGTAAGGGATTCTCTGGCTCCATCGAGAAACCACCTCCACCGATCGCGATGATATGCGTATCTGAAGTAGAACGAATGCTCACTTTTAAGTGCTGATTTGTAATTTGTGCTGATAGTCTGTGATTGTGAAATGCTGATGGTCAGCGCCCTACTCGTTCGGCAAATTGGCGCGGAGTTGTTCTACTTCTACGATCGGCAACTCAGACACTCGCGCAATCACCTCGATTGGAACACCCTCACGCAGTAACTTAAGCGCCATCTCTTGTCTAGCTTCCTGTCTTCCTGCTTGTTTTGACTCTTCGATTCGCTTCAAATAAGCCTCAGACAACTTCATAATCAGTTTCTCCTCTTCAGGTGTGAGATTGCCACGAGTCCCCAAAATCGTGCAATAGTCCGCTAATAAATCTCCAATGTGATCGTGAAATGCTGATGGTCAGCGTCCTACTCGTTCGATAGATTAGCGCGGAGTTGCTCTACTTCTGCGATCGACAGCTTGGTCACCCGTACAACCACCTCCGGTGTAATGCCTTCTTGCAACATATTGAGTGCCATCTCAGAGACTGTCTCTTGTCTGCCTTCCTGTCTGCCTTCTTGTCTACCTTCTTGTTTGCCCTCGCGCTTCCACTCTTCTACTCGTTTAAGATAAGCCGCAGATAGCTTCATGATTAATTCCTCCTCTTCAGATGTGAGCTTGCCACCAGTCTCTAAAATGGTACGATAATCAGCTAATAAATCTCCGATACTATTATATAGCGGAAGTTCGGCAGGTATCTGGGCGAACTCCTCAATCGCTCGTTCTTGCTCATTTTCGCGACCGAGTAACCGCAACCATAATGTCTCCTCAGTCTTCTCTAGCTGATGCACCACGATCAATTTGATCCGCTGTAGACTCGGAAACTCATACACCCCTGCTGCCTCAGTCTCCACAACTGAAAATCCCTGGCGAATCTCAGCCGAAGCCGTAGGCATTAGTAACCACAGATACGGTAATTCCGTCTCAGTGAGACGCTGATTCCGACGTTTTGCCTTTCGGAGTGATTCTCCTTCGGCAGAAATCAACTTTCCTTGGCAGGCGCGGATCTCGATCGCGGTTGCCGCATTCCGAAACACCTCGATTAGCCCATTGCGAGTGAGCAATCGTCCTAGTAATCCCAACTGCGATCGCTGTGCTTCCAATCGAGGATTGAGTTCAAACCACAAATCAGCCGCGCGACTCTCAGCTTTGAGGGGACGATTGGGTACTGCTTTGCCGATCGTGTTTAGTAACTCGGCTAGATAAGCTTTTGCAAAATCATCATGCGGGAATTTAGACATTTGCCGGATTTCGAGCAGAATTCGTTCAATTGTACTATTGAATAACGCTTTTCAGAAATTGAATTCAGGCGATTTCTCTCTTAGCTCAAATCAATCAAGCTTTTTAACGTTTCAGCGTTTTCGATTTTAGTTTTGAGGAACTTAGAGTATTGTTATTCATACAGATAGATGTCGATCGCGATTACAAGAGCCGTGACTGCCTTGAGTGATCGATGAGCTAAGTCGCAAGAGCCGTGATTGCCTTGCCAGCAAATTGAGTTTTTGAATCTCGGTTAATTCAAGCACAGCATTGATAACGAAATGCTACGTGATTTGAGTTCCGTGATTCTGAGCATTTGATCATTTGCGCTGTGGGGAAAGCCTCACATTTGGAGTTTTAGCAATGACTCGTATCGTGCAGTCAAAGCCCCGATTGGGCTTGAAACATCGATTTGTGCAATTTTTTCGGTTTGATGAGCGATCGTTTATTCGGGAACATTGGGATCTCTTTTTACCAGTTGGTTTAGGACTAACGTTGTTTCTAGAAGACCGAATTCTAAAAGATTCAACGGTGACAGCATTTCTGATTCTGTTTGGATTGACCTTTCTATTTTCATTGATTCCGCAACTCACAAGCCGAATGCAGCGCGTTTCTAAACCGATGCAGTATGCGTTAGCAGGTGTTTGTGTGAGTGGAGTTGTTGTAATCGCGGCTCCATTAGTTCTAGCTCAAGCCGCCCCGACTGCTGCTCAATGTGGAGGTGGATTGTTTGGACCACTCGCACAGTTCTTCAGCACTGCTCTGGGTGCGGCTGGTGGGGGCGGAGGTGATATCTGTACACTGTTCGGGTTGATTCAAGCGGCGCTGGTCGTTGTGTTTGTGATTGCAATTGGTGTTGCGGTTTACCAAGTTGGTCAAGGAGCCGAGTTTCGGACGGCATTTACTCCGATTGCTCTGGCATTGGTCGTCGTCGTGGCAGCAGGTATCATCATCCGATTGTTTATGGGTACTGGAACAACAGCGGCTCCAACCACAGGGACTTAAATGATGCAATCCCCTAAACCTCGCGCTGTGAATCGATTGGTGGGGAAACAGCCGAGCATTGGATACCTACCCGCAAATCAATTGCCATTCTGGGTTGGCTTCATCCTCGTGGCAACCTTACTATGGCAACTATTCAACCTAACCCTGGCGCAATTCTTACTGCTTGCTTTTTTGCCTTGCATTGTGTTCTGGTCGTTGACTGGACAGAAAGAATGGAAATTCTTAGAGAAGTTTCACGCGCCCAGGCAGTGGGGAATTGCAAAAGTGCGCTGTCAGTGGCGACAACATTCCCCTTTGCCACAGCGTCCGAAGCTTGGAAAACGTCGAGTGAAGCATTCTGGCAAAACACAGTTGTTTCATCCGCTCGAAGATGCACTGCATCTAGTTTGCTATGGGCAAATGAATGTACAAAATCTTCAAGTTGGATTCGAGCTATTAGAGCAGCGCAAAGGCAAGCAAGGCAGCCGTCAAGAGTTGCGATTTGTGTTTGGCTTTCGGACAACGGGCATTCACGCAACGCTCTCTGAAGCACAAGCAGAAGCAATTCTACAGCGCCTCGAAGCTGCGCTTAAAGAATTGCCGCCTGGTGAACGGTTAACGTTTGAATACTGTTCATTTGCTGAAGATCGCGATCGCCAAATCGAGCTTGACTCTCTGCTAAATACCCAGAGCAATCATTTAGCTGAACTATTAGTCTTTAGTCAGAAAGTGCGATCGCGTGAGCTATATCAACGAGGTCTACGTCAAATTAAGCGCATTCGCATTCTGGGAACCTACACCGTGAAAACCACTCAGCAGGCTCAGAGCGATCGCGATCTAACCACCAAACTGCTGAGATCATTCGCTAACTTCACCGAATGGTTTGCAGGCGAAAAAGAGCAAGCAGACGCAGCCCGACTGCAAAAAATGGTGCATCTCGCATTCACAGAAGGATTCTTGCGCTTAGAGTCGATTCTGACAACCCTGATGGGACTCACTGTGGAGCCTCTAACGGCTGCGGAACTCTGGACAGCCGATTACGCTGAGTTACATACTCAAACGGCTCCTCCAATTCCACAACTGCTGATTCTGGATGAAAAAGGCTTGCGATGTGAGGTCACGAGCGAAGTTCATGCGACCAGCATCCTGTTAAGAGGAGAAAAGGGAGAAAGTGCGGTTCCAATCGCTGCACGAGAATGGATTTACATTCCCCGTAAGCGCAAGTACGCGGGATTCATGCAACTCGGCAAACCATCTGCTTTTCCGTCTGCGCGGGGACAGGTACGCTATCTTTGGGAGCCGATCGCCCGCAATCGACTGCGCGATCTCAAAGTTGTCACTGAACTCTCAACCTCGAATCGCGGACTGCAAAAGTTTAATTTGGAGCGATTAACACGCAACTCCAAAGAACTCTCGATGCGAGCGCTGGGAGGCAAAACAGTCGATGTGGCTTCTGATATGAAAGTGAATGAAGCGATTTCCGCACGACAGGCACTAGAACGCGGCTCAACTGTTGTTACAGTTGCTTCAGGCATTTGGCTTTATCGCAATAATCCAGCCGCTCTAGAGCAGGATTTTAGCTATCTCACTGACTGTTTATCGACCTCCGATTCCGAACGAGCTTACGAAATCACGGAAAATCTCTGGCTACAATCGTTGCCGTATGTTTGGGATGCCTTGCTCACGAAGCCTTACGATCGTCAAGACTACTATCTCAGTCACGAAGCTTCTGGGTTATTGCCTTTAGTTGCGCCGCAGATTGGTGATCCGGGTGGGCTTGAGTTTCTGACGCTTGAAGGCGGAACTCCCGTTCACATTGATCCATTCACGATGCTGATGCACCTCGCGTTTTACGCCACCACTCGCGGTGGAAAAAGCATACTGCTTGCTGAATTGATGATGGGATTCTATTTACGCGGCATCCCAGTGGTTGGATTTGATTTTCCACGTCCAACCGACGGAACCAGTTCATTTTCTGACTTGACCGCAGTTTTGCAGCAATTAGGAGCTAGAGTCGCCTACAACGATACGGGAACCTGTGCCAATAATTTGATTGAAATGCCCGACTTGCGGGAGGTGCCAAATGCGAAAGAGCGTCGAGACGCGATCGTAGATTTTCAAATCGATGCGATCGTCATCATCGTCATGGGTGACACCGATGATTCTTTTATGGAAAAGTCTGTGAGAACCTTGGTCGCTCAATCACTGCAAGATTTCCATACCATTCCTGAAATCAAAACGCGGTACGATAACGCGATCGCAGCAGGGTTCGGAACCACCGCTTGGAAAGAAACCCCTACACTCTGGGACTATCTCGACTTCGCTAACGATTGGCTCAAAGCTCATTTACAGCAGAATGAATTGACTGTTTCTACTGTGATTCGAGAAGCGGCAGGGCAAATTCTAGAGCAGTTACGTGGCTGTTTGAAAAGCGGCTTAGGTCGAGCGATCGCCCGTCCAAGTTCTTTTCGCTCTGATGTTTCGCTACTCATTTTCGCACTTCGAGGTTTACGCAGTCGGCAAGATGCAGCAGTGTTGGCATTGTCTGGATATTCTGCTTTGCTCAGACGCGCTCTCGAAAGTCCAGCTTCAGCGTTCATCATTGATGAGAGTCCGATTCTGTTTGAGTTTCCTGCGATCGCTCGAATCGTCGGACAACTCTGCGCCAATGGTTTGAAGTGGGGTGTTCGCACGATTATTTCTGCTCAAACCGTTTCAACGATCTACCAGTCGGCAGCAGGGAAGCAGATTGTTGAAACGATTACGACAACGTTAATTGGTTACATCAAACCCAGTGCTGTCGATTCGTTCGTGGACTTGTTGGGCTATGACCGTGAGGTAATTGCTCAGTGCGCGACTTCCAGCTTTGAACCCTCATCGCGAGAACTGCGATCGCACTGGATTATCTGCAAAGACGGTATGTATACCGAAGTTGGCTTCTACCCCAGCGCGGTATTGCTTGCACTGACCGCAAACAACATGGAAGAGCAAGAAGCGCGATCGCGGGTGATGGAATCTTACAGTGACCTCTGTGATGGCGTTGCAGCATTCTCGCAACTTTACACGGCAGCAAGACGCAAAGGCTTACCCATGAGCGAAATTCAGCCGCAATTACTTTTAACTGGAACCGATTAACAGGAGTACTTTGATGATTCAACTAAGACAATCTCAACAGCGTCCGATGCGGGCATGGAAGCGATTCCGCCGAGTCTTAATGATTGGCGTAGGAGGAAGTTTAGGAATTACCATCGTCGCGGGATCAGTGATCGCACTCGATTTGAGAGGCATCCAGAACACCGTGAATCAAGTCGGCGGAACCTTGGGAACAGCAGGCGTTCCAGTGCAAGGAACCGTCAATCAAATCAATGGAACACTGTCAGAAATCAATCAGTATCTTCAGCAGCTACAGAGTTTGTACAGTTTGATTGCTTCTGGTAACTTGCGAGGATTGCTCGGAAGTCTAGATGGTGTTATCGGAGAATTGGGTCTACCTGATCCGGAAGCAACCCAAGACGCTGTTTGGTCTGAGCAGATTGGTAACACGCCGAATGATGCGGCTTCCAGAGGTAGTGCAACTTCAGCAGGCTCGATTCTCAACCGCAGCAACATTAACCAATCTGTGAATCGAGGAATTGCTCAAGGAATTACGGCATCGGTTTTGAGCAAAGCTGGACAGGAGAAGCTGATGAATCAGCAAACTGCGATCGCGCAATACATTCAGCGCAGTGGGCAAGTGGCAACCGAGGCGCAAAGCAAAACTGTGACTCAAGATGTTCTCAAAAATGTCTCACAGCAGCAAGCCATCACCGCTCAAATTCAGGGGCATCTCTCGACTCAACTGACTCAGCTTGAAATCGGTCAGGCTGCAACGAATTTACAACTTAGCAGCATTGATTCAGGCGTTGGGCAACTGAATCAAACTCAGCAAAGTGAGCAAACTAGACAGGCAGCAGTGCTAGGTCAAGCTGGCTCAATGATTTACATTCCCGGACTTTATGCAACCACTCCGTAGTATGGCATTCAGTTGGACAATCTCAGTTCCTTACCTTGCGGCTCAAGGCGGCGTTGACAAGCTTCAGGGCAGCCTCAATCAGCTTCAGAACACGGCTCAGTACTGGCAGACCGTTTGGCAGAGTACATTTTCTCAAACAAATCCGACAAGCTCGTATTACCAAATTAGCTACATTGCAACAATTATTGCTGTGATTGCTTCAGTATTTTGGCTCACGCGATGGGCGCACGAAATGTCTGGAAGTGGAACTGCGTTAGGAGCCTTGCCAAAATTTCTGTGGCTGATTGCTGTACTGATTTTCTTGAGCAATCACGGTCAGCGATTAGCTGAGTTCAGTCTGGGCATTCATCATCTGCTGCATTCTTGGGAAAGCGGCATTATGCAGGTTCAAATTGCTGGAGTACAAGCGCAAACAGTACTCAACGATCGTTTAGCAACCGATCAAGCCAAAGATGAGGTAAAAGCACTCCTCGCTCAGTGCGATAATCTACCCGCTCCCGATGTCGCAATTCCTTCGATTGATCCCCCGGCAGATCTCAGTCAACTCTCACAAGATCAAAAGCAAGTCTATGCCAAGCTGAATTGTTACCGAACCGTTCAACAACAACTCCCTGCGATTCAACAAAAGTATGAATCTGCTTACTGTGGTGGTAGCTGTGCAGGACTCGCAAGGCTATTTTCAACGGCTGGAGGAGCCTTTGAACGAGCATTTAATAGTCTTGGCAAAGAAGTTAATCAAAACGGCATCAATGCAGACTTTACTTCGTTCATCAATAATCTGGTTGACTTCGGGGTAGGAACGGTTGTCAATGATAACCTCAAATACATTCTCTATGCGATGCAGTGGGTGTTCAGCAATCTGATGGAAGCTGGAGAATGGCTGAATGCCCTGGTCGGTCCAATTATGTTATCGACCTCGGTTCTACCGATCGAGCGTCTTAAACCGATCTGGGTTTGGCTGATCACGTTTTTCTCGATCGGGCTAATGAAAATCTACTATGCCCTCCTCTTAGGCGTAATGGCAGCCGTGATTGCAGGGGCGCAACTAACCAGTTTCAGTGATTTGAGTTTTGCTTTCCTGCTGGGATTTTTTGCACCTGTGATCGCATTTTCACTGGCAACAGGTGGAGCATTAGCCGCAATTCGGGGAATGTCCAGCACTGGCGCACAACTCGCACAGGCAGGCATTCAAATTGGAAGCTCGATCGCGTCGTCGTTTGTGAGTTTAATCGGTCGTTTTTTATAAGCTATGCAGTTACCTTTTCACAAAGCTAGATTTCATTCCTCAGCGATCATGCCCTTGTTCGTATTAGTGACACTGGGGCTGCATCTGCTGTTAACGTTGCTGGTGTTCTACGGCGGATTTCAGGTGGCTCGGCTTGCCAATCGTCCAATCCCTACGGCTGTTCAGCTTGACGGGGGACGGATGATTCAGCAAACAGCAATGCCGCATGATTTTCGCAGTGCAGATGTAATCGAAACAGTCGTCAAAAGTTGGGCGATCGCAACTTTGAGTTGGCGATCGAAATCAGAACAAGGTGCGCTTGATGCTGGCAGGGATATTGGCAATGGGCGAAAAGTTCCATCGATTACTTGGAAATCATCGTTCTTACTCTCAGAGCAGGACAATTTCCGACTGAAATTCCTGCAAATGCTATCTCAACTGATTCCTTTCTCAGTGCTAAACGGGCAAGCAACTACAACGGCTGAAATTATCAATTTATCCAAACCACAATCGGCTGGAACAGGTCGCTGGGCTGTGGATTTAGTCAGCAACGTTCTGCTTTTCGAGAGTCCAACTGCTCCGGGGCGATTGCTGTTTACTTTCAACAAGCGAGTTTTCATTAAAGCAGTTCCACCCGCAATTAATCCACTGCCTGAGCAAGCAACGGATGTGCAAAAGATGATTTTCGATCTGCGCCTTGCGGGGTTGGAGATTGATGAAATGCAGGATTTACCAAGCTAACTGAAGCGATCGCGCTTAGAGGATTTGAACTATGGATCGTCAGGAAATTGCAAAAGCAGCAGGTTGGGAGTCAGATCCCGTAGAAACACAAGTGATTGCATCGGAAGTGACTTCAAAGCATGATGGCGGATTACTCGACGCAGAGGATCACATTGCGCCTCAATTTGTAGAGCAAGATCGCCCGTTTTGGTCGCGTCCGTTGCCTCGGATTGTAGCAGTGTCGATTCCTGCAACATTAGGGCTTTGGGGTTTAGTTAGCATGGTTGGAGGCAACCGTCCACAGCCGATCGCACAAAACCCAACTCCGTCTCCCTCGATCACACCCACTCCGGCTGCTCCAACCGAGGATACTGGGAACTTGCGGACTCGTCTAGCACTTCAGTCTCAAGCGAATCAGGTTCGTCAGCAGCAAGCGAAGAAACCTGCTCAACCCAATCCCACGCCGCAGGTTGCGCCCGTTGTCCGTGCTGCTCCGCCCGTGGTTGCTCAACCCGTCGTTCGTGCTGCTGCAACTGCTCCGCAAGCATCCACAGCAATCCCGCCTCGTTCAACTCCTACACCGCAGGTCGTCCGTGTTGCTTCACCGAAGGCAGCCTCAACGCGAGATCCAGTACAGGCATGGTTAAGCGCCGCAGGAATCGGAAATTATGGTTCAGTGGCGATAAAGAGCAGCACCCCAAACGCTGATGTTGCCAGCGTCAATGATGTTTCTGGAGGAATAGGAGTCCCGCCACCTAATTCGACACCACCCATCACAGCGACCTTTGAACCAACTCCAACCGCACAAGTCGCGATCGGAACCCGCGCACAGGGAATTCTCGAAACGCCGATCGCGTGGACAGAAGCAATCAATAATCCTGTTCAAAATTTTTTAGTGCGATTGCAAGAGCCGCTTAAGTCATCTGATGGAACGATCGTGCTGCCGAGCGGGGCTGCATTAGTGGTAAAGGTGACAAACGCCACGAATTCGGGGCTGGCACAACTCGAAGCCACTTCAGCTCTTGTCTCTGAAAACGGGCGCAATGTTGAACGATCGCTTCCCGAACACGCTGTTTTAATTTTGGGCAGTGGAGGAAAGCCGTTACAGGCAGCGCGCGATCGCCCTAGTCGTCTGGGATCAGATTTAGGAGCAGCATTGCTTTCGGGTGCATCACGAGCGGCGGGGCTGATTAATCAACCTCAAAGTCAAATTTTGACAAGCGGGACGAGTGGGATTCAGTCCACCACAACTAATAACAGACCAAATTTAGCGGCTGGAGTCCTTGAAGGTATTACTCAGTCATTGCTGCAAAGTCAATTGAATCGCGCTCAACAGTCTCAACAAGCAGCAAACAATCAACCTTCAATTTTTGTTCTGGGTCAAGGAACCTCGGTTCAAGTGTTTGTAAATCAGTCAATCAGTCTTTAAGCAGTGAGAGGATAGTATGCAACCCATTCAAAAGACGTTGAGCAACGCATTCTCACTTTGCGTTCCCACTCTATTCTTAGTTCAAATTGCGAATGCAACTGTTGTTCGGAATGTCTCAAGCGATCAAGCGCAAGGGATTACTGGAGAAGCAATTAGCGTTGATGTTGCGCCCGGAGTTGGACTCAACATTAGTTTTATTCAGACAGGCGAATTCGTGAAAAAAGCCTGGATTGATGATCCTTCTCGCATTACCTTGAGCTTTGACGGAACGCTGTGCCAAACGATTTCTCAAGGACAAGAATGCAGCAGTGATCAAGGCGCAACCGTTGTTCACCTGCGACAGATTCGCCCGATCGATTTTCCCGATTTACCTCGTAGCAGCACCAATGGCACACTGCTCACACTGATTACAGAAGGGACTGAGGGACGAAAACTTTACCAGTTTCGAGTGCGCCCAGTCGCACGAGAACCCAAGTACACCACGATCGCAGTAAGTCCGATTGTGAATCGATCGACTACAATGGCAATCAGCCCAGAACCTCAACTCGCTCAGTTACCTGAAGCTTCTGTAGCGACTGCTGTGGGTGTTGAGCCTATGATAAAAGCTCCAGTTCCGGTAATAGTAGCTCCTCCTCAAATGTCATCCGTAAAAACTCAATCTTCTGAGTTAGCGACAAATCAAGAGCTACCTCAATTCAATTCTTCGCAATCAGAGCTTCCTGATTTAGCAATCCCACAAGCCACTTGGCGCAATCGCATCGTGCCTGTCATCATTTCACCTCCAGCTAACCAATCTCTAGAAGCATTAACGACATCGGCACCAGAGCAATCATCAACGATGCAGGAATGGGCACAGAACCTTTCCTCAAGCAATTATTTCCAGCAGCTACAGCAATAAAGCTGAGATTTTCGCTGATATCTGAATTCACTGCGCTTATTGATGCGTCTAGAGTCATGGCACTGCGTACACTCTACCGATTTTTAGTTGCTTTACTATTTATCATCAGTTTCGTACTGATAACGCTGAGTTCGATTCCGTGGGCATCACGTAAATCTGTGCAAGCGTTTGAAACTTCTCCGCCAGTGTCTACCCTGTCCTACACAATGGGAACTCAGACCGCACAGACACCGGATTGGAATCGCATTCAGTTTAAGACACTGCCTGCGATTCAAGAACCAGGGTGGATTAAACTTCCTGCCAATCTAATCAAGCAGTTAGGCTATGATCCATCACGTACTTGGGCAGCAGGTCAAACTCCAGATCAGTTTGTCATGTTGGGAGATGTTCAGGATGCGTTTCATCTTGAGCAATTCAATTTACAGCAGATTTCTCAACTGAGTCGGAGCGCGATCGACACGCTAAACCTGAACGATTTTGGCATGAGCCAATGGCAAACTCCAAAGTCACTTGTTGAAGCGATTCCTGCGATCGCGGATCTTCCACTCAACCAGGTCAAACCATTACAAGATCTGTGGGCAAAACAAGGAGGAGGAACATTCGGAGGAAATACTTTAGCACAACTGGTCGAGCGCGTCCCTACCTTTGCTGCAATGCCATTAGGTAAAAATCTTGATCTTGCTCAGTACTCGATCAATTCAATTCCAAAGCTCGCGCTCACGCCGTTATCACAGTTCAAAGGTTGGCAGCGTAGCTTTGTCGAACAAGTACCGGGGCTAAATCAAGTTCCGTTTAGTCAGTTTCCTCAATCGCCTGCGAACGGCGTTGGAATTGCAGCGATCGCAGATGTCGTTTGGAGTGCTGCCGAGCATGGTGATCCGAAAGTCAAAGCAGATTCATTCGTTACTGGAAGTGCCTTAAAGACTGGGGCAACGGCTCCGGTCGCCTGTGAAGCGGGGAAGCCTTGCTCCTACATGGAATTGAGTGATTTAACCGGACAAGCTGGCGCGATGCACGGAAAACGCTGGGCATCGGGGGCAACTCAGCGCGTCAAAGGTGGCTATGGATTTTTAGCAAAAGTGAATGGAGGATGGGAACCGACTGGGCGACTTGTGTACGGTCCCGCTTTCAAAGTGGTGATGACCAAGGCAAATGAAGCGAAAGGGCAAGCAGATTTTGGCTTGTATTTGCGGGCTTGTGTGCATGGAATCGTAGATTTAGGCTGTACGCCTTACTTTATTGGTCCAGTTCCCTGGATTCCAGTACGGGAAAAGGGATTAGTAATTGTTGCTGGCAAGAATGCCCCACCTGTCAAAGTTCCATCAGAGTTTCAGAATCAGATTAGCGCGATCGAGGGGCAGTACAACGCGATCGCGAATCCAGGCGGCGCAATCGATGATTGTGGAGGTGGTACAGTCAGTGGCGAAGCGGTAAATCGGGCGATCGCAGCAGCTCCATCGGGCGATCGTCCCTACGCTCAAAAAGTGATTCCATTAGTGCTTGCAGATGCCAAACGCTACGGCGTAACTGACCCAGCGCAAGTCGCTTATATTTTGGCGACTGCACAAGCAGAAGTAAACTTCAATCCGCGCGATGAAGATGACGATTACTCTCGCTCTGGAGCCTGCGGAAACTATTGTGGACGTGGACTGGTGCAACTCACTCATATTGAGAACTATGAGCGTGCTGGAAAAGCGATCGGAGTAGATTTAGTGAATCAGCCTCAACTTGCCAACCGTCCTGATATTGCCTCGAAAATTATGGTGATGGGAATGCGCGATGGCTGGTTTACAGGCGCTGGATTAGGTAGCTATATTCGCGGTGGTTCGGCAAACTTTGGTGGAGCGCGGCAGATTGTCAATGATGGCGATCGCTCTGGTGAAATTGCTCAATATGCTCAACGCTACTACGAGGCAATTCGTGGGACTAACATTTCAACATTGTCAGAGAAACCGGGTCAGGAGTGTTCAATCAAAGCGAAAGGTGCGACCGCTCAGAAGATCGCTCAGGCTGTAAGTCGATCGGTTGGAGAAAGTACAGCCGCTGGACCTGGCGGCGGCAATGTCGCCTGTGCGTGGGAAGTCAATCGCGTTTTGGCAAAAGCGGGAATTCCCTCGATCGATGGGGACTCTGTGCCCAATATGGTCGCAGTTTTAGAGTCTGGACGAGGGCAACGAATTAATCCGGCACAAGCAGGTCCCGGTGACATTGTGATTGCTCACGACATGGAGCATGTTGGGATTTGCATCGATCAAGGCTGTAATCGAGTCATGTCGAATTCAAGTAGTCGAAAACAGTTTAGCTGGCAGTCCGATCGCGATTTTGATGGATTTTATGGAGGAGCGAGTCATGGCATTTATCGAGTCAAATAGACTGCGATTTTACACACAGATCAAAGCCTTATTGCTTTCAAGCAGCAGCCTCTTTTTGATCGGTCTCATTGGCTGGAACAGCCTCGTTACGCCTGTCTTTGCTCAACCTGTGATCTCACCAACGGTACAAGCAGTTCAGCAAGCCTTACAGAAGGATATGGACTATCCGAGTAAAGCTCGATCTCAATTTGGAGTCGGGCAGGTGACAAAAGTAGCGGTGCTTCCACCTCATGCGATGGCGACTTGGACTTGGGGACCGACAGGCGGTTGGGCAATTTTGATTCAGCGGAATAACAAATGGCAAGTCATTACGCGCCGCGACGACTGGATCGGATTACGATCTGTCGTCAAGTTAGGAATTCCACAGCCCGTTGCAATTCAATTACTCGATCAGATTATTCCAGATTGGCGATCGCTACCGTCTGAGTAGGAAAACATAACGATGAGAACTATCTACTGTTATCAACGAATCAAAAATCAGATTTGGAAATGGGGATGCTGTGCGATCGTCATGTTTCTCCTATGGGCAGCAACACCTCCGATCGCTGGAGCAACTCTGCTTCAAGTTCCAGTTGAGATCGCGCAACTACAATCTACTACATCTATTTTTGAGTCGATTCTAGAACCCTTGCGTCGAACCAAAATCCCACTGCGCTTACCTACTCAAATTTCGCTCAAACTTCCAATTCACGCAGTTCTATGGAATGCCTCTAGTCAGAGCTATCAAATTGCACTCACGACCCGTCCTGATTGTCGATCGAACTATTGTCGCAATGGATTGATCAGCGCCGAAAAACTGCTGTCGAATACGCCTTCCATCAAGTCAGAATACGCATTCTTGAACGATCCAGCCTTTCGTCCAATTGAGCGATCGCCTGATCCTTTTGGATCGATCTCATTAGCAAGCGGAATTCAAGGCTTTTTTGTCCCTTGGGTGCTGGGTGCAAATTACAGCGATGCCAAAGTAATTTGGGAGCAATCCGGCTACCGCTACACGGTTAGTCTCAAAAAGGGCGATCGCCAAACTTTGATCGACATGGCGAACTCTGCCATCAACTCATCACCTTGACCTTATGCCGACTCAGCCAAGCCCCAAAATCAATCATTCAATGCCTTCACAAGCCACTACAGTACAGCCGCGATCGCTGTCTCAAGATGCTTTAAGCGGACTAGCTCCCCTGCTTCGCTGGGACAGTGGAGGATTGTTGTTGGGATGCCTTGTTTTGGCGCTTCTGATGGCGATCGGCGGGCGGAAAAAGCACCTTGTCTTTGGACGCAAAGCAGGGGTGTGGGAAAAACTATCTGCTACACGCCGCGCAGAACAACAAATGCGGAAGCGCCAGCACAATCGCGTCACGCTCTACGTTGGCACGCCCCGCAATCGTGGACTTACAGCACAACTGACAACCCTAATGGGGCAACCTCCCACGCTGTATGTTCCCAATGCGAATGAAGGGATTACCGTTTGCGGTGGACCCGGAAAAGGAAAAAGTTATGCGTCGATCGATCCCTTGATCCGATCATCCTTGGATCAAGGCTTTCCCACGATGATCTATGACTACAAAGGTGAGCAGCTCCGACGGCACGTTGCTTATGCTGTGAGCAAAGGCTATGAAGTCGCAGTCTTCGCCCCTGGATTTGACTATAGCTCGGTTTGCAACCCGCTCGATTTTCTCGAAGATGAAGCAGATTCTACGATGGCAAAACAGTTCGCGATCACGATGAATCGCAACTCAAAAGCGGGGGAAGCTTCTGGCAAGCAGGATGAATATTTTAAGCAGGCTGGAGACTTATTGGTGCAAGCAGTATTAATGCTGGCAAAAGGAACGCCCTATCAAGACTTGACAATGGTCTGGGCAATTCTAAGCTGTCCAGATTTAGCTCGACGAATGTTAGATGCTCAGGCTCATGGCGAACTGGATGTCTGGGCATCAATTAGCGCAACTGCATTAACTTCGGTCGCTCATGCGGAACAAACAGGCGGAGGCATTATTAGTACAGCCGTCGCGACTTTTGCACCGCTGATTGATAAAAAATTTCTCACCTGTCTTTGTGGTAAAACTACGCTACCGATCGATTTAGTCGGTAAGCGCCTGGTTGTCTTCCAGTTAGATCAGCGGACTCGTGATGTCGTTGCTCCGATCGTCGCAACCATCCTCAATCTGCTAGTCGTTCGCAATCTCTCTGAACGCCGCAAAGAGCCACTGGTTCTTGCAATGGATGAATTTCCGACTTTGTATCTGCAAGCGATCGTGCAATGGGCAAATGAATACCGCGAAAATGGACTAGCTTTAATCTTGGGCTATCAGAACTACGCACAGCTAGAAAATAAATACGGCAAAGAAATGACTCAAAGCATTCTTGCTGCTTGTGCAACTCAATTTATCTTTAATCCGCAGCATGAGGAAAGCGCTCAACGCTACTCGAAATACTTTGGTGAGGAAGAGGTAATTATTCGTGCTAGAAGTCGCAATCACGGTAAAAGCTCAGGAACCTCTCAATCCGAGCAGTATCACAAACGTCCTTTGTTCGATGCAAGGTTTTTACTAACTTTGCCACGCGGAAAATGTGTGTTCGTTAATCCAGCTTATCAAGGTTCCGGTGAAGCCGCGATTCCTTTTTGTCTTGAAGTCAAGATTCCCCAATTCGACGATGCGGCTCAACAGTGGAGTGAAGAAAAATGGGATACGAAAGTACGGAGGCGCCTTGTCGATCGCGCCATTCGTACCCAAACAAATTGGACACCTGATGCAATGAAATCACAATTGAAAGAGCGGTTTGAGTTTGTCGATCAAATCTTACTTCCAATGTTAGAAAGTAGTTCATCGATCGATTCCGTTGAAAAGTACGAAAGCACGACGTTTGAAGAGCTTGCAAATTGGTAAATGCTTTTGGAGAGGTTAAATTATGCCGCTATCATCCGATGATTTATCTTCAGTTCATAGTGACGCTCAAGGCGTTGGCGTAGAAATGGCACAAGCAGGAACGCAGCTTTTACGCGATGGAGTCGAAGCATATGCACGATTGCGAAACCAACCCCACTCGCTGAAAGTAGAGACGATTCCGCCCGATCACACTGTTGCCCTACCGTATGAGTACTATCAACGCGGACTCCAAGGCTCTCGTCTGCAAATCGATTTAGGCACTTCACAACGCGCTTTGAATCATCACCCGCCCGCACTCGTTGGGCAAATGCTCACCAACTCTCCGCAAGTTCAAGCGATCGCAAAAAACCAAGGTTCAGCAGCGGCTCAAACCTATATATCGCTTGTGATTCAACGGGCTGAGGCAAATCATCACCGTCAGGCTTCAGGACTGTCACCTGCTGAACGATCAATGCAGCGGCAGCCCTCTCAAAGACCCCCACAGAGATAGACAATTATGGTTCACTCCCTGACTCCAGCTCAACACCAATTTATCGAGCAAACGCTGCCACCAGAAATTGCGTCACTTCGCGATCTCTATCCCAACACTATCTACGAAGTTGCTTCAGTTTGGCACTATCCTGCATTTCCGGTGGGGTATCAACCCAATCTTATCGAAGTGTACTACACCGATAATGACGGCACAGACTCACCGGATCTGGTCATCGAGCAAGGTTATCTCAGTGGAATGCGGCTACAAATCGAAGAGTCTCCCTGCAACGTGATTCAGCTTGAAATCGATGGGCAGTGGGCATTTATTCAAATTGGCTCTCAAATTGTTCTCGATCGCATATCGGGACGAATGATTTTGCCAGAGGTGCTAGTCGATGCGGCACAGTTGGCAGCTTCTTTTATTCACGCGATCGCATAGTTCTGGAAAAATCATCATGTCTGGAAACTCAAATTCTGCCACGCCGACTACAGTTCTTGAACATCCAGTTCAACCCATTCCCACAACCGAAGTTGCCCGCCTTACGCCTGACCAGCAGACAAATTTCACCCAACTATTGCAACGAATTCGACAACAGGCAGTGCTTGCTGGCTATCTTGATACTTACGCCCCGATCGTCATTCGACATGGGAACCAGCGTCTTTTTGAGGCAGTAGCCGGAGAAGCACCTCGCGTCGATCGCATGGAGCCAGAACACCTCGCGCTCTTGCAGGCAGCATTAGAACGTCCAGAGAGCATTCGAGGAACCGTCAAGATTTTAATTGGCGATCGCGAAGTGTACCGCGTTCAAGAGGGGGAAGTAAAAACAGACTTGTTGGGATTAGCAGCCCAAGCACAATCCGCTCCGCTCAATCCTCATGCTGCTTCCCCTTCAGCAGAGCCTCAACAATCGTCCAATTCATTGCCAAATTCACAAACACAGCAGTCAAATGGGCACCATTCTGGGTCGTCCTCAGAAAATTCTGAGCTAACTCAGCAAAGCTTGATGAACGGAAAAAGTCAGGCTCAGCAAAGCACGAAAGAGATCGAACCGTCTGCCAATTCTGCTCCTGATCTTGAACGATTGAGATCGCAAATCGAGCAGCTAGAAAACCGTATTCAACAGTTGAACCATCAATTGCAGTCGGTTCAATCGGCCCCGGCGCGATGGGTTGCCACAACAGAACAGAACTTGCAGTCCTGGGCGCGATCGGTGAAACGAGCGATCGCAGAACCGATGGTTCGATCGATGGAAGTTGGGTTACGTCAGATGGTGAAGCTGTTCGGCGAGACGCGAGCAGATGGCTCAATTTCTTATGACTCAAAGCGAGATCAACGTTACGTGATCGATGGAAATCACATTGCTGTGTCAGGTCGGGAAACTGGGCAGAATTCAACTCAAACGGCGGCTGTCAATCAAACTCCTGCGGATCTTTGGAATCAATACACGCAAGGAAGTCAGGGATCGCCCAGTCAAGTTACGATGCAGGTGGCGCGGCAGGCATTGAGCGATCGCATTTCAGCAAAGGACGTGATGCAAATGTTGCGCTCTGACCCTCAGTACCAAAAGATTGAATCACAGCAGGGATCTCAAGCAGCACACCGATACGTGGAACTGGTGGTTGGTCGCGCAAGTTATCAAGTTCTTCAGAATCTTGCAAAAGAAAATTCACAAACCTCACAGCAACCTCGATCAATTCCTCGGCAACTGTAACTCTTTATGTCCCTGCTGCTTTCAGGGTTGAGCTTCCCTTGCTTGCAGTAGGATTTGTGTGTAGAGTGCTGAACTGACTCTAAAGGCGGCTTGCTGCATCAGAGCATCCAAGATGGGTTGAACTTGTGGAATCAGTTGGCGTTGCTTTGCAACCAGTAGAACGCCGAGAATTCCGATAATTGGGATGCCTAGTTTTGCCGCTTCTTGTCTGCCTCTGCGCTCATCAATTAGAAGTTCATCGGCTTGTTGTTCTAATGCCAGCACGATTGCATGGGATTCGCCTGGATCAAGTTTTTGATCTTGCTGTAGGGTGTTTGCCATTGCGAGATTGACGATCGCTTTTGTTTCAATCCAATCGAGTGACAAAACTGCTTGAATTTCAGGACGTGAGGCATTGCTGAGTTCTTGTGCAACGACATCGGGAATCAGAACTTTGCCATAAATGCTCTGAAGTAGCCAAAGATGATTGACGATCGCTAAGTTGCCAATTGCGGAGGTGTCACTGACGATGATCATAGCCAGCCGCGTTCTTGTAGGTGTTGCACGTCCTGTTGAAATTCTTCGACATCGTAATGAATACAGATGCCGCGATCGCTAATCAGCTTTTGGAAGTCCATGACGTGCATTGCTGCGATTTTGCTGGCACTGCCAAGAGTAACGCGATCTTGCTGGAAAAGCGCGATCGCGAGTTCGGTGCGAAGGTCGGCTTCGGTGAATTGAAGAGAGTCGGGAAGGTCGATCGTGATTTGCATGGGTCGAATAGTGAGAAGGGATGATTTGATTTTAGCTTGAGGCTCTCTTTGGGCGTATTTCTGTTGCCGCTTTGCGGATGCCTGTAGCGATTGCACTAAATGCCTCATCCTGATTGCTCCAAGTCGTAACCGCTTTTGCGCCTTCGCCATGCGCGATCGGAAGCGCCTGAAGCTTGCCAAAGGGGGCAGATGTCCAGTCGCAGGGGCGTAGAATAATAGGAATGATGAGAGCTTCTTGCCTGTTGTGACGCTCGATCGCTCGGTTCATCTCTTTTTCGTAGCAATAGTCAGAAGCGAGGAAGTCGGCGCTAATCAAGAGTAGGATGATGTCGGCGGTGTTGAGGTGGGTATAGATCGCTTCTGCCCACTCGGTTCCGGCTGTGATATTGCGATCGTACCAAGAATCGATGATGCCTTGGCGCTGAAGCAGGGTGAGGTGGGTGTTGAGTTGGTCGCGGAGGATTTCGTCTTTGTGAGAATAGGAGTAGAAGAGGGTGAGCGGGGAGTTTTGAAAGCTAGTCGCCGTTTTATTTTCGGAGGTTGGGGAGTGGTTGTTTTCGATGTATGTACCGACTTGCTCGAAAATTTGGACTTTCTGAGCATTTGGGAAATTGTATTTGGAAGTTTCACTCATCGTCTCTTCTCTCGTCAATCATTTTTTCTTAGAGGGCTTCGTCTACATCCTGCAAGAAATGCTGTTAATGGGATAGGTGTAGCTAATGAGGATTACCGCCAGTGATTGCTGCGTAGGCTTTCAATATCTGCTCGATAGTCATCAATGTTGTAATGAGAATTGATGCCGCGATCGTAGAGTAATCCTTGAAACTCTAGCTGTTGCATTCCGGCGATGTGGCTGGCAGTGCCAAGGGTGACAAGTTCTTGGCGAAACAGTGCGATCGCGACCTCTCGTAGCCAGTCTGCTTGAGAGAGAGTCTTGTTTTGAGCAATTTCATCAGGGATGTCGATCGTAATTTGCATAATTCAGGCTCCTTAGTCGGGGTTTCACTCAGTTTGTCGAGGTAGGTAATCGCTGCTTTTGACCAGATGCTTTCTTCAGATTATTTCAAAAGTCGAGTGAAGCCTGCTTGTTCAAAATGGTGGTCGGTAGTGAGGGCTGATTGGATGTTGTGTTGTTGCATGATAATGAAGGAACTACAATCGACGAGCGACCAGGGCTTACCGGGGCGATTTTGGCAGAGTTCCCAGGCAGCTTGATCGACCGTGGGATCAATGTGGATACGGGTAATATAGGAATTTTGGCGAACGATATTGATGTGGTTGAAGATGCGATCTCGTGGGAGTCGATGCGGACTGTTGAGTAGTGCGACAAGTTCGGTGATGACGTAGTTGGTGATGATTTCAGTGCGGTTAGCGATCGCGGTGCGGAAATGCTCGGCAGCGATCGAGTAATGGGTTTCGGTGGGGACGAAAATGCTTGCCCAGCCAGAGGTATCGATGAAGAGATTATTCGGCATTGCGGAGTTCTTGAAAGAGGGCTTCACCAATGTATTGGTCGTGGTTTTCGGCGAGGTCGGTGGTGCCGAGATCTAGAGTGCCGATCAGGGAAAGCAGTTGATCGGTCGCGTTGGTTGAGGTTGCGGGTTGGAGGTACTGGTTGAGAGCTTGGATGATCAGTTGTTCAGGAGTAGTTTGGGTTTGAGCAGCTTGATGGATCAGGGTTTGCTGAAGGGCTTCGGGAAGGTCGATCGTGATTTTCATGATTCAGGCTCCTTAGTCGGGGGTTTCGCTCATTTTATCGAGATAGGTGATGGCTGCTTTTGACCAGACGCTTTCTTCGAGGTAGTGTTTAGCAACTTCTGCGAGGGTGGCTTTGATGGCTTGAAGATGGCGCTCTGGACTAAGCAGTTGTTGTCGGAGGGTGACAAATGGATGAGTTGTAAATTGTTGAATTTCTGTAAATTCGGCATCGAGAACGGTGAGGGCTTGGGATTCGGTCGTGACTTGGGGGTATTGCGTTTGAAGTTGAGAGAGTAAAAGTGTGAGGTCAGCGATCGCGGTTTTGACTTCAGGATCTGTGGGATGGTTGTTTTCGATGTAGGTAGTTACTTGCTCAAAGATTTGAACTTTTTGAGCATTGGGGAAGTTGTATTTAGATGAGTTGCTCATGATAGTTTGTTTTACTTCAATGACATTGGGATAGTTTTGGATGATTGTGGGAGAGAGATCGTTGTTTTGGGGAGTTTGTCGATCGTTCTTCTGTGCTTCCAAGTGAACTTGATAAATTTTATAGTCATAGTATTTGAGTCGCTTTTGAATCGATCCAATCACCCGCAGAAAACTTAAAGAAGAAGATGAATGTTGCCAGAATTTAGGTAGCTGTTGAGGGCTTGCTAACTTACTGAGAGCTTCAATTGCTTCTGCAACAGAATCACTAAAATTACTTTCTAAGATTACTTGAATTAACCTAGGGGTAGCTGCTTCAGACAATTCTTGTAGAGTAGATGCCGTGATAGGATAATCTGCAAATCTCCCTAGTACATATATTACTTTCCAGCAGATGTCTGGCTCTTCACAATCGATTGCTGAAAGCAACATTGGGATGGCGCGTACTTCGCCAAGATAACCTAGTGAAATAGCAGTTTGGCATCGATCATAGTAGCTATAGTCAGATCGCATTTTCTCAAGCAATTCAGGAAGCACCAAGTTTTCCTTTCCTGCTGCTTTCAAGGCATCAGCCACTACCCAAGACTTATCAAAACTCTGGTCTTGAAGTGCCTCAAGTAATCCTTCAATTGCGCCATCAGATTCTATTTTTACAAGTGCCTTAGCAGTGCGTATACAGATGTCAGTATCTGAATCTTCCTTCTCTAAAATCTTCAATAGTCCAGGCAGTGCGACTTCATCAGCCAGGTGTATAAGAATTTCTGCTGCTATTTCATAAATGTCTTCATCTTCTAGTGCTTGAATAACGCCATCAATCGCGCCAGGTGTTCCTATTTTTGACAATCCTAGAACAGCCGATTCACGAATAAATTCTTCATCTGATTTTAAGGCAGTAATCAATTGAGGTAAGACTTCTTCATATCCCAGAAGTCCGAGTATGAGAAATGTTATTTCATATAGATCGTCATCTTCATTCAAAGTGGAAAGCAAGATAGCAATAGCTTCTTTAGTATTTACTTTTTCCAACATCTTCACAAAGCTTTCTAAGTCATGAGTGCCTTGATTTTGAATTAATTTGTGGATCGAAGGATGGATATCTTGCTGAGCCGATAAAAGTAAGTCCCTCTTAGACATACTTGAACTCAATTCCATCGCTCTACGACGACTTGTAATGTTTTGAGAAAGAGGCTTGTCTGTGGATCTAACTCCTAGTTTCTCTAAGGCGCGTTCTACTTTATCTTTAATTTTACTATTTGCATTTGAAGCAATTTCCTGTAATCCCTTGATTGCAACTTCGCTCCTAACTTCTTCTAAAATTCGGACTGCTAAAGATTGAACGGAAGAAGGCTTACCATTAACTGCTTGAGGAATTTCACAGATAGCTTGATCACTGCCGATTCGTTCTAATGCTCGGAGGGCAAGAAGTAGAGTTTCTTCATCCTTTAGTGCTGCATGTAAATCTTGAATTGCGTACCGAGAGCGCATTTCACCTAAGAGTCTTATCTTCAAAACTTTTGAGACTTCTAACACAGTTACTAGGTTCAATGTTTTGGCTTGATAGTCTTCTTTTACATAACCTGCCAACCGTGCCCCTAACATTGAATCGACATCCAACGCTAGTCCTACCGCTCGAACTGCTTGCGCCTCATCCACTAGCGCTAGCATCAACGCCACAGGCTCCGTCCATTTCAGAAAATTCAAATACTCCCGCTTCAGTCGCTTATCATCCAACTTCGGCAACTGCTCTAATAACGCCTCTGCCGCATAATATTCCTGAATCAGTTGATGCCGAAACTCTAGCTCCTCTAGATCTGCACCCACCTGAATCAAATGATGCTTCTGCAAATCTCGTAAACACTTCCGTGCAAAATCCTCCGCATACGGGACTTTTCCTTCTAAGAATTGCCCGATCGCTCTAACCGCCTCTTCTTCCCGAATCGCTACCCGAAACTCCGTCGGCTTCTCCCCCTGCATCATCACCCAAGCCAACTGCTGAAGCACAGGTTTCCACCAAGCTCGATCGCTCTCAATCCGCACATCCTCTTTCAAAAACCGCTCATACCCCTGCGTAAACTCCCGAAACACTAACCCCAAATTCTCTGGAATCGTCCCGGTTTGCTGAAACAAGCCACACAGCATCCATAGCAGCAACGGCGTTTGCCCTAACTCGCGCAATCGATCCTTTAATTGCCGCAGCATTTGCTCCGCTTGCTCTGGTACATACGATCGAATAAATGCTTGCATTTGAGCTTCGGTGAGCGGCTGCATTTCTAATTTCTTTTCAATTCCCAAATCTCCGCCCAAGCTCAAATCGCGGGTGGTGAAGATCATCGGCAGTTTGGGATGGTTGCGGCGGAAAGCGGAAAGCTGCGATCGCGCCTCCTCAGACGGCAACTCATTCACCCCATCGAAGAGAATCAGCGATCGCTTCAAAGCCTCGTCAAGCAATTCCGCAGGGAGATCGTGCCGAGTGAACGAATCGCGGATCAATTGCTCGATCGACCCTTGCCAATAGCGCAATTCTACCAACACTGGAATCCTAGCTTGGGCTGTCGTTGCCTCTTCCAGCATCAATCGCGCCAACGCCGTAGATTTCCCCGATCCGGGTCGTCCCACTAACAACACATGCTGCTGTGCGTACTTGCGAATCCCGTCCAGCACTGAGAAGCGCTCGATCTTTTCCTCCTCTCGGCGATCGTCTTTCTTCACCGTTTGCACTATCAGCCCAAAGTCAAACGGAGGCGATCCTTGCTGCGCCTGCCGTTGCTTTCCAGCAGCATCCGTCAGCGTGTAAAGCTGCCACCACTTGGCATAAGCGGCACGAATCGACTCAAGATAGGGCTGGAACTCGCTCAGGTCACTCATGCGAAAACAGGGGTAGGCTCTGTTGTCTATGCTACCTCACCATTTTTTGCAATCAGGAAATTGTTTAAGATTTCTGAATGAAACAGTCTAGAGGATTCACCATGCTAGGGAGTTCTAAGAAAATCAAGTGAGCAAAAGAAATTCGAGAGGACAGAATTGAAGCGATCATAAGCATCAACTCCCATGAGGTGTCTCAAACGTATGTACTATATTATGGCTAGGAAATTTTCTGCCTGATTGTATGCCAGTCAAAGATCGCTACCACGAGAACGTAAAAAATGCCCTCATTAAGGACGGGTGGAGAATTACTGATGATCCCTTGCATCTAAAATGGGGCGACAAGGATATGTATGTCGATTTGGCGGCAGAACGGCTGATCGTGGCTGAACGGGGACAAGAACGAATTGCTGTGGAAATCAAGACATTTGGCGGTGCTTCTGATGTTGTGAGTTTGGAGCAAGCAATCGGGCAATACTGCGTTTATCGAGCCGTAATGGAAGAGACTCAACGAAATTACCTTCTGTATCTTGCTGTTCATGCTGAAGCGTTTTTTGATGTCTTGGACGAACCGCTTGGTAGACTGTTATTGAGAAAGTATGAGATTCCTGTCATCGTTTTTGATCCTGAGCGGGAGGTTATTCTGGAATGGATACACTGGAACACTACAGACACCTAGTTCAAACGATTCTGACTGAGCATACTCGCGTTCCCTTCAAAGAGAGCGATGTCAAATTTGAAACGGTTTTTGATACGAAGCAGGATCGCTATCTCGTCATGATGTTAGGGCGTGAACCTGTTTATGACCGTCCCTACATAGCGACGCGGCGAGTTCATAGCTGTCTAATTCACGTTGATTTTATTGGCGGCAAGATTTGGATTCAGCGGGACGGAACTGAGGAAGGAATTGCCTCAGAATTAGTTAAGGCAGGTATTCCCAGAGATCAAATTGTTCTGGGCTTTCGATCTGAGGAGTTGAGGAAGGATACAGAATTTGCAGTGCAATAGCCGTCAAGGTTCTACATCTGCGATTAGAGCAAAGCTTAACTCCGAAGGAACCGCTGACTTTCAACTCTCTGAATGAATTGAGTCGCTGAACGTTGCCTTTCCGAAACACTCTTACAAGCGCGATCGACAATTGCCTGAACATATTGCTCTGCCTGTTGAGGTTGCATCGTTTCAACCCGTTCAGCCGTCATCAGCATCGATTGCACCAACTCTACAGGTTGACCTAACCGTAATGCTCGTTTTGCCGATTCTAAAAGAATTGCAGTTGGTTCGCCCGTAAGTCCTTGGCTGTAGTGGCGCGAAAGTTGAGCAGGATTTTGATGTCCCATTTGAAGTAACTTTTGCCAAGTAAAACCATCGGGAACAGGTAAGGATTGCGATCGCCCAATCTCCTTCTGAACCAGTCGAATAAAGTCTTGATCACCCGCAGCGATCGTAGTTCTTCCTGGCATTGCCGCCCATTCCTGAAGCGCTTTTGGTACAGAGTCAGTCATGGCTAGGTAGAGCGATCGTCCAGAATGTTCGAGCCGAGCGATATCGAGTTGAGAAAGTGCAGACACTTCGTGAAGCGCAGCTACCGCGTCTTGTGGAGTTTCGACTAACACCACACGATTTAGCGATCCTCGTCCTGTTACCCAGCCAATCCCTGAAAAATCGCTAGACTGGACAGAGACAGGCATTGAGGTTGAATTTTCCAGACTTTGGAAAATTGGATGCGTTGATTCTAAAAAAGATTTTTCCAAACTTTGGAAAATTATTGGTTCGGAGGAGAGTCGTTGACGTTCTTCCACTGCTCGATCGAGTGTGTCAGCGAGGTGATCGATTGCGTATGGGTATTCAATTGTTCGTGCAAGTTCTCCAAGGTATTCGTGAGCATTTGTAAGGACTGCTGTAAGTTGGGATCGGGCGTTTGCAAGATAGTCTGTAACTGATGCGTTTGATCGGTGAATGCCTGCTGCAAGATCTGTAATGCTTGCTGCAAAGTGGGATCGGGTTGCTGTAATTGCTGCAATAGTTCCAGATAAGCCTGAGTGTTGGCTTGCACCATCCGCCGTAAATTGTTGAGCGATTCCTGTAAGCTCTGCGCGGGTCGCTTCGGTCGTTTCGTCCGCGTGAAGCGCCTCAACTCGACGAGGAAACTGCGCGAATAAGTCACGCACTGATTCATGCCATCGTGTAAGGTCGCGAGCGATGGGGGTAATGGGTTGAGTTGGGTAGTCAATTGATTTAGGTGTTGTTCGATTGCTGTGTTGCTTTGAATGGTTTGATTCTCTAGGGTTACTAGACGATCGCTGAGACTCTGAACCGATTGATTGAAGCTGTCTTGCTGATTGCACAAAGCGGTGAGCAAGGTCGCGATCGCGTCTTGCCGCTCGTTCAGCGCGGTGAGCAAGGTCAGTAAAGCGGTCTGTGAGGCTGAGTCGAGGGGGCAGTCGGTCATGATCGATGGGATGAGAATTTTTGAGGAGGGATTGAACAGCGATCGTAAGATTGTGGCTATGAGATAGGCTTTGAGCGATTCCTACGATAAATTGCTGTTGATGAATTAGGAAACTAGACAGAGCAGATTGGTTTTGAGCCATTGGAATCGCAGCAGCATTCACACAGTGACTCAGGCGATTCAGAGTGGGGTTAAGCACGATCGAAGCCGTCGAGATTGCCTCAGTTTCTTGCCATCTCTGAAGCTGGGATAGAAGTTGTGTTAAATGAGCGGCGATTGACGTTGAATTTGCTGAAGCCGCTCTTGAAGGCGTTTCTCCTGCTGTTGAAGAAGCAGTTTCACGGTTTTGGCGGATGGGAGTTGCGAAGTCGAACTCATCGACTTTTGTTGAATCAGATCCCGAAGTTGCGCGAACTCTCGCTGATTCGTTTGAGTTAGAGAATTGAGGCTCTGCTGAAGCTGCTGAAGTTGATGTTCTAGATGAGAAAGATTTGAAGTCATAGGACGCGATCGCATTTACTGAGGAGGTGGGTTGAGTTGCGTGGATAACTGTTGCTGCAAGCTGTTCAGTTGTTCTAATTGCTTGCCCAACGAGGTTTGTGAGATTAGCAGTGTCTCGAACTGCTGACTCAAGTGCTGCTGTCCTTCGGTGTTGATTTCCAGATATTCGGTAAGTCTCGTCAAGCTTTGCTGCAAGGCTTGTAATTGCTCGACTAAGGGGTTGGGTGACGAATTCGATGACTTGCTGCTCAGAATATCGCTTAATTCCTTCAAGAAGGTTTCGAGCGTATTCTTCAACTCGGTTTGGTCGGCTCGAAGTTGTTGCAGGGCAATCAGATTGGTTTCCTGCCAGGTGTAGATGCTCTGAGTCAAGTTCTGAAATTCGGTTTGCTGCTGACTGAGAATCTGTGGCAAATTCACCGAGCTTGGCAGATCGGAGGGTAGGGGTTGAGTCATAAAAGTGAGCCTTTGCTGAAGCATTCCGCAAATCAGCAAATAAAGCTGAAATGCGATCGCTATATATGATGAGATTGTCTGGAAGAGCAGGTAGACTCTGAATCCATCGCGTGAGAGAAATCGCAACTGGATCAACCACAAAAAGCTGCTTGAGATCCGGCGGTGGGGTATCGCTCGGAGTCAAAATTCGAGCATCTTGGAAAAAATAGCTTTGATTGGGGTCAAGCTGTCCAATTTGTCCACCTGAATATCGAATTGCCGCAGTCGTGTCAGTGATTGCTGCGATCGTAAAGTGAGAACCGTACTGATGCGGCGTTGTCCACTGCAATCGATCGCCTAAGCCAATGGCCATTGGGGACGGTCGGTAAAGATGCTTGCGAAATTGTCGAGGTGCGATCGTCAACTCAGCTTCGGAAGAATCTCGTAGCGTAAAGGTTTTAGCATGAAGCGCAACGACAGTGTAAAATTCTCCTTTGCTCAGTCCCAAAGCTGGATAATGATACCGAGGCACAACAACATCATTGACCTGAAATGACTGGAGCCGAAGTGCTTGAGGAACAGTAAGGGGTTTCGGCTGAAGTTGCCAAAGCGTGATAGCTGATTTGTGGGCTTGTTGAGCTTTAGCAAGATCTTGTTGGATTTGATTGCGTTCCACTTCGTCGGCAATAAACAAGACAGATTGCGCGCGATCGCTAGGCTTCAAACCAAGATAAGCATCGATTGCTGCTTGGGATGAATTACTAGATTCAATCACGCGATCGCATTCCAAAAGTTGAGCAAATCCGTTCAGAACATTACCTTTTGCGATCGCCTGAATCGCTGGAGCAACATCAATGACTTCAGAAGACTGCCGATCTGGGATTGCCCAATACTGATTCCCCAGTGCAGTGAGTTTTCCGGTCTGCTGCCATTGTTGAAGTGTTTCCAGAAAATCTTCATAGCTAAAAGGCTGAACTCGATCAAAGATTTGATGTTCTAATTCTGTCTGTGAAAAGAGCGATCGCGTTTGCGTACAAGTCGCGATCGCATTCATCACGATTGCATCGATCGGACTACTAATTGTAGATTGCTCGGTTGGAGCAGGATGGCGAATCTCTAGCTGAAGTGCCGCGTTTTGAGCTTGCCACCATTCATTCAGCTCAGCAAAATCAATGTTCAAAGTCTTATAGGGACGAGTTGCAAGACACGCCCATTGCTTCATGGCAGGCGTTGCCGATTCTCCCACAAGCTGCAAAATCTGCTGACGACGCTTACTAAAATGCTGAAGTTGCTCTGGTTCATATCCAACAAGCTCAAAATGCGAATCAGGACGTAGAACAATTTCATAACCAAGTTGACGAACCTGATCAGCAAGCGCATTCGTGTACATCGCACTGAGCAAACTGCGATCGCGGTAAATCCCTGTATTGTCGATCGTTCGCCATTCTCCATTCGCAATCTGAGTAAGATTCGCCACGACACAATGCGTATGCAGGTGAGGATCGTGAGCGCGAGATGTGGTGTGTGGAAAAGTCGCAATGACTAAATTTTGAGTGGGTACGAGTTGCCGCTGTCCCTGCTCACAGAGTCGAGTGTAGGCGTATCGTTGTTCGATGATTTGTAGAGTTTGTGCGATCGCTTGAGCATGAGCAGCAATTAGCGCGTCTTGTTGATCCATCAATGCTGCTAAACTGATCGATTTTGGAGCGTTGAATGTTAAATCAATTCCGGCTTGATGGTGAGCATGAATCTGTCGTCCTGGAAGAGATTCACCTGTGGGAGCAAGTCCAGAGAGAACATTTGAAAACGCGATCGCATCAACCGTTCCAGTGCATCCAAGCGCGATCGCGCCTTGTCCACACCACTGGCTCAGTTCTGCGATACCAGATCCAGACTGATTATCCTGTGTGAAATAGTGAACGCTACGCTGAGGATGAGCGCGACCTAGAGAAAGCATAAAGTCATTGGAATGCTAGGAGCCAAAGAACCGCACTTGGACTGAAGCGGCACAAAGGTAGAGAACATTGCTCAAAGATTTTGATCTGAGCAAATGATTCGTGACTGAAGAGCTGAATGATATTTGATCGTATGCTTGAAAGGTATATCTAGCAATAGTTTAGCTGTGCTTTTCTAAAATTTTGTGCATTAGGTGTGCAAGCGATCGAGTAGTGATTCGGAGCGAGTTGCTCTAAAGTGCGTTAAAGTGCGCCGATACTAGAGTGAAACATGCCTTCAATGAAAGAGATTGACGCTAAAGTGCTTCAAAGTGCGCGATTTCTCGTTTTTATGTAGAGTCGTAACAATGCCGACTTTCTAGCATCTGATGTTGGCAAAATGAGGAAGCAAGTAGCAATTGATGATAGCTCTGCTTCAAAGGACAATCGCTCAAGCTTGTAGACGCAGATTTTGAGTTACTAGCTTGACCGTCAACTCATTTCTTCATCAGCATTGACCCATGTTTCACTCTGGCGAAACTTTCATAGTGCATTGTGTCAGTGCTGAACTGTTGTTTAACGAATAACAAACCGATGATTCAAACCCTGATTGATCTGGGGCAGTCTTTGACCAAGGTTGTATTTAGCGATCGCGGTCGATTGGACTACCTCCTAATGAGTCCTGAAGTCACCAGTTCCTTGACTAAAGAACATTTACAGTTACTCCAGATGCACACTGCAACCGCTGCGCCTGAAAATGCAGCTTGGCTAGAAGTGGGCGATGAACTACGAGTGGTTGGTAGCGCGGCTGAGAATTTTGGCGGCGATACCGGAGCGGATGAACGAAAAGAGCGACGAGCCGTGTTGAAAACGCTGGCAGTGTTGGGCGCAATTCGAGAGAGATCGCAGCTACCCAGTCAGCTAACCGTTCAAGTTGGATTATTGCTTCCAATGACAGAATTTACGGACGCTTTAAAGGTTTGCACAAAGATTCAAGAAACTGCCGCAGATTTTTCTTTTCGGGGGCAAACTCTGAATTTATCGATGCCGCTTTGTAAACCTTATCCAGAGGGATTTGGATTGTTTCTAGGGCGACGCAGTGAACTGAGTTTGAGAAATATTGCTCCAGACTCGCGCACGTTTTTAGTCTTAATGTTGGGACATCGAAACGCCTCGATTTTGGTATTTCAGAATGGGCAACCTCAGCCAGGGAAATCTACCAGCAATGGACCTGGATTCAAAGAAGCGATCGAGAGTGGGGCTGCTGTGCAAGGCATCCTGGCAAGAGACTATGGAAAACTACTTAATGCTTTTGTGAGCCAAAATCCCAAGGTTGTCTTTGCTGGAGAAAGTCAAGTGCGAGATGTGAGTGAAGCTTTGAGAGTCGGACGGGCGACCTACTGGGGGCAACTCGAAAGCTTTCTGATCAATAACTTTGTTCGACATATTGATTCAACTTGCGAAGTCATTATCGGTGGCGGTGCATCAGCCTTAGTCAAATCTGAGTTAATCCAATTTCTGACTCAGCTTGGAGTTGAGGAAGCTCGTCGGAGTTTTGGTGAAGGAGTACGGCGCGGAATTGCTGATCGCTTTGGACACGATAAGTTCGCCCTAGAAAACCCTTTAAGCATTCGGATGGTCGATGCCTTTGCTGCATTCCAACATTTCCAACGTCAGCAAGTTCCTGTCTAATCTGAAACTCAGCAAAATGACAACAGCACCCAAGGTTAGTAAAAGAAAAACAGTCTTGCGGCTCTCGGCGGTCGAAGACTCAGAGTGGGAATTGCTGTACCACTACATTCTCACCAGTTCTAAGTTGGGATCGCGGGAGCTAGTGAATCGATCGCTCCGATCGTTTTGGCTCCCCTTCGCTTACCGAGAGACAGAAAATTTTTCTGAAGCCGATCTCAAAGAAGTAGCACTCGACTGTTTAGCCCAGCTATATGCCCAGATGTTGCTCATCAGTGAGCGGTTTGAAGTTACGCCTCAATTTATGAATCAATCTCCTCACGCAGGAAGTGTGACAGCAACCGCGATTTCAAATCTTCCTGATAGTCAAGACGTACCGGAACCAGAAGCCCCGATTTTGAATTCACCTGAATTTTTTGACTATGATGACAGTGCGTTTATGAATATGTTGCGCTCATAATTGCGATCTCCTATTGGAGATAAAAACATGGCTGAATCGCGCTCTTCAATTGATGCAAGCGTGTACCGACTCGCTTATTTAGGTCTTGCTCGACAAGTGACAGGTCGAGCAGCACTTACAACTGAAGAATTGCATCACGAATATGGTGGTAAGCCAGATGCCCAAAAGCTCGATCAATCGATCGCACAGTTAGCCTTTCAACAAGGATTGACTAAACAACAGGTGTTTGATTTGTTGGCAGTTAGCCCACAGGTACAATATCGGGTTAAACAAGGACAACCGATCGATTTAATCAAACGTTACGCAGCAAATGTAGTTGAGCAAACTCAGCCAAGAGCGACGCAAGGTGAACTCGCTCAACAACCAACATCTACCAAATTTCAGAATCGAGGTTGAAGGCTTTGTTCACTCTCAGGAAATAAGGAATAGTCGGGTCAGATGGTGCGGAGGATCTCGGAGATGTGTTCAGTCACGAGATCGGGGCGGGACAGAAACGGGTGATGACTGGTCGGCAGGTCGATCGTTCTAGTAGCGCGGGCGGCGTGGAAGCGCTGCAAATCAACCGATGTGCTGCGATCGTCCATGCAGACGAGGTAGGTTGAGGGGCGACCTCGCCACGCTGCACGAGTCGTTGGTGTGCCAAATGCGCTGACCGATTGCGAGGTCACCCGTTCCCAAGCACCGTTCCGGATCGTCTCATCGGTGAGATCCTGCCAGAAGCGATCGCCGCACGATGCGGCAGTGTAGCCGAAGAGACTAATCGTGCCATCGTCGTTCGGAGCTATCGCAACGGGGTCGTGTTCGCCGCTCATGATCTCGACCTGTGACTGTCCGATGTCAGGAAGGTAGGAGGTGATGTACAACAGATGGCGGACAGCCGGATGATCAGCACCCTCGGCGATGACAGTGCCGCCATAAGAGTGACCGACGACGATGGCGGCATTAGTCTGGTCGAGTGCCTCTGCCAACGCTTGAGCATCCTCGATCAGTCCTGCGAAACCGGGAACGGAGCCAGTTCCTTCCCCACATGACGGCAACTCGATCGCTCGACTCCTTACGCCGATGCGGTCATGCACCTGCTGGGCGACCTGCTGCCACCACCACCCGCCATCGCGCACTAGCGCACCGTGTACGAACAGAATCTCCACCATATCGAATCCTCCTCAGTTTTTATTCAATCAACTTCTCCAGTGAGTGGAGCGTTTGTTGTTCTTGGACGTTAAATTGCAATTGCCATACTATGCCACCATCAGTTCAGACTGAGCTTGCAGCGTTGAGCGATGTGCTTGACGAAGCTCCCAAGAATCAATCACCTGATCAATCAAACCGTACTCCACGGCTTCTTGTGCTGACATATAAAAATCTCGCTCAGTATCTTCCTCAATCCGCAAGAGCGATTGCCCAGTGTAGTTCGCCATGCGCTGATTGATCTGCTGCTTGATGTAGAGAATTTCTTTCGCCTGAATCTCAATATCCACAGCTTGTCCCTGTGCCCCGCCCGACGGTTGGTGGATCATAATTCGGGAACTGGGCAAACTGCTCCGCTTGCCTTTCGCACCCGCACCGAGCAGAAACGCACCCATACTTGCAGCAAAACCATAGCAAATCGTGCAGACATCAGGACGAATGTGATTCATCGTGTCATAGATGCCTAATCCATCATATATAGAACCACCCGGAGAATTGATGTAGAGATAGATATCTTTGTCCGGGTCTTCGGCTTCGAGAAACAACAGTTGTGCGACAATGCGGTTTGCCATTTCGGGCATGACGGGTTCTGCCAAAAAAATAATTCGCTCTCGCAGTAACCGAGAGTAAAGGTCAAAGGCACGATCGCCTTGACCCGATGGTTCAATCACAGTCGGAATCATCATGTGAGTTCCCCTAAGATGAAGTGGATAGTTGAGGAAATTTGTTCTTGCCCTTCAAGCGATCCATGCGATCGCTGATTCGAGTTCCAGTAGGCGCTTGAGGTCAGACAGGCGCATTGTCCATCTGTCGCTGTTGCTGAGGTAGCTTTGGGCTTCCAGTCGATCGTGGATCACGGTCAGTTTCACCTGATATTCAGATGGCTCTAGTAAGAAGCGCACACGCGATGGCTGTGTGTGATCAAAAAACTGAAAGGTATAGGAAAGTTGATGCGGTGGTTCAGACTGCAAGACTTCACCAACAGTTTGCAATTCACCTGCTAAGTTGACTTTCTCTACAGGCGAACCGACTTGCCAATCTGACTGTAGTTGTCCTTCTTCCCAATAGTGTTGAACGAAGGATTCGCTCGTGATGGCTTCCCAGAGTTGTTCGATCGTCGTGGCAATGTAGGTTACGTAAACAAAGGTCGGTTTACTCATGGTCAGTCTCCTGAGAGGTTCCTTCGAGGGTGCGCTTGAGTTGACTCAAAGCATCGAGTTGATGACGATCGTACTTGCTGAGCCAGCGATCGTAGATCTCTTGAATCGGGACGGGATTGAGGTAATGTAACTTTTCCCGCCCCTGCCAGACGGTGACAACAAGATGGGCAGTCTCTAGCACCGCAAGATGTTTACTGACCGCTTGCCGCGTCATGGCAAGATGTTCGCAAAGTTCTCCTAACGTTTGTCCATTGTGGCTATACAACTGGTCGAGCAATTCTCTCCGACTGGGATCGGAGAGGGCTTTAAACACGGCATCCATATCTCTCTATTATGCAACTATTTGGTTGCGTGTCAAGCGATCGCTTCTATGAGCGCATGGGCTTTATCGAGCCTCGAAGATTCGGCGACTGTTTTGTGTATCGTCTGAACCGAGAAGGTTGGCACTTTAACAAATGATGAATCTCGATCAGATTTGGCGATCGCTAGTGTTCTAATCAACATAAACGAAGGCAAAAGGAGTTCTGATGTCGAAATCATTCCGTTCTATTACTTTAATTGCCGTTGCGATATTAACAGTTTTCATTGCTGCAACATTGACTCCAGCATTGACTGCTCCATCTGCTCAAATGGCTCCTGCGGGTTCAGTGGCTCGGATGTGGCATGGTCGCCTTCCAGTCGCAAAAGCTGAGGAGTACACAACCTACATCACGGAAGCTGGATTGAATAAAATTCGTAAGATCAATGGCAATCTCGGTCTGCAAATGTTTCGGCGCACCGAGAACGATATTGCAGAGTTTTATGTCATCTCTTACTGGAAATCTCGCGATGCGATTCGCAACTTTGCCGGGAATGACATTGAGAAAGCAAGCTTTCTGCCAAGGGATCGTGAGTATTTAATCGATCCTGAACTGCGCGTCAAGCACTTTGATGTCGTTGTAGATAAATAGCGATTGAACGAATTGGAAGAAGACAACGGTATGAACATTGTCAAAGTCACTCAAATTGAGTTTGAGGAATGGCTTCGCTTAGCCTTAGAACTTTGGACAGACTACTCTGCTGAAGAAATGCGGACGAGTCTAACTGAAATTCTCCACTCTCCCCGTCAGTTCGGTTGTCTAGTCAAAACTGAGACAGGAAACGCCATTGCATTCATGAATCTTTCGCTGCGGTCTGACTATGTTCCCGGTGCGACTCAAAGCCCTGTTGCGTTTGTCGAAGGAATTTATGTTCAACCTCAGTATCAGCAGCAAGGAATTGGTAAAGCGCTGATTCAGTACGCAGAACAATGGGCACGATCTCAGGGTTGTACCGAGTTAGCTTCCGATGCTTTACTAGAGAACACAGCGAGTCATGCGTTTCACCGTCAGATCGGCTTTCAAGAAGTGGAACGCCTGGTTGCCTTTATCAAACCCATTGCATCTATGAATGAAGCTGAATATGCGCCTAATTAGCCTTAGTCAGCGACACCAATCGTTTTAAGCTCACCGTTTGAGAAGTAGAATATCTCTGAGCCGTAGCCCACTGCTTGATTAAACCACTTGATCGCTGACAACTTGGAAGCCGTGCGCGCTTTGTACTCATTGGGCGATCGCCAAACTTCGATCGCAGGTTGAGCAATAAACGCCTCTCGCTCTGGAGTGTTCCGCTTCAAAGGGAAATACTCACGATTCGCTGGACCTTGCTCACCACTCCGTTTCAGCAGCATTGCAACGTACACGGGTTGGCGAATACCCGCAGGCGGTCTGGGATAATCTCGCACGATCGCGCTCTTAAAGGTTTGATTGCCTTGATTGATCGCTAGACGGAACTGTGACGTTTGTGTTTGAGGATTGACCAATAGCACAGCATAATCCTGCTGCTGGTCTTGATTGAAGTCGGTGGAAAAGATGCTACAGGTATAGCTAATTTTAGGACGATTCGGTTGCCTCGATTGCTGCTCAAGTTTTTGAATAACTGGAATAAAGTCGTTGGGTTGGGCTAAGCGCAAATCACCAAAGGTCTTTTGCAGTGCGGCAGGCACTTCACCTCGACACTGAATATCAGGGAGACTGGCTGAGGGAGAATTTGAGGATTGAGTGGGCGTTCGACTCAAGGCAGAACAGGCTGATAGTAAAATGAAAGCGGCTGGCGCGATCCGGCGTAACATGGAACACCTCTCAAAGGCTAAAGTCAGATTCACTATTTAGCAACGACTTAGAGAATTCAACTCGGTTGTAAAAGGTTCGGACGTAAACAGATTGCTGAAGTTTCTTTCTGTATATCCACATTGGCTAAGATTCGCAATTGCTGCCGCTTACTCAGTAAAATCAATGCCCATACTAAAAAGAAAGCGATCGCATGAACATCTTGGCAATTTGGAATTGAGGACTAATCTTCTACTAACGCTATTTACCGAGCGCGATCGTAAACAATAAAGTTGCAATCAGTGAAGCGATCGTTCGCACATGGTTCCAGAGCGTCCAGTTCGTTAGATATTTAGACCATAGCGTTGCACCTTCAGGACTACCTGGTTTGACACTTGCCAACGCATCGTTCAACGGTACATTGAATGCGATCGTGACTCCAATCACACCAATTAGATAGAACAAACTGCCGATGAGCAAATAAGCAGAATGAGGCTGACCCCACTTTAACGCTGTCAAGATTGCTAGAAAAAAACAAACCACAGCCGTTCCAAACAGTGCCAGCATAAACAACGGATTAATCGCTGTGATATTAATCGATTGCATGGCAGCAATCCCCTGCACAGGTTCGATTCGCGCCAGTGCAGGCATCACCAAAGTCGAGAAGGCAAAGAAAACGCCAGCGACTAGCCCACTACCGATCGCGGCGATTAACGTTAGGGTTACGAGATTGTTATTAAACATGATTAATCTCCCCATACTTCGTTGTGATGGTCTGGTGTGCGAATCGCTGTGAGGCTAGCATCTGTACTAATCATAGTTCCTCGAACTTCACGCAGCCGACGCTCTAGGAAGCGGCGTTCACTCTCATTTGTCACGAGCGCCAGCGCACGGGTATAACTCTGGGCGGCAGCTTCAAAGTTTCCGATTCGTCGCGACAGATCGGCGCGGGCAGCATGGAACAGGTGATAGCTGTCGAGTTCGGGGGCAAGTCGATCCAGGAGAGTGTTCGCGACTTCAGATCCCTCAACCATCGCGGGAGCTTCGCTGTTGCTGAAGGCAATCGCAACTGCTCGATTCAAAGATACGATCGGAGATGGATGTAAGCGTTCCATCATCGTGTAAAGCTGAACAATTTGCGCCCAGTCGGTGTCTTCTGATCGTGCGACTTGGCAATGCAGGGCAGCGATCGCAGCCTGTAAAGCAAAAGCTCCCGTTCCACCCCGCAATGCTTCTTCAACCAACGGCAATGCCTCAGCAATTTGTGCCTGATTCCATCGGCGACGATCCTGATTTTCAAGCAATACCAAATCGCCCTGCTCATCAAGACGGGCATTGCGTCGCGAGTCGTGCAATAACATCAGTGCCAAGAGTGCGGTCACTTCTGACGGCGGTTGCGGGGACAGTAATGTTCTCACTAATCGACTGAGCCGGATCGCTTCTGCACACAAATCGGCTCTGATCAGTATCTCGCCATGGGTTGCCGCATAGCCCTCGTTAAAAATCAAATAAATCACCGTTAGCACCGCATCAATCCGGGCTTGCAAATCGCTCATCTCTGGCACTTTGTAGGGAATGCCTGCATCCCGAATCTTGCGCTTAGCCCGCACGAGTCGTTGCGCCATCGTCGGCGGGGGTACGAGAAAGGCACGGGCAATTTCGTCGGTTTCAAGTCCGCCCAGCATTCGGAGTGTGAGAGCCACCTGAGTCTCGATCGCTAGTGCCGGGTGACAGCAAGTGAACATCAGCCGTAAGCGATCGTCTGGAATTTCATCGTCATCATACTTTGGCTCCTCACTCGCCGGAATTAATCCTGATGCGGCATACCATTCCAGTTTTTCGCTTAGCCGTGATCGTCGTCTGAGGCGATCGATCGCTTTATATCTCGCAGTCCGAATCATCCAGGCACGGGGAAGCGTTGGAATCCCTTCGGACTGCCATTGATTTACCGCTGCCGCAAACGCTTCCTGGGCTGCCTCTTCCGCAATGTCAAAATCTCCGACCAGCCGAATCAGGATTGCAACAATTCGCCCCCATTCAGATCGATAAACGGCTGAGATCGCCTGACTGACCTCTGATTGTGGAGTTAGAGCCATACCAAACCTCAGAAATTTTGAGCAATATGTCGATTTGAGTCATTCCCATTCGACTGACTTACAACCATGAGAGGGCATCACGATCGTACTCAATCCAAAAATTTTTGAGCAACCTGTCGATCTGAGCCACTGCCGTTCGACTCACTGATAAAAGGAGGCAAGCGAATGAAATATGTGCTGCTGATTTACCTGGAAGAAAATGCCCTCAATGACACCGAGCGAGAACAATGCTATGCCGACTCCGCCCAACTCGCACAGCAACTGAACTCGAACGGGCAGTATCTCGCCACTGCTCCACTTCATCCTGTCGCAACGGCAACCAGTGTCCGGGTGCGTGAAGGGAAATCCTTCGTGACCGATGGACCATTTGCAGAAACCCGCGAACAATTGGGTGGATTTTTCTTGATCGAGGCTGCGGATTTGGATGAAGCGATTGCGATCGCCGCTCAAATCCCAGGCGCAAAAGTCGGCACGGTCGAAATCCGTCCTGTCATTGAAGTTGTGGGACTACCCGCATAGTAAGGAGAACGCTCATGCTAAACAATTACAACATCACGCCTTGTTTATGGTTCGACGATCAAGCCGAAGAAGCCGCTCAGTTTTATACCTCGATCTTTCGCAATTCCAAGATTGTTCACATCAGCCGATATGGAGAAGCTGGACAGGAAATTCATGGCAAACCCGCCGGAACAGTTATGACCGTAAGCTTTGAACTCGATGGGCAGCCATTCACAGCGTTGAACGGAGGTCCGACCTTCAAATTTAACGAGGCAATTTCCTTCCAAGTCTTTTGCGAAACCCAGGAAGAAGTAGACGATTACTGGCAAAAACTCTCTGCGGGTGGCGATGAAACTGCCCAGCAATGCGGCTGGCTCAAAGACCAATATGGAGTCTCATGGCAAATTATTCCTCACATTTTGATCGAGTTGCTGAATCATCCGAATGCGGCGATCGCTCAAAACGTCACCACTGCCATGCTGCAAATGAAGAAGATCGAGATTGACGAACTCAAGCGGGTCGCTGCTGGTTAATGATCAGCGCACCCCCAGTAATCCAACTCAAAACCAATCAACAGGAGATTCCACAATGAAAGTCATGGTTTTTGTCAAAGCAACCCAGGACTCCGAAGCTGGGACTATGCCAAGCGAACAGCTTTTGACCAAAATGGGGCAGTACAACGAAGCATTAGCTAAAGCAGGGATCTTGCTTGCGGGTGAGGGACTTCATCCTAGCTCAAAAGGGGTGCGAGTTCACTTCTCCGGAAGCGATCGCATTCCTCCAGAATGGCAGGACAAAATCATGCACGTTTGCCTCGATTTGGGAGAGCGACTCTTGATGGGATCAGACTGTCCGCCAGGATATTTTGAAGCTCCCCAGGGCTTCTACGCGCAGATCAGCATCGAAGACCCTACTGAGGCAGAACGAATTTTTCAGGCTTTAGCCGAAAACGGAACGGTCAAGATGCCCTTTGAGCAAACCTTCTGGGCATTTCGATTCGGAATGCTAGTCGATCAATTTGGCACACCCTGGATGGTCAACTGCGAGAAAGCGACTTGATGCTTTAGTTTACGAGCCTTCAAGCGAATCACAATTCACAACGATTAAAGGAGCAAAAACAATGGAAACCACGCAAAAACAACCGGAATCAACCCCGCATTCTGAACCCCAAAGAGAACATCAGTGGCTGCAAAAACTTGTTGGAGAGTGGAGCTATGAAACTGAAGTCACAATGGGAGCCGACCAACCGCCCGAAAAATCAACGGGAACCGAAACTGTGCGTTCTCTGAGCGGACTTTGGATACTCGCTGAAGGTCAGGGCGAGATGCCGGGTTGTGGTCTCGCAACGACGCTCATGACGATCGGCTATGACCCGCAGCAGCAGAAGTATGTGGGAACCTGGGTTGGGTCGATGATGACCTATCTCTGGCGATATGAGGGGGAACTGGATGCGGGGGAAACGACGCTCACGCTCTATTCTGATGGACCTGCCATGACGGGCGATGGGAAGCTAGCAAAATACAAAGACGCGATCGAGTTCAAAAATGACAATCACCGGGTCATGATCTCACATGTGTTAGGGGATGACGGGCAGTGGCAGCACTTCATGACTGCGAACTATCGGCGAAAGCAATAAGCTAGACTTGCCAGGGTAGAACTGAAGCATAGTTGCAAATCCCGGAAACGATAATCGCTAGTAGCAATTCTGGTGAAGCTCAAATCTTTGGACTTCACCAGAATGATTTGATAGTAAAAGCTTAACCCTAAACAGCAAAGTAGTCCCTATCCAGTTGCATGACTGTCCGAAGTGCCTGAAAACTATCTTGCATCGAAACTGTTTCTGGGATTAAATCCACAGGCAGATGAGTTTTTTCAATCAGCCAATTGACGACAACTCCTTTTGCCACTCGACGAGAGGCATCATCAAGTTGAGTCTGAGTTGTTTGTTCGGCATGAGCAATCAGCCGATTCACAGTTTGCCAAGCGGTAATGCGATACTGAATATAGAGTGCAGCCATGATCAACGGCATCCTCGAAAACATCATCGTTTTCGTGCTAACGAGCCTTCAAGATTGAGCGCAGATCTGGCACAATGAGGCTGAGTTGGGGGGATCAGAACCATGCCAGAAATTAGAGATTTTGGAGTCAGCATCGAGGAATATTTGGAAGGATTGGAAGCAGGGATCGATGTTTTGGAACTCAAGCGATTAGAAGCATCCGGGATTCCGACATCGATGGCACTTGAAGTCATGACCATTGCCGATCGCGTTCAAGCTGGAACTGCCACGCCGGAAGAGATTGTCAGAGGACTTCAAATTTTGACTCCTTCGATGCGGCGACAACTCATTGAGGAAGAGAATTTATAGATCGCTTTCAGCCAGCCTGATAAATGCTCCAGCACGATCAATTTGTGTGGTCGCTTCAACGATCGTTACTTGAACACTCGCATCATAGTCAGCGCGAGTTCGAGACTGTTGAGCTTGAATCAGGTAGCGATGAAACTCAGCTGGAATTCGTCCTGTACTCGCAAAAATTTCACCAAACTTGCTGATCACGACTGAGTGTTTCGAGAAGTTCAAATTTTCGCCCATAAGAAAGGCTTCGGCAACATAGAACATGGTGTAGTAAGCACGAGAAACTGCAACCGAGTAAATTGCCGCTTCCGATAGAATCCGAGCAGCAAGCAGACTTTCGCGAGCTTTAGCAAGCAATTGCTCTTGTTCTAAATTCAAACTTGTACCCCCTCATGCTCAATATTCCGCAGAAGAGCTGTGTCTGAAGTGCAGAATTGCTGATCGGAAATAAAAACAGGTGTGATCACAACAGAATGTTCGAGACAGAGCGTTGCGATCGCTTCCGCTGTCCGCTGATTTTCTGCCCAAGCATCGACCGGGGACTGCAATATAACGAGAACATCGATATCAGAATCCGGTTGCGCGTCTTGTCGGGCTTGAGAACCAAAAAGAATCAGCATTTGTAAGCGATCGCCGTAGATCTGGGTCAGCGATCGTCGCAATTGTTGAAGAATTGTATCAAGATGAGGGTGCGTCATCGTTCTCTCGCCTAAGATTCACGGGATTCAGAAATCGCATCAGGTCAAATGCGCCATCGAACCACTCCAACCCTAACTTATGTCCAGGATTTACAAGTTCCTGTCCAAATCTTGATTTCCCTCAGCTTCCAGCTGTTCAAAGTTCGGATACGCCAAGATCGGTGCTTCGAGCGTAGCGCTGGACGGGTCGATCGTGTCTTTAATTGCGCCCATCGTCGTTGCCATGAAAATATTCTCAGCACTCAGGGCAGCCATTAAGGTAGCAATATTTCGAGTCTTCCAGTAGTTGCCTTCATCGTCTACCTCGCAGCAAACCCCCAGTTTTTGCGCTTCGTCCAGGATTTTAACAATGGCTAAATGACAGCGCAGAAAATTCTCTTGCCCGCCGTACTGAGGGTTACTCGCATACTGCGTCTTGCAAAATCCAGTCCAGATCCAATCGTTGGTTTCCCCAATCTCGCTGTGTGTTGCTAACCCAAATGCAGCCGTTTCAGAGCCTTGTCCTGGCAGTGTATCGAAGGCAATCAGGTAAGTCGAACTTCGCCAAGACATTCCATTCATCGCAATCTCAACGGGCTTAATACCGCGCAGTTTCAAGAATACATACGGGTCATCGAGATCTTCCATATCAAAATGGCAAGCTTCCCCTTGCAGTTCGACCCATTCATCGACCTGAGCAAAGGAGAGATCGAGTGCCAAATCTCGCAATGCTGTGACGATCGCACGAGCCTGCTCAACGGTTGCCGTGATGCTAAATTCGTAAGAAATGTTAAGCCCCATCTTCAGATATCAATTCTTTTTATTCAGATTATCCACTAAACCCTAGCTCAGTACATGAGTTACGACATGATTAATCGTTGACCGATACACTCATCAGCGATCGACCACATTGTAGATAAACTGAGGGAATTGCTGGTTCATAGTTTCCTCCCGATAAAGTACCTTGCGTACAGTTCAAGTTGTTGCACCTACATTACAGTGAGCCTTGAATCATTTGACTATAGTAAAAAGAATTAGTAAGCCTTGAGATCATGAATCAAACGCTTCACAACCGGCTGAAAGCTGCTCTTGAAACTTCTCTCGATCAAACTTTTGGAGCTGTGGTTGCTGTGCGGATCAATGGTAAACGACTAATTGAGACAGGCATAGGCTACCAAGACCTGAACCGTGAGATCTCAATGCCCACTGACGCAACCTTTTACATCTACAGCGTCACCAAGAGTCTTTTAGCGACTGCAATACTTCACCTCGTTCGCAAGGAAATTCTCAATCTTGATGCTCCCGCGCAGTATTACCTGCCTGAGCTTTCGTTAGATCCGACAATCACGATCCGCCATCTACTCAGTCATACAAGTGGACTCTCAGACTATGGTGAAATGCCCTCTTACTTTAATGCTGTCAAAACAATGCCTTCAATTCCGTGGTCGAGAGAAACATTCCTTGACATTACTCTCGCTCAACGCCTGCGCTTCACGCCAGGAACAGACTGGGCGTATTCCAATCCTGGTTATCTCGTCCTTAGATATATTCTCGAACGAGTAACTCACCTCTCTCTCCAACAACTTTTACATCAAGTGATTTTCGCTCCCCTTGCTCTACAAAAAACTTTTGTGCCTAAGAGGGTGTTTGAAAAGACAATCAAGGGGGTAAAAAAGCTCTCCGGTTATACGCTGTAGATACATAAAACACACAGCACCGAGAGAGCAACATGAGTAAATCATATCCGAGTAATTTGAGCCATGCTCAATATGAACTGTTGCGAGATTTGCTGCCCGAAGCAAAACCGGGCGGACGACCGCGAGAAGTGGATTTGTGGGAAGTCCTGAATGCGATCTTCTACATTCTGGTTGAAGGGGTGCGTTGGAGATCGTTGCCTGGAGACTTTCCGGCATGGCAAACCGTCTATACCTACTTTCGCAACTGGCGCAAAGATGGAACCTGGATCAACGTTCATGATTGTCTGTATCGTTGCAGTCGGATTGAACAGGGACGGATGCCCAGTCCATCGGAAGCCGTGTTGGATAGTCAGTCGGTGAAAAGCGCTGCGGGTGTCCATGAAGCCGTGGGCTTCGATGCCGGAAAGATCATTAAAGGACGCAAGCGATTTATCACCGTCGATACGCTGGGACTGGTTTTGCGCGTGTTTGTGACTGCTGCTAGCACCCCAGAACGCGAGGGCGGCAAAACGGCGCTGCAACGAGTCCGAAAACAAGGCAAAGCCGTATCTCGATTGCACACGATCTGGGTCGATGGCGGATTTGATGGCGCACCGTTCATGCAGTGGGTCATCAGTATCTGCTATTGGCTTGTCCAGGTCGTCTTACGTCCTGAGCAAACCAAAGGTTTCGTCTTGCTCAAAAAGCGCTGGGTGGTGGAGCGGACAAACGGTTGGATCATGCACTGTCGTCGCTTAGTGCGAGACTATGAGCTACTGCCGGAAACTTCGGAGACTTTTATTTATCTGGCGATGATTCGCATCATGGTGAGGCGTTTGGCATAAAATTTGACCCGATTCAACTTTTAAAACACCCTCTAACACACTTGATGATGTGACTAACCTAACACCGGGATTTACACAATTTTTTAGCGGAACTGAGTTGCAAAATATGGCTTCTCTTTATCATCCAGGTTGGGTTTCGCATGGTGTTGTCGTTTCAACTGCGCCAGAACTCGCGATCGTAATTGAAGCTCTGTTTCTCAACAAGATCCTGAGTCCTGCACTGATCGAGCAAATGCTGTCCCCCGCTCATGTGCTTGGGAAATATCCGGTGTTTGATAAGTTAGCCTACGGTTTAGGACTATTCATCGATTTAGACTCCTGCTATGGAAAGGTTAGTGGTCATACGGGTGAGGGACCTGGCTATTCAGTAGCAGCTTTTCATTTTCCGAATCTAGTTGGTTCTCGGATTACAATTGCAACGATCGCAAATCAAGACAAACCCGATCGCGGATTGATGATAGCCTACAGAACAGTACAATTTCTCGTTGATTATGGCTGTCTCTGACTATTCTGAACCTGTGGCTCACCTGCTAGCACAAGGCGAATGCACGACGCATGATGTCCGCTCTTGGCTCGACTATCAGAGCTTGGGGATTCGTCATTCCGACATTCCTAGCTTGATCCAAATGGCAACAGATCATGATCTCTACGAATTAGATGCAGAAGCCCCGGCAGGTTGGGCACCTGTCCATGCGTGGCGAGCCTTGGGACAGTTACAAGCAGATACAGCCGTTGAGCCATTGTTACAACACGCGATCGAGTACTACGACCACGAGGGCTAGTGGGAGTGGATGGCAATGGAATTTCCCAGAGTGTTTGCCCACATTGGAGACACAATTCTGCCAACTTTAGCCACTTGGGTCAGTGACAAGACGCAGGCTGAATGGATGCGATCGTTGCCCATAGAAGCATTAGAGAGACTCGCAAGGCAGACCCGCGATTCGACAGGTTCTACTCGTCAGCAATGCGTCGAGATTCTTCTAGAGAACTTAACTCAATTTGCAGACAATCACCCGATTGTGAATGCCTCTCTCATTGGGACGTTAGCCAAACTGGAAGTGATGGAAGCAGTTCCACTGATGGAGCAAGCCTTTACTGCTGAATCTGTGGATGAGAAGCTATTTGGCGATTGGGACGAAATCCAAGTCATATTAGGCTTAAAGTCTCGTGCTGAAGTCCCTCGCAAACCGATTGATCCACAGTTTCTTCGGTACCTCAAAGCATTAGAGCGGCAAACATTCGCCCCAACTGGATTTGGCAAGCCTGCCCTTGAGTCCTCGCAATCCAATCGCAAAACTAAGCTGAAGCAGCAATCTGAGTCCAGACGCAAAAATCGCAAGAAAAAATAGAGCGGAAATCGTCTCAAGTACAACTTCTGCTGTAGTTTTGAACATAATCTGGAAGCGGAATATCTGAGGATAATTGCGGATCTGCGATCGCATTTCCTGCAACCAGCTTCAACGGTAATTCTCCTGCCCAGACAGGTAGAGCATAATCCGCTTCATCATCTTTCGGCGCTCCGGTTCGCACTTTCGCTGAAGCTTCCTGAATCGGCAAAGATAACACTAAAGTTCCTGCTAGTTCTTGAGGAGTGGGCGGGCGCACCTCAGACCAGCGATCGCGAATGATATGTTCTGTAAATGCTTCCAATGCAAGTAGCTTTCCTTCAGCAGTCTCGACCAAAGTTGCAGTTCCAAAAATAACCACAGAGCGATAGTTCATCGAATGGTGAAAGGCAGAACGGGCTAGAACGAGTCCATCAAGTAGCGTTACAGTGACGCAGACCTCAATGCCTTTCTGTAGCGTTCGGAGCATTCGACTGGCAGGAGAGCCGTGAATGTAAAGGCGATCGTCAATTCGACCATAAGCGGTCGGAATCACAAATGGCTGACCTTCTGACACAAATCCAACCTGACAAATCAAGCCTTCATCTAGAATTTGGTAGACCGTTTCGCGATCGTAGTCTCCCCGCTGTGGAAGCCGTTTGATTTGAGTTCGAGATGTTGTCTCAAAGGATACTTCTGGGTTGTTCATAGTTCGTCTGGAAGGTGTTGAATTAATTGCGCGATCGTTTCACTGTTTCTCAAGGCTGTAATGACGTTCACATTTGGACGACTGTAAACGATCGCAAAGTCTGTTTCATGCAGTTCTGCTCGAATCGGAAACGCCAACATTTCCTTTTCCAAGCAAAGTTCAGCCTGTACGCCCGGTTTGTTTCCTCTAGCATCGACTCGAATCCAGCGACCAACACTAGCAAGATAAATCGCATTCAAACCATGTAGCGTGAATTCAGGTGCATTTTCTTGCTCGAAAAGCAATCGCTGATAGCAGAACCCAGTTGGAATGCCGACACATCGAAGGATTGCAGCCAGTAGATGAGATTTTGCGAAACAAATTCCTTGTCGATGCTGCAATACTTCAGAAGCCTGACACGTCACGATGTCACCTTGAATGTCAAAGGTGTGAGAAACCCGATCGCGCACAAATTCATAGATTCGTTTTGCTCTGGCAACATCTGTTGTTTCAGCTCGAATCAACTGCGCTGCAATTTCGCGAATGATAGGCTGCTCAAAATCAATGACATCCGATGCTTCTAGATAAGCATCTAAATTCGAGGTTTCCAATTCTAAATGCATCATTTACCCTACTCCAACAGCGAAAAGCGCATCAAGTTACTGGCTGTAAATCCCAATTGTTCGTACAACGCTTTACCAAAGGGCGAAGCATTCAGAACAGCATGAGTACATTGAATCGATCGCAGATATCGGATTGCTTGATCAGTGAGTTGTTTACCAACGCCGCGATGTCGATAATCAGGTTCTACATAGACTCCCCAGATGTAACCATCGCATCGATCGGTAGGATTGAAGACAATGGGGTATAGCCCTGCAAACCGTTGGCATCCAACTGACCCAACAATTTGATCTCCTGCTAAAGCGACAAAGGCTTGATAGTCCAGTGATCGTCTTGCAGTCTCAAGGAATTGAAGCACTCGATCGCGCCAGTCGGGGGCAAAGCTATCGGGCGAAACTTTGTTATCTCGCCACATTTGATAGAAGTGGTCAGCAATTTGGGCGTTGCTGAATCTATGTATGAAATGCTGAAGCCGCCCTCACCCTAGCCCTCTCCCCAGGGAGAGGGAATAAGACTTCTGGCTCCCTTCTCCCTGGGGAGAAGGGTTGGGGATGAGGGTCTTCATATCTTCATTCAGCAATGCCGCAATTTGCTCATCTGCTTGAGATGAGGCTGCTTTGATTTCAATTGATCCCTTCATGCTGCATCCTTCGCCTTCCAATTCGATTGCGTTGCGATTAGATATCAGCGTAATCCTACTAAGTGGACTCTAACAAGAGCCAATTTTATGTTTTAATATAAATCCACTTTGCGCTTTGCATTCTGATGGAACTCACGCTTCACCTGAATTACGACTCCGCAATTCCATTGCATCAGCAGGTTTATGCAGGAATTCGAGTCGCGATTCTTGCATGTCGATTGTTACCCGGTCAGCGAGTTCCTTCGACGCGATCGCTCTCTCGATCGCTCAATATTTCTCGCACCACGATCACTCAAAGCTACGAGCAACTGTTGACGGAAGGCTATCTTGAAGCAAAGCACGGGTCAGGAACATTCGTCTGTCGCCAACTCCCCGACGAGCTACTCCATGCTGAGACGATTGTACCCAACGCTAATCCGACAAGCTCCTCGATCAAGCTGTCTTGTTATGCTAATTATCTTGCTGAAACTCCCTTTGCGTTACAGCCTGAACCTACTGTTGAGATTAGCTTTCGTTACGGTCGCCCTGCTTTGAAGCAGTTCCCGATCGCACTTTGGCGGAAGCTCCTTTCTCAACGCTGTCAATCCGATTTTCAGTGGCTCGATTATGCGCTTGATCCGCAAGGTTACTATCCCTTGAGAGCAGCGATCGCTCAGTACCTTTCGCGTGCCCGTGCAGTGCAATGTCAGCCAGAACAGATTGTGATCACGAATGGGACTCAGCAAGCTTTAGATTTAATCTTGCGCGTACTGCTTGAACCCGGAGACGCGATCGCGCTGGAAGATCCTGGCTATCTGAGTGCCCGCAAGGTCTTTCTCAGCCATCGCGCGAAACTGCTGCCGATTCCAGTTGATCAATCTGGATTGCTCGTCGAGAAGTTAGCACATCTAGCAACAGATCAGGTGCGCTTGGTCTATGTCACTCCATCGCATCAGTTTCCGACAGGTGCAACGCTTTCTTTAGCACGAAGATTAGAGCTGCTAAGTTGGGCGAATCAAGCGAGAGTCCTGATTCTAGAAGACGATTACGATAGTGAATATCGTTATGGTGATCGCCCAATTCCAGCTTTACAAGGGTTAGATAATAGTGGCTCAGTGTTGTACATTGGAACCTTCTCGAAAGTTCTATTTCCGTCCTTGCGAATTGGCTATCTTGTACTTCCGCCGCAATTGGTTCCTCTGATTGCTCATGCGAAATGGCTCAGCGATCGACAGATCCCCACTCTCGAACAACAAGTTCTGACCGACTTCATCGAAGAAGGACATCTAGAAAGCCACATTCGTAAGATGAGGGCGCACTATGATCGCGCTCGTCAAATTCTTGTACAGGCGTTGCGATCGCACTTTGGAGAACAGATCGAAATCTTGGGAGAGAAAGCTGGAATTCATGTGATGGTGCGCTTTTCTCTATCCATCAGCGACACCGAGATTCTGCACCGAGCCGAAGCCGTTAGTGTTGGAATCATGCCTGCGGCTCCTCATTATCTAGTGAATGGAGGGGAAGGTGAATTTATTCTAGGATATGGAGAATTAGATGAAACTGCGATCGCTGAAGGCATTCATCGGTTAGCTTCTGTTCTGAAATGAATCAGCTTTGTGCTTCTTGTTCAATCGATGAGCTTCTTTTTGTCTAACGCTGAATAGAGATCGCGCGATTGGAGTTACGATCGCAGAGTTCCCTATCTCCAAGATCAACAATGGCAATTTCTGATTATTTCGAACCCGTCTCGCAATTACTAATTCAAGGCGAGTGTTCAAGTCACGGAGTAACGTCGTGGATGGATTATCAGAGCCTGGGGCTGAGTGAAATCAACATTCCTGATCGTTCTCACTACAACATCTGGAGTGGAACTGGCTGAGTGGGTGATGGAAAAGCAGCGTCTAATATTGCAAGTTCCTCATCACTAAGTTTCAAGTCTAAAGCGGCACGATTTTGCTCGATATGATTGATCTGGCTCGACTTCGGAATCACAATTACATTCTCTTGATGCAGTAGCCATGCGATCGCAACTTGCGCGATCGTTGCTCCGCGTTCCTGAGCGATCGCTTGGAGGCTGCGGTGATTCACTAATCGTCCTTGCTCGATCGGGGAATAAGCCATGATTGGAATCTGATGTCGCCGACACTAAGGGAGCAGATCCCACTCAATTCCGCGCCGCGTCAGGTTGTAAAGCACTTGGTTCGTCACAATCTCGTTTCCACCCTTGAGTCGAGCCGATTCCTCCATATCCTCCACATCAAAATTACTTACCCCATAGCTGCGAATTTTGCCCGCTTGCTGCAAAGTTTGAAATGCTTCTAACGTTTCTGCTAACGGCACAGAACCTCGCCAATGAAGTAGATAGAGATCGAGATAATCGGTGTTGAGCCGTTTGAGAGTGCGCTCACAAGCCGCGATTGCACCTCGCTTTGAAGCGTTATGTGGATACACTTTACTCACGAGAAACACTTCTGCACGACGATTCGCGATGGCTTGAGCAACAACCTTCTCGGCTCCCCCTTCACCATACATTTCGGCAGTATCAATCAGCGACAGCCCCAAATCTAGCCCGTGGCGCAAGGCAGCAACCTCGGTTGCAAAATCGTGACTTCTTTCACCCATCTGCCAAGTACCCATGCCAAGAACGGGAATGGTTTGTCCAGAGAGCAATTTCAGGGTTCGCATGATTGTCATATCTGTTTGAGCATCGGAACTAACTCTAGCAAAGTCCGTAAAGAGCAGAGTAACTCCGAAGTGAGAAATTTAAGAATGGAGGTCAAAAGAAACTCTACGCTGCGGAGAATTCTCACAGCGTAGAGTCAGGGAGTCAGGTTGCTTAGAAATCGATTTCTTCAAGCCATTGAATCAGAACGGGAGGTTGCCCTTTCAGGTGCAATAGACCATTCCAAAGTTCAGCGAGTTTAGTGCGATCGCAGTAACACGTCGGTTCAGTCGCATCCCAAACCATCTTAATCAAAAGCGTTCCACCCGTAGCAGAAACAGCGCGATACCGTTGACCAGGAGTTTCCAAATCTTCTTCGAGTCCACCTGTACATTCAGCATCTTCAACGATCGATTCCATTGAGCCATCCGGAAAGGTTGTGATCGTGTAGTCATGCTCATTCATAGCAACACCACAAGAGACATAGCCAATCTCAGAGCAATACTGTTTGAATTCATGCCAAATGCGATTCAGTAGGTCGCGCTCAGTAATTGTTAGTGTTTCAACAGTCATTCACGTTTCTCCATTAACATAGGATTTCACTGATTCCGTGCTAACGGTCGCGATCGCAGTTCTAGCTACAAGCTGTTCAAAGTAGTTGCTAAAGATTGCCATGCTCGTCGAAAGGCTGGCTCCTGCAAGAGGGTTCGAGTGATGCGATCAGTTAAATCAACAATTGGGCGAAGTTGACGAACTTTCAGTTGCTCCAGCCCAGCTACATCCGTCCAGATAAAGTCAGGAACTGGATCACGATTCCAAGGAATGCCAAACTCTCGCGCACGAGTTTCGAGATGACGGGCACTGAAATCAATCACTTCGGAATAAATGCGTTGGGCTGGATCGGGGTGAGCAATCCAACAATGAAATTCTTGATCAGGAATCAACGGTTGATGAGCATCAAAGCACAGGGCGTACCAAACGCCTGCTTCGGTTGGATCAGGGCTAGTACAAATCTCAAATGTGCCTGCATAAAAGCTGTAGCAAGATTTCGGGGATAAACGTCTTAGCAGCAGCGTTCCGAGTAGGGCATACCAGGCACAAGCACGGTCAGGCATAGGATGGTAGTGGCAGACCGTTGCATGGATGACTTGATCAATCCTAGAACAATCAAACCGAGTATCTGAAGAGGCAGAGTGAGTTGAAGACATTAGAAAATGAGTCATGCAATATCTCCAAAGTGAGCAGTGAAATAGCGGTGGCATAGATGAGAAATCGCTTGAAGCGCCTGAATGCTGTCTTGCACCGGAACCGTTTCGGGAATCAAGTCCACAGGCAGTTGAGTCTGTTCAATCAACCAGTTGATCACCACGGCTTTCGCAACGCGGCGAGTCGCACCATCGAGTTGAATTTGAGCCGTTTGTTCGGCATCAGCAATCATCTGATTCACAGTTTGCCAAGCTGTGATGCGGTACTGAATGTAAAGGGTAGCCATCGCGATCGTTAGAAAACATCATGGCTTTCGTGCTAACGAGACAAGATTATTGGATCGGCAGCAAAAAATAAGGAGGCAGTTTGATTTGCCTCCTTGATCGCAAGTTTTTTCACATTCCTCACAAAATTGGCTCACTCAGATGTAATATCTAGTAGCCGTAGCGTCCCAGTCGGTCTTCTAGATAGCTTTCGTACTGTCGATCGCAGTCCTGGATCTCTTGCTCCAACAGTTCTTCATCCTTCACAGTTTCAACCATTTCGACACCTTCATCATTCAAAAACGACAAAGATCACCTCAAGGAGAGGCAATCTTTGTTGCGCGTTACCAGTCTCGATCTGGGGTAGATGGAGTTTGAGCAGATTTACTCGACAGCACATCCAACACAGCACCATTTTGGGCGCGGAAGTTACCCGACCAAGCCTTGATTTGTGCAGGTGTAATGTTGATTGCTTTGACGTTTGGATCGTATCCAGCCGTTTGCATCAACTGCACTGCAATCAGATCGCGCTGCTGCTTGAATTCTGGGGTTCCTGGTAGAATCCGACCTTCAAGTTGATGCGCCGCAACGCGATAAGCAGAAGCCCGCAGGCTGAGTCCGAGATTGTAACGAGTGGCATGATAGTGAATGTCACTGCTATACAACGGTCTGCCAAACGTCTTTTGAAACTCATCGCGAATGATGCCGAAGAATGCTTCCATGAACTGAGATTCAGCAGTGCGATCGACCGTCGGAACTTGAGCAGGAGCTTCTGTCACTGGGGTTGCGATTGTATCAACCGTAGGCGTGGTTTCCTCAATCACCTGAGCCGCCTCTCTTTCAAGGGTTGCTGCTGTATTACTGGTACTCTTCTTACTAGCCATTGTGATCTCCTAGAATGGATGAATGAGTCAGAATCTAAACTCATCGTTTTGCCGCTAGGCAGTTGTTTGTTGAGTTTGAAATCCTGATTGTCTCTACAGTTTTGCCGCTAGGCGCGGTTCATGGTTTGAGTTGAAATGATTTGCCTCGCTGTGTGCAATCTGCCTAAACAGTTTGTGCCAACCTGTTATCCAATCAGTTGATGGGTGAGTCGATCGCGTCACGCAGTTAATTCACCAAATTTTCAGAATTCTGAGGCTCATCCTGTCGTACAGTAACGATCGATCTCCCACTTCCTGCGGTAAAGCCATGATTCAGCTTGATTCATCTGCCCTACAAGCTCGCAATCGATTGCTCGTGATGTTTGCACTGCTTTGCATTCTAGATACTACCCTAGTGATCCTGGCACGAGACCGATGGGCATTTGGTCGCATCATATTCACTGTGATCGTGATGTATTTTGTTTTGCAAGGGCGCACCTGGGCAAAGTGGCTACTCGTTGGAATTTGTAGTTTGCTGGTTGTGTTGCTTATTGCAATGGTTGTGGCGCTGAAGGCAAAACTCTCTATGGTTTTGACGCTTGGAAGTTTGCTGCTGTCTGTTATTAGTGCAGTGATTGTGATCTATCTGCTCAGGGACCAAGATTTAAGTCGCTACTTCGCTTATAAAAAGCAGTCTCATCGCTTGGATTAGTTTGACAGCTTGCGATTCCTGCTAAGTAACCGTATCTTTGCAGGTTAATCTTACGAGAAACCCTAGTGAATTAGCGTATTCAGCCATTGCCGATCGCTGTCAGAAAGCGCAGGCGGAGGGGGTTGTCGATCGTAATCTAGCGTTAAATCGTAATCTGCTTCCTCATACACCTGCTGAATTGCTTGAGATAAATTCAGAGGCACGTCTGGGTCAGGTGGCAATAAAGGAATCGGAATGGTGGGCAGCGGGTCTTGCATCTGAAACGTCCACACGTCTACACGATCGTTGGCGCGAGTCACGGTCACTCGGTAATGCGATGCAGGAATTTGAGCGTCTGAGATCGGACGAGTGCCGCGCCGAATCAAATCAATTTCAACCAAATGCACCCCGGTCTGAATCAAGCGACTACGCTTCTGAAGGTACTGATCCAATCCAGGCTGACGCTTGTTGGCATAAGACAGAATTTCAATACAGGTGACTAAGCGATTGCGAGTGACATCTCGGATCTCAACCGTTGGAATTCGCACCCGCACCGGTGGTGGTAGAGTCAAGGTAGCCGGGGTCAAAGCGGTGACGGACGGAGCATTAATTGGATCAATCGCAGAGGCTGTCACGACTTCTACATCTGGGTAAACGATACCTAAGTCTTCGCTTAAACTTGTGTCTTGGACTGCCGAGACTTCCAATCGTGCAGCGTAGCGGGGACGCAGTAGGGGCGTGAGAATTGCACGAATTCGGCTTGCGAGAGCGCTGTGCAAGTCTTGAAAAAGATAGCCTTCAAGGTAGGGATTCATGCCCGGAAAGTACGGCATCGCAGTCTCCACAAATCACTGACAGTCAACAAGCCGAGAAACGTTATTCCCATTATAAATTGAGTCTTGAAGATATCCTGCTGAGATTTCGAGGCTCAGTTCAGCATCAGAAGTGGCTGCGAGCCAATGATATAAAAACCAGCATCCATATCGGTGCTTGGAAGAACATCGCAGCTACTTTGGACACCATTACGATCGCAAAATTCAGCAAAAGCTTTTACCCCTTCCAGTCGCGCAGAGAGTTCACTCAGCATATCGAGATATTCAGCCGCCGCAAGTTGACGATGGAGCCACTGTTGATCTAATGATTTGCCTTGCGACATCTCGAACTCTAGTTCTGCATCTTTTCGTTTTCGCCGAGCTTGCTCAAACGACAGCGAGGCATCTTGAGTTGAAATCGACACAATTCTTTCGACGCGATCGCCGCTAACGTATGAGCTAAACTGCGGCGTTGCAAATCGATAAGCAGTGGCAAGCTGTGGCGGTTCAGCAGAAATAATCGCATCTGCCCAATTTTGGGCAAGGTGGCGAAACCGAGGCACTTCCCGTTCAAGCAACTTGCAAGCATCTAACGTTCTTCCGGTTTCTAGCAACAGATGTGCTTCTACCGCAGTTGCCACTGCCCATCCTTGAATTGCCACATCTGCGACAAGCATTGTTTCTGCATTCAGCTTCGGTAGAGCCTGGACTGCTTGATTGGACAGAACCAGTCGAACTCGTGAGGCAACTTTTAGAGCATCTCGCACTGAAGCATCGGGGTAGCGATCGCGATCAATGAGTTCTGCTTGAAGCGCGGCAATTTCCTGGATCAAGGTCAGTTGATGCAGTTCGGTTACTTTTCTACTGAGTCGCTGCTGCTCTTGCCGACTGTCTTCAACTAATAAATGCAGGTAGGCTAGTTGCTCCGAAAGGTGATCGAGCCGTTCATCAATGCGATTAAATCCTGCTTGCATCGACTGATGTAGGGTATCGATCGCTTTTTGAAGTTTGTGCAGCTTATAGCCCATGTAGGCGAATCCAGCGATGCTAACTCCCAGATTCAAAACGCTGGCTCCGGCGGCGATCTGACTGACTTGTAGAACTGAGGACAAGGTATTTTGCATCGATTGAAACTGTCCCATCGTTGCGAAGGGTCTCATTCCATCTAAAAAACCTCTACCCCCATCGAGCATGAATTCTTTTGTGAGGTCAGGAGACTCAGCAAGGTGGCGCACAATTCGACCTGTTGCAGTTTCTCGAATGACTCCGCCAAATCGTTTGTAGGTTCCATCCAACAATCCTTGCACAATCGTAGGATCGTCTACTAGTAGCGTTGTGTCGATGAGCATAAAAATTAGCGATTACTTGTACACTCCAGTTTGACGATAGGCACGGCTGGGCAGCCTGGGAGACACAGAAACTCGCTTTGAAATTTCTGGAAGTCTCTCAAACGCATCGAGTCGATCGATTTGACTCACGCCTGCTTCAAATCCGGATTCAGCTTGGTTTAGTTCAATGCTGACAAAATGCACGTCATATTCGGAGGAATGAAACTGCGAGTTTGCAAATTCTTCAATTTTTCTTTCATTTAACGAAGATTGCTTGAATTCAGCTAGATTTCCTATCCATAAGAACTGAGTCGCATGGTAGAGCGCGTCCCAGTGTTCCGGCAGAATCGTTCGCTGCTCCCTTATCTCTTCTAAAAGCTCTTGGTGACGAACGTTCACCACTAGCACTAGAAACCAGGAATCGGATACGATAGGAGCGGCTTTCCTGGGCGGAGCGATCGCACTCCCATGTGAGTTCTCCTCAAACGGAGATTGCCTTTCGCAAGGGAGAAAGTTCTGAAGTAGCTTGAGAAGGGCTTCTATAAGAAGAATGGGATTCATTGATAGATCTCATTGATGTGAAGAGCGAGTTTGAACCTCTAAGGTTTTACGAATAGCAGCGGTTGAAGCAATACTGGCATTAATTTCATCCCATTTTTTCAGTTCAGCTTCTAAGGTTTGCTCGATGATGGCAAGTTGCTCCGCCAGAGCGCGTTCAGCTAAATCGAGAACGTCGTTTGCAGCGGTGCCAAAGTTACCTTTTGCATCATCCAGATGGCGAACAAACCATTTCCGTAAAATATCCCAAAGCATTGATTTTTTCTTCGCAACGCCTTCTCCCCATTGACGCGCCATTGTTTTCTCGTGGGGTAATAGTAGTTCTTTGTACTTAACATCACCCATGACATTTTGATATTCAGTTCTGGTTCGTTCTCTTCGGTTAAAACAACTCCCCTCGGTGTATGTTGTGGTTACTGCCCTACGATCGACAACCTCACGTTGAGATGTGTCTCGCTGATTAATTTTTGGAAGAAACTCGAAAAACTGTTCGGACAGCTTGGGTAGGTTTTGCGCGACCGCTTTGTGATAAGTAGCTGCGATCGCGTCATCTAAACCAAAAGCCGGCAATTCTCGACGACAGACTTCGCACAAGCGATTACCTTGGGCTTCAATGACCGATCGCAATGCTTTGTCTAACTTTTGAGCTTGGGCTTGAATCATGTATTCAGCACGAGCAGATGCCGCATCTCGAACGGTTTGATAGAGCTTACGCATTGCCCGTTCGTCCTGCTCCAAATCTCGCACTGCCTTAGTATCTGTCTCATGAACGCGCTTAATGTAATAGTCTGATTCGCGGGTAAAATTACCCAGTTTACGACTGACGAGATCATAAGCTCTGGCAACTTCGTGCGCGTGAATTGAGCCTACTACGTCTCTCAGTTTTTCTTCTAATTCATAGCTTCCTTGGTTAGTCTGAAAAGCAGTTTGTACGGGTTTAAGCAGTACCGAAGTCAAATCTTTCTCTACGGTGTCGATCGCTTCAAACAGCAATTGAAATCCATCTAATTTCTCTTCACGGCAGATTTCGCTTAGTTGGCTGCGAGAGTCCGGGTCATCTTTTTTGAGATAGTCGATTATCTGCTCTGTCAAAGCTTGAAAGCGTTTATGCACAGCTTTGATCTCACTTTGCAGACGTTTTCGACTATCGCTCAATTTCTGCTGCTGTTGTTCAACCTCATCTTTGCACTGAATTCTTCGGATTTCAGATAGCGAATTCAAAGCCGTTGCCAGTGCATCAAAGTTATCGAACACTTCAACTAAGCTGGGCAGCAAAACCAGTTCAGGAAATGAGTGTTGCACCCGCAGTCGAAGACGCTCCCACAATTCCTGTCCACCGCTCCACAAACGGGCGTAGTGTAGAATTTGACGCATCGTATCATCGTCAATCGTTGCTCCATCCGCAACTTGATCCTCCACATCTCGAAACCAATTGCGTAAATTGCGATCGCTTCTAGTGTACTGACCAATCATGCCTGCACAGTCTTGAAACAGCGCGTTAAGCAGCTTTAGTCGAGTTTCGGGCGCGACCCTTGATTCAGCGTCTAATGGCTCTGTTCCCCAGGCACATTGAGCGTAGTACAGAATACGGGCGCTAAATGGTAAGACCTCAGGCAGGTCTTTGAGTTCAAGGACTTGCTGAATTTCTGAGCGTAGCAGATCAATCCGCTCGTTCATTGGGAGATCATCGGCTCCCTGTTGGTCTACTCGATTTAGGACAAAGATCATCGAGTCGGTGCGCCCCTGAAGGTGTTTGACCACTCGCTTTAGTTCTTCGAGTAGGCGCTTACGCTGCTCATCATCGACCTGCATATAGTCGAGGGCAACCAAACTAAACGCCTTATTGACGCGAGATTGGATTACGGCAAGATTGGCAGCATCTTGGACTGACTTTAAGCCAGGTAGGTCAATTATCTCCAAATTCACGCCTGTTGGGAGCTGAAGTAATGACTGATCCGAGGCTGGAAGCAGTGCTGTATGAACAGTGACCTGCGGCGCAATTAAATCTTGTGTTTTTCGAGCTTGATGATACGGCAACATAACCTGATTACGAACGCGATCGTAGATCTGTTCATCACTCAAATCAGTCCAAGTTCCAGTTTCCCAGATCGCTCCCTTAGTTTCCTGCACAACCAGTTTCGGTTCGGCTGCTTGTGTTAATGTCAACACCCCTCCACTCATTTCTCCCGCTTCAATCGGGGCAATCCGCCGCCCAACCAGGGCATTTACGATCGTCGATTTCCCCGACGAAGTGGTTCCAATCATTGCGATATAAAACGTGGGGACTTGCAGCCGAGCGATCGCATCCTGCTGCGCTGCTCGGAACGCTGCCAACTTTGCCTGAAGATTAGCATCTTCAAAGACCTCGGAATGGGCTTGAACCAAATTCTCAAGTTCAGTCCCAAGTTGACTCAGATGAGTTCGAGTATTTTGTAGAAGTGCATCAACATCAATTGACATATTACGTCTCGCAAGTGCAGAGGAACTTCATTTACCGCCCTCACCTGTGCCCGATCAGCGAAGACAAGGACGGTAAATTCTCTGCTTTAGTATGCCCATTCTGTAAAGAAAACTTCTCTACTCAAGTAGACCGCTCAAGTCATCACATAGCACATCTGGTCATGGCTACCATGAGCCTGAAGTGGGGTTATATTCAACGAGAGCGATCACAACTGCACCAAATTTGAATCAATCCTCCACCGAGAAATGCCATTAGTAACAGCGGTGGAATTGAACGCCCACCGAGAATTTCTGCACCAACAATGACACCGATCGCTGAGCTGAGCAGTGCGATCGCCTTGTCACTAATTGATGAGCAAATACCGAACTGCTCGTAGATGGTTAGCAAAGCAAATGCAAGTAGAGCAACAAATACAATCCCTACAACAAGAAAGGCGAATTGGACGAAAGACAACATACTTCCTCTTTCTAAAACAGTCCTGCAAATTTTCCAAACTCTGGAAAATTTGCAGGACTGATTGATTAAAATTTTCAAACTTTGGAAAAATTTCAGGTCTACTCGTAGGAGCAAACCTGCCGATTGACTACGCTGGGAAAATCGTCCACTGAAGCTGGTCGCGCTGGTCTGGCGCTTCTTGAATGACAAATCGAACTGGAGCTTCACGATCGTTCGTGTAGACTTCAATTTCGCTTTCTCTAATTCTAAGCAACGCACATACAGTCTCAAACCGTAGACCCATACGCTTCACTTCAAACGGTGATAATGGCGCAATCCGAGCCTGAAACAGCGCTAGATCAGGCTCATACCGAAAAGCGAGACGTTCTACAAACTCGACTCGCGAACGGTTCATCTCAGATTGAGGAAGTGGCAAATAGATTCCAAGCATTTTTCCAAAGAACTCAGCACTTTCTACGGGCTACCGCGTTCTCCTCAAAGACATCGCTGAGTGGTAAACCTCAATCTGAGCTAGTTTGCTTTTTGCAAGTAGATTTAGAAATATTAAATTTATGGGCAGTACGATCGCATCTTAGTTGCTTCTCTAACATAAACAACAAAAATGGAGTACGATCGCTAAAATCGTCGAGCTTCGCTTTTTTCTTCTACTTGGGGTTTTACGATGTCTCATAGCTCTTCAAACAATTCCAAACGAGACTTCTCAGGTTTGTCATCTTCTGTTAGCCGCGATGAAGTTGTCGATCAATTGTCATTTAGTGACAGCATTGATGATTTGCTGGCGAGTGGAGAACTTCAAATCGATGATCTCCCCATTGATGAACCGATCATCTCAGACGAGTCACGGGCAGTCTTTGAAGCCTACGCCATCGAGATGAATGAACGGATTGCGTCTGGAAAAATGAAGCTAATTGCCGCTGACGACTTTTAACTGATTAAGAAATTGTCGTTTCGCTTATCAATGGTGAGAGAAAGTCGATCGCGACTTTCCATATTGCTCTGTTTCCTCCCGTGAGGTTGCAATGGTTCTGAGCTTTGTTCAATACGATGCTAAATTGCTCCGTCCGCTTGAAATCGCAGCAAAGGAAGTCAATCATACGCTATTAGAGCATTTGATTGAAGTGGAGCAGCAACGAATGGGAAATTGGGAAGCTCGTTATGTCACCGCGCAAATTTATGAAGGCGTAACCGCAGATGATCTGCGTGCTTTTCGAGATTTAGAACTGCAACTAATTTTGGCAAATGGAAAGTGGGGATATTTTACCGATGCCCAGACCGCTGCTTTAGTTCAGCGTCAAGTGGCTCGATCGAGCGATGCGATCGCATACGGTAGCCTACTTCTCTCTCATGCCAATGCGTCTACAGTACGATCGCAAGGTAGAATTCTGGTTCTAGATGATACAGCATCGCTCGAAGCAGCAATCGCTCAACTTTCCAAAATCCGCCAAGCATTGGGAACCAACTTTAGTGAAGCAGATTTACGAGAGGTTCACCAAAAATTAGGAGATTGCTATAGCTTGGTGTCTTCTAATCTGGCTCATGCTGTTGCTTATTCATCTCATCAAAAACAGGTCAAAGATCCAGACCATTCTCCATTTCAGTTTCGAGCAGGATCACCAGAAATTCCAGGCGTGATTAAAGGAACCTGTCGAGTGAGTGGGTGGTGCGATCGCTTACAAGTCGCTGCGATTTTGTCTCTTTCATCATTCAAAGCAACCCAACAACTGAACGGAGAGAAACCGCTACTTCTGGGCGTACACACTGTTTCTAACTTCTTTTTCGCGAATAAAACCTATGCTGCAACCAGCCAACAAAAACGGGGACTACAGCCTGCTTTAGTAACCCCCGAAGCGACGCAGCAGGAAGTGTTGCCGGAGCTGGTAGAAAAAGCGATCACAACTGCTCAAGTTCAAGCGACCTCACAAGCAGCGATCGATTATTATCTGAGCGTCGCAGAACGAAAGCGCAATGTCTTAGATGAGATAGAAGACTCAGAGGACACTGTAGAAGAAACTTACATTGATCCGATCTACGAAATTCTCAAAGCTGACCCCTTTCAGCAAATGCAAGGACATCCCAAAGTTTTAGATGCGATCGCAAAAGTTCTGCATCATGAGTGGATGGATGCGGTAACTGTAGGCGTTTATTCTCCTTCTGCGATCGCTCAACCTCACGCTAATCTCAATCCTTGGGAATGTTGCTTTCGAGAACTACCGCATGGCGCGTTAGTTTCGCTGTATCGCTCTCCATTGGGAAATATTGCTGGAATCGGCACATTCATCAATAACACAGAGCAACTCAGAGAAACCGACTCAGAAGCCTTTCGACAGCAAGGTGTGATCTATCTCAATTCTTGGTCAGCGGCGAATGTTTTGATCACAGATTTTGATGGCGATCGAAACGCGATCGTTTTGGGTTATGTAGCAGTTTCGCCTGGAGCGACTGTTTACAGCTTACAAGAACAACTGAGAGAATTTTCTGATCCTCGAAGTGCTTATGAAGCAGCACAATCATTATTTCTTACTGCTGTTCAAGACCCAACGATTTTTACTCCAACTGAATCACCCGTTTTTGTGGCAGAAGTATTGGATAAAAATCGACCCGAAGTCCGTCCGATTTCAGTGAATAAAGAACCGAAGATCGAGCGGCAAGGGACGATCGAAGAATGCGCCGTTCATGCAGCGAACAATCCGACAGGCATTGTTGCGAACTTGAGCATGAAAATTGATTCGCTATATTGGGACATTGCTTATCTCACTCCAGAGCAGCGTCCTGCTTACCTTCAGCAGATTTGTTCGCACTATGCCAAAGTTTTAGAACGCACAGAAATTCCTCAGCATGAAGATTATGCCGCAGTGCTATCAAGCGGAGATTTACAGTTTCACGATCGCATCCGGCAGATTGTGAATGAGGGTGGTCAAATCTTTCAGCTTCCAGAACAGACTCGAATAGAAGCGGCTGGATTAGTTCTTCAAGAAGTTCAAACTCTGTTACGGGACGTTAAAGGAATCATTGCAATGAATTTGCAGCGGGCTGTAGATTCACCAAAAAGTGCAAGAGAGGTGGCTTGGCATCTCCAGAGTTTTGCAGCCGCGCTGGGAAAGTACAAACAGAACTTGTTGCTGAACCATCGCAAGGATACGGATCTATACCAGCCGCTAAAGCCGAAAGAAGCAGTCGAGTCAGCCCATGTCCTTCCTACTAGCACCGTCGATCCGGCAGCACAAATTGCAAAGCAGGTGAATCAGCATTACCAGGAAGTGATGTTGACACCTCGAAACCGCGATAGCTTCTTGCCTTTATTTCCAAATCGCGAGCAAGGCGGATTTAGTGAAATTCAGGCGAAAACAGCTAGATCGTGGATCGATGACTACAATACTGTCATTCAACGAGCTGCGATCGCACAAGAACGAGCAAAAACCGAAGTCGGTCCCAGTCTTTTGATTCAATCGATCAGCGGTCGCCAGCTTAGAGTCATCAATCTTACAGCCTGTGATCCTCAAGGAATTTCTCCCATTTGGCAAGCGGCTCGACAAAATACGTTTTTAGAAGTTCGAGTCGGACTCAATCCAGACTGGCAAACAAAAACACAGTTCCCTTATGCGCTCTTCCTCGACTCATCAAAATCCGTTGGCTTGATTAGCGCAGAATCAGTTCAAGCAAATCAAGCTTGGTTACAACAGGCAAACATCGAAAAAACATTAACTATTTCACCCGATCGGATTGAGCAATTTGTTTTTGAACCTCACATGACGATCGCGCAAGCTAAGGCAGAAATTACCGCAGCAGTGCAGAAAATTGCTCAACAAGCTGAATTATTAGTTCCTGCTGAACGCACTTCAATGGCAACCGCACTTTGGCATCAGGGTGGACAGCATTTAGTGATTCAAGCTTTTCATCCAGAGCTATGTCAGCAGATCCAGTCATTGCACCTTCAAACCATGATCGTTGTTGGACTGCAACATTCAACTAATTTGCATCGAGGACGAGCATTCTCAAGCGAACCATGCGCGATCGCAGTTGCTGTCGAAGCCAATTCAGAAAGCCCGATCGCAGGGCGAACCGTACTCCAAGTTGAAGGAAAAACGCTGGCTCCTTTCTCAACCGATAGTTATCAACCGCCGATTGGAACTCAGGGTGAAGCACGAATCGTGCCAGAAGTTCCGGCGATCGTCAAAGCAATTTTGCCGAATGGGACACCGATTAAAATCAATCAAGTTCAAGCACATTACTTTACAAATCAGCTTTGGAAGGATGAAGCAGTTGAACTCGGTATGAAACGACGAGAACGCGAAGGGAGCAAATGGTCTGATCTTGTTCTAACGATGAGGGACTCGGCTGGACAACTACAAGATTTAGGCATTGTTAGCACCGCAAAAGATAGACAGGCTGTAGAAGCTGCGTTTCGGCAAGTATCGCCTGTCTTAAAGCGAGAAACGACGATCGCGGTAACGCTTACCTCAGACATTGCTCGACTTGCCACTGTTCATCTCGTTCCCGAAAGCTTGCAGCTACCCAACGCAAACCCGCTTCAAAAACAGACTGAGCCAACAATGATGCAATCCAAGAATACTTCAGAGCAGTTGTATGCTCAAATTCTCAAGACCGAATATGTTTGGTCAGCAGAAGCACTGAGCCGATATCTGAAGCCTAATCGAAGCTATGATTACATTCAGTACGAGCGCATCGATCGCCCGAATGCTCCCATCACTCAACGTCTACCGATGTACTTTGATGGTGCAATGATGACGCGCATCACGGGCGTTGCCAATAGCTTATCGCCTCAAAGCTCATTCGATAATACGTTCGATGCGATCGCAGCAGGATGCCTCACCAGTACCCTAAGAAATCATGGACAAATTAGAGCTAACGTTGGAGACATTGTTGCGATCACTGGACAACCCGGACAATCACTTTGGGCAAGGATTACAGCAATTCAAACTCTGACTGTTCCATCCACTGGCATCAATTTTCAAGCGATTGAAACTCAATCTACTCAATCCAGTTTACGATCGTCACCCGATCGAATCGGATCGCTTGAGCCGCATCAAGTGTTTGTGTTTGGCTCAAATCGACAAGGGATTCATGGAGCAGGAGCCGCGAAGTTAGCAGGACAGTTTGGAGCAGAGTATGGCAACCCTCAAGGTATTCAAGGACAGGCTTATGCGATCGTCACTAAAGATCTCAATTTAGGAGCGCGGTCAATTCCACTTCCTGAAATCGAAGCTCAAATCAATCAGTTGATTAACTATGCGCGATCGCATCCAAATCAAGAATTTCTAGTCACCCGAATCGGCTGTGGACTTGGCGGCTATCGGGATAGCGAGATTGCTGCACTGTGGATCGCAAAGCCAATCCCCGAAAACGTGAGACTACCTCAGTCTTTTATCGAAGTCATTCAAACTGCGTCTAATCGAACAACAGAGGATTCAGTTAAGTTACCTCGATCGAATCCATTAGCAGATTTACCTGCGCTCAATGCTGCAACGGCTCGACAGATGCAGAAAGATATTGCGATGGCAGAAGTTGCAACTCAATTCATCGGAAAATCCGCCGCTCCAAGTCATACGCCCTCCAGTACTCGAAACTATGAGCTTGCTTGGGGCGGTCGTGCCAACACGGGCTGTTATGCTCCAACGGATATCATCATGGTGAGTGGAAGCGGTCCTTGGCGCGGAGTTTCTGACGTATCGATTCAACAAATCTTTCAGACGCACTATCAGCCACTGTTGGATCAAGCGATCGCGGCTCAGGCTCAGTTCGTCATTGGCAATGCAGCAGGAACCGATCAACTCGTGCAGCAGTATTTACGATTGCAGGGTTATCACTTAGAGTGGAATTCGATCAGCGCATCGAGTGGTTATCTTAAAGCAACTTCACCTGCTAACATTGCAACTCCGATCGCAGCAGAATTAGCTCAAGGTACTGATACTTTAGTAAAAAATCGTACAAGTTATTGCCCCAGTCGAGGAGATCTTTTTCAGTGGTATCAGGCTTATCAGATGCGTGCTACAACTCACACCAATGATCCGCAAAAACTTCAACAAGACTATGCAGGAATGGCATATGTTGAGGCGATTCGACTGCGACAGAAGACCGAGGGGCTGCAAATCAACCAATCTCCCCAAGCGACGATCCGCAATGCGAGAGGGCAAATCGTAGACCCATCACGCAATGAGTTCCGCAATCCAGCCGTAGTTCTGTCCTCCGAGGATTATCAACGAATGCAAAAGGCAATTCAGTACCTGCAACATCATCAAACGTCAATCAATCGTGCCGTAGGAGTCTCGCGATCGCCCTGATCGAGCAGATCTATTCAAAGGCGACTCACTACAGCAATCGCTTCACAATTCTGTCACTAATCTTGATCATCAACGTATCACTTTTGTTCTAGTTGGAGTGGCAATCCCTGCGAAACTCCTTCCTAATACATCTGTTACAACGCCTTTTAATATTGGTCATTCTATTGCCTTAGAAGGTTTGTCAATTGAGCGTGCAGGAGTTTTGTCTGAAGGATTTTTAAGTTATATAAGCTTCCCCTATGTAATGTTAATGTTCAAGCAGTTTTTGACTGGATAGGAGGACAACCATTTCTGACGCAATCGAGGTGAAGTTTATGAGAAGCTCTTTGAAATTTTTGCGATCGCTCTCTTCCCTAATTTTGCTGCTTAATCTCTAGACATACTGAGCCACTACTGTGGCAATTTTGACTAGAAGTGCCACAATAAAAGCGACTTGAGCGAATCTTGCCTTGGAGATACTGACTGTGCTGCCATCAATTTTTGAAACTTGTACCCCTAGAGACGAAATTCTCTCCGGCGAACTGTCGCTCGATTTGTTTGCTGCCAAGCTGAAATTAGTCGTCGATGGCAACGCACCCAGAGTCTATCAAGACCCAGAATCGTTTTTCGCCAACACCTTTCCGACGGAAGGACTGAAGACGCTGATTACAGAAGTATTTGGTCGCTTGGCAGGAACAGCGGTTGGCTCTCCCGTGATTCGGCTCGAAACCAGCTTCGGGGGTGGGAAAACTCATGACGAAATTGCACTTTGGCATATCGCTCGAAATGGTCGCAATATTCAAGGACTTAACCGTTTCAGCGAACGACTTGAACAAATTCCCGCGACTCCGGTTCAGGTTGCCGCGATCGCCTGTCAAGATCTCGATCCCACCAACGGCGACTTTCATGCTGAAACTGGCATCACGACCTATACTCTCTGGGGCGAAATCGCTTATCGCATCGGCGGTATTCAAGGCTACAGTCTGCTACGCGGATCAGACGAGAAGAAAGTAAGTCCAGGTACAGGAGTTTTACAGCAATTGATTCAAGATCGTCCGACGCTGATCGTCCTCGACGAGATTGCTCAATATTTGCGGAAATCGAAAGCGACGATCGTTGGCAATAGTGATCTTTCTAAACAGGTGGTTGCTTTTCTATTTGCGCTGATGGATCTAGCAGGCTCTTGTAGTAACCTGGTCTTCGTCTACTCATTGGCATCGTTTTCGGATACGTTTGCCGACGAGACAGCAGAACTTCAAGAAACGGTCAGAGCCTCAGCGCGACAAGAACGCATCCTTAGTCCGAGTACTGATGTCGAAATCTACAACATTGTCAAGCAGCGGTTGTTTAGTCGGGTCGATGAGAAAGCTGCTAAGAAAGCGGCTCAAGAATATCTCAACGCTTACCGATCGAGCCGCATCAATCTGCCCGATGGCTGCCAGGATGCCACGTATGCAAACACGATCGAGTCGAGCTATCCGATTCATCCAGAACTCTTCAACCTGCTAACCAAAAAGATCGCCTCGATCCCAAACTTCAATCGCACCCGTGGAGCCTTGAGACTGTTTGCGATCGCTACTCGCTACCTCTGGCGCGATTCAACGCACTGGATGCCGATGATTCACGCGCATCATTTACCGATCGGCGTTGATGAAGAAATGACCAACGAGCTAACCTCGCGACTCGAACGCCCGTTGATGCGATTGCCGATTCAGGCAGATATTTATAACTCCAGTGGTCGAGAGGCACACGCGCAACTGCAAGACCAAGATTGGATCGCTGCCGGAAAGCCCCCGTTTTCGACCTGGATCGGGCGCACGATCTTTTTGCATTCGATCAATCAAGGAGTCGTCGCAGGCATTCGGCGCACAGAACTGAATTTATCGCTGCTGATTCCAAGTATTGAAGCTGGGTTTGTCGAAACCGCGCTGGATCGACTGAGCGCAGTGGCTTGGTATTTGGACAATGATCCAATCACTTCGATCGCTCGCTTCAAAGAAGAGCCATCAATTAACAAAATCATTGCGGAAGAGAAAGCACAAGTCGGACGCAGTGAAGCGAAAGACGATTTGCGATCGCGGCGGGACACGATCTTTGCTAATCGCTACTTTACGCTGGTCGCTTCGCCGGAAAGTCCGAGCGATGTCGATGATGTGGCAGAGACGATCGCGCTGTGTGTGATTGACTTTAACGAAGCGATGGTGCAATCATCGAGCGATCCTGCTCCTCAGCTTGTCGAACAGATTTTCAGCAACACCGGGGATTCCGGGAAGTTTCGCCTCTTTCGCAATCGACTGTTGTTTTTGCTGGCAAATCAGCAGGAACTCGAACGAGCGATCGAGGTGGCACGAGAACTCAGAGCGATTCGCAATATTCTGAAGTCTCAAAATCGCTTAGAAGATTTGTCCGAAAGCCAACAAAAGCAACTGAAAGAAAAAGAGGGCGCATTAGATTTGAATGTGCGAGTTGCGCTGACGAATGCCTATCGGCACTTGTTCTATCCCGCAAATGATCCGATCAAAGCACCCAAAGGATTGATGCACTATCCGCTTCCAGCGCAGGATGCCAGCGATGTCAAAGGCAAGAACAATCAGCAAGAAGTGATTCTCAAAGCGCTGAAGGATTGCCAGAAGATTCGGGCTGATGATGCCCAGCCCTATGCGGTGGGTTTTGTTTTGCAAAAGGTTTGGGCAACCGGACTGGATTCAATCAGTACTAAGGGATTGAAAGAAGCATTTGCCAAAGATTTGGGGCTGAACCTCTTCTCAGATGCGGAGACTTCTAAACTCAGAACAACGATCGTGCAAGGTTTGACCTCAGGACAGTGGGATTTGAAAAGTGGCGAGCGCGTCTATATCAAAACGGATGCAGCTCCGCTCGTTCCGCCGGACATCATCGAATTCTCAGATCGAATGGTGCTGTATCGACGTGGCATTCTAGTTCCTCCGAAGCCCCGCGAAATCGAAATCAACGCGCAGGTCATGCCTAGTACTCAGCCGAGTAAACCCGTGCGAGTGCGATGGAAAGCGACGGGCGCACTTTCAGTCAGACTGTTTCAAGAAGGTGTCCTAATTGGAGGAAACTTCTTGCCTTCGGATGAATACGAAGGAAATATTACCCAAACGACCGTGTTTCGGATTGTGGCAGACTACGGTGAAGGCGATACAGCCGCCGCAGAATCGAAGGCGCGAGTGCAGTCGTATTCGACCCTCCCAGGCGGATCTCCTTCTGCCCGCGATGATGGTGCAGCGGATCTCTTTGGCATCAAGCTAGAGTTGTTTGATCTCGTGGGCAGTTTGAACAGCGTGTTTAATGATTTACGCGATCGCGTTCACGATGACAAAATTAGCGCGATCGAGCGACTAGAACTGAGCGTGTGCGAGGTGATGGATTATCGTAAATTCACCACTGCTCTACCGTTATTGATGCGGTATCCGATCCGAGTCGATCAATTCGTCACAATTCAGGGTGGCGACCAGTTTGTGCGATTAGAGTATCAGGGCAATATCAAAGGCTTTCAAAGCTATGCGAGTCCGACCAATACTCTATTGAGTACACCAGAAGTGCGAGCCGATGTGTCGCTGAAAATTACGATCGAGTTCACCACTCCAGTTCAACCGGAAGGCGTGGAAATGAAAGCGATCGAGCAGGCGCTTGGGAGAAATCCAGTGAATCGACTCAATTTAACGGTCAAGGTAATATACTGACAAAGCTGATCGCTCAGGAGCTTGAGATGCAGGAATTTCAACTCAAAGTCGTCCCGACTGATAACAACAACTTCGCGCTGGAGTTGTATCAGTGTGCGTACAAAAAGGCGGGTGAGAAGAAGCGATCGCCCTCGAAACGCATCGGTCGATTGAAGGGGCAAGCATTGATTCAGGCAAGACAGGCAGTGTATGACTGTCTCAAGGCGAATCAGTATGATCCGAAAACGTTGAAGTGCGATCGACAAACGCCGTATGTACTCGACGAGGAATCGGGTGTGAATTTGGCTTTACTGTTTCAGACGTTGCAGCCGTTGTCGAAGCCAGAACGGATTGCGAATATTGCGGCAGGAGTGCGATCGATGAGCAATGAAGAGTCGCACTACTGGTTTGCAAAGGTATCAAATGGTAAACGAAGTCAAGCGCTCAAAGCAATTCGAGTTTTGCTGGGAGATTAATTCCGTTGAATGATAAGCCGCTTTACAGGATGAGGATAAATTGGTTCAAGCGGGAATGTACACAACGTGAGGCATTCCCTGGCTCCGGTCAGGCGGGGATTAGCTAGATCCTGACTCATGCGCCTGCTTTCCCAGATCATATCCTCTTGTGATATGATGCGGCACACCTAGCCATTGCCCCTGGAGTTAAATGTAGTGTGCCCATCAATTCTGTAAGATCGCGAGGAATCGCTTAATTACGATTGCGTGATCACGGTTGAGTACGACGCTAATTTTTTGCAGCAGTAAGCATTACCTAGCGCTAATGAATAAAGAATCAGAGCGTCGTACATGACCAGATAGAATGCTCGCTTGACCTGATAGTTCTTGCTGCCTAATGCGGCGGCGACTCCCTTGTGAACATAAACGTTTCTGATGCCATAAGCTAGTGCAAAGATGTGTTTCGCTTGTAGTTCTCTTGATTCCTGAACGTGTGAAAGTGCATCAGCAATTAATCTTTGGGTCCCGCCTTGAGTGTCTCTAACCAGGTACTGGATAAAAGGATAGACCTCTCTGCGCCATACCGAACGGTGTAGCACTTGATTGTTCAACAGTTGATTGAAATTTAATGTGATTGGATCAAATTCGAGCATTTGCATTGTACTGCTGCTGTAGAAATTGACGTTACTATTTCGATCCTCGTCTTTGGGAATAATGTCCGCAGCAGTCTTTACCAGATGCTCAAAAGCAAACCATAAATCAGATATTTTAAGCATCAGGATATAGCAAGCACGGGTATCTTCTTTCGTAATTGATAATGAGTCGGTAAATTCAATCTCCATTCCCCAGGAGAGCTTGAATCGCTTGTTGAAAGAATCAAACGAACTGAGAGTTCTATCTTGGCGAATCAGAGGAATTAATTGTTTTGCATTTTCGCTGTAGCGCTCATAAAGACTTTCAAGAAGAATTTGACTCGCTTGGAAATGAACCTGCATTATATATCCATCCTGTTGATTATACTTAGATGCTGTGACAATTGAGACTCTAATATTGTTTCCTACTTGAGTTCCTTTTTGTCATTCATTTTTCGGTGATTGATAGCAGGAGTTTATGATTGTCAGCAATTTGTCGTAATGGATTGATTATGAAGTTGTCGCCTGCTATCTACAAAGACACGAAAGGAGCTAGGAGAACAAAGAAAACCGAACTATTCTATTGCCGTATCCTAATTTGCTGACTGAGTTGATTAAGTCTTTGCTCGATCGCAGTACGAAGGCGATTGTAAAGCTTTACGCCTGGGTCTGAATGCTCAACAGCAACAACTAACGCATAACGCTGTGAGGGAATGTCTTCTACTTTGACCCACTTTCGGTTACAAGTAACGACTAAATGCAGCGGTCCCTGATCATACTTTGTTGCGACTGATGAGATGTCTATGCTTCCTCGTTGTAAAGTGCCCTTCTTACGAAGAGTTGAATTGGGCGACAAGTCAACTTCGCATCCATAACCGAATTGTTTGCTAAGGATTTCCTTTGAGATTTCGGAATAGCTGTTCTTGTCACCTGCTTCTTTAGCCCTCTTCGCATTGATATAAGCATTCACGATGCTTGCTTGCTCAACGCCTTTGAATAGACTGAACTCCATTGTAATTCCAAGATAAGAATCGCCACGAGTCGGACGAGTTGGGGGATCGAAGGCTAGAGCGATTGAGAGTCGTCGAACTCCTCTAGTTCTCAGGTACTCAGGTGGTAAGGCAGGAATTTCAAAGATCTCAAAACTGCCCACTGCAATGTCAAGGTGATCCTCTAGTAGGACAGCGTAATTATCTGCCGAGTACATTGCTCTTTGCAGATCTGCTTGTCCATAGCCATAGATTGAAAGCCGCCGATTAAGTTGTTCGGATTTCTGACTTTGAGACAACTTTAAACCAACCTGAAGAGCGGGTGGAATTTCAACTGGTAATTCAGCAGAGATGCTGACTAATGCACGAATAAGATTAGATGATGCCTCTGGATACTTAGTAAATAGTTGAGCTGCCAGATTTGACACACGAGGAGCCGCAAAACTGGTTCCGATCGCCATCTGAAACAGTGAAGATGAATAATTTTGAGAGAAGGTCACAATCGAAACACCTGATTCATTATCAGATGCCTTACGATCGCCATCCAGAACAATATCGCCGCCCCAATCGACTAACTCTGGTTTGATCATGCCATCTACGCCAAACCCGACTCTAGTAAAAGGCGAAGGATATCCAGGGACTTTAGTAACTGTATTTCGTCGAGCGTCGTCTGGATAGGTCATACTGCCGCGACCTAGAGACAGAGAACCCACCGTTAGTGCGATCTCAGAAGTAGCCGGATCAATAATTCGTGATTCCGGGTCAAATAGATAGTTGGGATAGTCTGTCCGAAGTCGCTCTCTTTCATCCCTGTGAGGGTAGCGATATGAGTTTCCTGCTGAGACGACGAACACAAGATTCTTATGTTGATATCGATAAGCTAGCTCGTCGAGTTTAGCCGCAATTCTAAACTGTTTGCTTCCGTCTCGATATATCTGTTCAGCATTGCCTAAAGAGAGATTGATAACTTTACAGTTAGGATATTGATTGATGAAGTATAAGATGGCTTGTTCTAATTGATTCTCTAACAGTAGGTCTTCATCAAATTCATTGCGCTCATTCATCACACGAGCTGAATAAATCCAGGCAGAGGAATCAAAAGATTTCTTGCGGATGCAGGCTTCAACATCTCCATAAGCCGCGATCGCTGCGACACCTGTTCCATGATTCGCCTCATCCTCTGCACCTCCTTGAATGAATTGCCGCTTGGTATCAGGAAAGACTTCTGCTTCTCCAATGACAGGGGCAAGTAATGGATGACCGCGAGAAATACCTGTGTCAATTAATAAAATCCCGCAGTAATAAGGAGGTGGAGAATTGACAGTGGGGATTTCTGAAAGGGAAGGATTGAATTCAGAGCGCATTGCAAATGCAACTCTAGGACGACGATCGATTTCTTTAACGATTAATTCATTTAATAGCTGATTCAGAATGGTCTGATTAACTTTGATGCGGGCGATACAGAGATATTCTCCAATGTAGGAATCAGTCAGATCAAATTTTGCAGTTTCGGTTGAACATGATCGTAGATCTTGGCGAATTTGATCGATGTACTTTCGCATTTCTTGTCGATCGCCCGTATGCCAAAGCTCCAAATCGAGTGCTGCAATTTCACCAGCTTGTAAGGGTTCTAATTCAAGTAATCGACCTAGACGATCTTGAGGCTCTAGTGGAACTAATTCTTCTATAGCGTTCCGATTTGAGTTATGAACACGGGGACATTGGGAACACTGAAATGGACAATCACCATTTTCGTGTGCCATGCAGAGCGAACTCAAGAGCTTTATCGACAGCAATCCTGACCCCCGTGAATTGAAACGCGCCCTGGCAGTACAAATGGTGCAACAAGGCTATGCCTACCGGGATATTCAAGCGGTGCTACAAGTCTCCATCGGGTTCGTCACCAAATGGAAACAGAACTATGAAGCCGAGGGGGTAAAAAGCCTACGACTGGCATATCAGGGACGCAAGAGTTATCTCAGTGAATCGCAACGACAAACTGTGATTGAGTGGTTACAGCAAAAGCAGTATTGGCAATTGCTGGAGCTAGTGGAGTACGTGGATCAGCAGTATGGGGTGATCTTTGCCTCAAAACAAAGCTATTATGACCTGTTCCACGAGGCAGGCATCAGTTGGAAGAAAACTCAGAAATGTAACCCGAAGAAAGACCCAGACTTGGTTGAAAAAAAAACAGGAAATTACCGCTTGGCTCAAAGCGCATCAAGCGGAACTGGTCACGGGCAAGTTAGTGGTGTTCTTTGAAGATGAGTGTCATTTGCTGTGGGGCGATGTTACTGGGTACGTCTGGGGAAAGCGCAAAGACCGGATTGAAATTCCGGTTGTGAATCAACGCGACAAGCAGACCTACTATGGCGCACTCAACGTCGTGACCGGGAAATGTCTGGTTCAATCCTACAAAAAAGGGGATTCTGCCGCCACGATTGCCTTCTTGCAATATCTTTTGCAGCAATGCCCGGACGCTCGCATTGCTGTGCTCTGGGATGGAGCGAGCTATCATCGCTCTGGGGAAGTCAAAGCCTTTCTTGAAGAAATCAATCACGGACTTGACCCTGACCAGTGGCGCATCACTTGTCTGAGATTTGCTCCCAATGCACCTGAGCAGAACCCGATTGAAGATGTGTGGCTTCAGGCAAAACGCTTCATTCGCGAATACTATATGCTTTGCCGATCCTTCCCCATCGTCAAACGTCTGTTTGAGTTCGCAACTCAACATCAACGCTTTAGTTTTTCCAAATTGTCCCTGTATGGCTCTTTTTCATGAATCATTTAGGATGGCTATACTGCATCCAAGTAGTCATACTGAGGACCCGCTTTGATACCGCTATAGATTTCAATGCGCTTTCTAAATTCTGTCAACTCCTCATCTGAAGCAAAAACGACGACTGCTTTGCTAATTGCAGGCTCTCTTCCCAGTAGCGTTAAGCCAGATTTTGTTAGCTCATCATCTTGAAGCGAAAAGTCTTTGGCGACTTTGATTTTGAAGATCAGTTTTGGATCGAGGTGGAAGGAACTTCGCCGTTCTCTAGCCGATTCGGTCAGGGTGGAGATTTGAGCCATAATTTGCGTACCGCGTGTGCTGCGATCGCCACGTTTACCACCCCCTCCTCCACTCTTTGCTCGACGAGGTAGCTGAGTATTCACTCTGGGCAATTTTAGATGCTCGAATTGATTCGCCATTCTTGCTAAGGTGTAAACGCTTCTATTGAGTTCGATATTATACGCTCTCTAGCAAGATAACGTGCGATCGCAATTTCTAAGTCATCTGCTGAAAGCTCAACGTCTCCTCGGAGAAGAACAGCTTTTGTGGCATCAGAGCAGATTCGCTCGATGTCTGCGCCTGTTGCTGATTCGAGCAGTGTTGCAAAATAGGCAAGATCAACGCCTGGGTAACGAATTGCGGAAAGATAGCGAGTGAGGAGTGCAATGCGAAGATTGTTCGAGGGACGATCAAAAAGTAGCACTTCATCAAATCTGCGCCAGACTGCTGTATCTAAGAGATTTTCGTGATTTGTGGCGGCAATAAACAAGCTGCTGCTTTCTGTTGTATCAATTAGCTGAAGGAGACTATTAACAAGGCGTTTAACTTCACCATGCTCGTTTGGAGTATTGCGATCGCGGGCGATTGCGTCAAACTCATCGAACAGGACAACCCACTCTCCCTGTTGAATGTATGTAAAGATTTTTTGTAGATTCGTAGCAGTTTCACCCAAATAGGAAGAGAAGACAGCCGTGAGGTTCACATAAACAAGAGGAAGCCCCAAAACACTAGACAGAACTTTGGCTGTTTGAGTTTTTCCGCACCCTGGAGGACCACAAAAGAGAACTTTGTTCTTAGGTCGCAGTCCATGAGCAAGGAGAATATCCTGCTTACGATTTTCGAGAACAACTTCATTTAAGGGATCTAGAATGGTTTCGCTGAGAACAACATGATCCCATGTCAAATCAAGCTGCTTTACTTCAACCAGTGCTAGCCCTGTTTCTCGATCTTTAGGAGGTTCAGGAAACTGTTGCCAGGGAGCAAGGTTTGAGGAAACTGGTTTGAACCTACCATTCCCGTTTCCGTTGTGAAGAATTTTCTCTAGATCTCTAGCAAGAAGGGTATGATTTTTACTTTTCTCTTCTTCAATTAATTCTTGTGCGGCAGCTAAAAACTCTTCTCTCTCGTTGTGAGAGAAGCTTCTGAAGAGTTTTCTTAGGATTTCTCCCCGTGCCATATATTGAACCTACGTTTATTTCGATTATAGTTTATTTGTACTAAGATGAACTAGAAAAACAAATTCGGCTAGCTTACCACTAAATCTACCATTACTTTGATAAGTTCATTTGTTCTAAAGAATGTGTGGCTAGTAGAACACTTTTGTTGAAGTGATGAGGCACATAATCGCTGCAAGCTGGCAGTAGAACGTCGTGCCCAAGCTGGCGTAAGTGTTCGCTCGTCAGGAAAGGAAACTGTTCATCTGCATAAAGTCTTGCCAGAGATTAGGCTGCCTCATTTTCTGCGGTGGCTTTGCCTAGCCGTAGGCACCGCTTGCTCTATTTCTCTTAGATGCGCCTCTGCATAGCGCCATGCGTTACTGAGATCGATCGCGCTAATCGTGGGGTAATTGGCTAAAATTTGCGCTTCGGTGTTGCCAAGATTTCGAGCTTGAACCAGCACCCAAACCGGAATCCGGGTATTAGCAATCCGGGCATCTCCACCGCAGACCCCCAGCGTTTTCTCAATACCGTGGAAGAATTTCAGTGCAAAAGCGCTCATACAGAAGATTGATCTGCCAGTTTTTCAGCTACTTTTTCTTGGACTTGGACTTGAAACTGAGCCACGAGTTCTTGGACTTCTTGCTCAGATAAGACATTGCCGAATCGGGCTGTGACGACTTGAGCAACTGTATCGGCATCGCGGTTAAATAGGTCGAGACGGACTGCTTCGCCAAGACGATCGCCGAAGTCGAATCCTGCATTGGTCATGCCACCTGCCTCTGCCTCCAATTGGGCAAGTTCTCTCGCGGCGGCTTCTGTAAATCTTGCATCCATTAAATTCTCCTTATTACTTTCAGAAGTTCGTCAAACGGTCGTCATTCTGAAGGTCTGACAACCCGAATTAGTTTACCGTTAAGCGTTTCTTCTGCTTGAATTGCAGCATTGATCCGTTCTGCCAATCGAATTTTATTGCCATCGTCAGTGCAAGCAATCATCCCTGCATGATTGGAATCTTGATTGTGCAGTCGAATGAAGTCGCGGCGGTTCAGCGTTAAAATCGCCCGCGATTGCTCTGTGGCAAAAGCAAGAACTTGATCATCTGGAATACCTTGGTTTGCTTTGCCTGCTTCCTGAACAGTTAGAACGTCGTGCCCAAGCTGGCGGAGATGTTCGCTCGTCAGGAAAGGAAACTGTTCGTCTGCGTAAAGTCGTGCCACGGATTACGCTGCCTCATTTTCTGCGATCGCTTGCTCGATTTCTCCTAGATGCGCCTCTGCATAGCGCCAAGCGTTACTCAGATCCGTGGCTGTAATGGTGGGGTAATTGGTCAGAATTTGGGCATCTGTGTTGCCGAGTTGTTTAGCTCGAACCAGTACCCAAACGGGGATGCGAGTATTTGTAATTCGGGCATCTCCACCGCAGACACCCAGAGTTTTCTCGATGCCTGTCCAAGTGTCACTGAGGCTTTCGATTAAGAGTTGAATCGCTTGGGTTTTTTCAGCAGGACTGAGCGCGAGAAGTTGGGTCTGGAGATCTTGCAGTGACATGAAGCAGGTTCCAAAAATCACTCTAGTTTAAGGATAATCGGCGCAACCGCGATCGACCGTCTAAAATATCAACGGACGATCGCACTCAAGATTATGACAACCCGCAAGCCCGTGTTTATCGAAAAGATTATGCCTGTGAAGCTCCTGAATGAGCAGGTGTATTACGAGCATGGGGGGAATCCGTTTAAGGGGTTGCATCGGTGGTATTCGCGTAAACCGCTGTCGTTTAGTCGGGCTTCGGTGTTGGGGTCTTTGCTGCCTGCGGAGGTGTCGATCGAGGAGTTTGAGTATTTGCTGGGGCTGAATCGGCGGGTGGCGGGGATGCAGGATAAGACGACGAAGCTGTATAAGACTCCGCCATCAGCCGATCGCATTGCGAAGGTGCAGGCGTTGTGTGAGGCGCAGTGGGGGACGAAGACTCCGGTGGTGCTGGATGCGTTTGCGGGGGGCGGGAGTATTCCGTTTGAGGCGGCGCGGTATGGGTTGAAGGTGTTAGCTTCGGATCTTAATCCGGTGGCAGTGGTGACGATGAAGGCGGCGATCGAGTATCCGCTGAAGTTTGGGGCGGATTTGCAGCAGGATATCGATCGATGGGTGAAGTGGGTGGGTGATGAGGCAGAGAAGCGATTAGCGGAGTTTTTTCCATCGTTGCCGGGGGAGAAGGTACAGAACTATTTTTGGGCACACACTGTTACTTGTCCAAGCTGTCAATCAAAAATTCCATTGAGTGCTAGTTGGTGGTTAAGTCGCTCAAGCAATTATGCTGGTAAGAATCAGCCAAGAAAGATAACTAGCGATTGGTATGCGATTAAACCGATTCCTGATCCTGAAAACAAGCAAGTTAATTTTGAACTAATTCGAGGAAGGAAGGGGCAAGGAATCAGCATACAGACTGCTGATGGTGATTATGATCCAGACATTGCAGTGTCTATCAAAGGCGGCGATGGTAAATGCTTGAATTGCCAAACTCTTATTGATAGTTCATTTATTGATCAGCAGCTACTTGATGAGAATTTTAGCTATTCTCTATATGCTGTGTCTTACCGGAAAGGAAGCGGAGGTATTGAGTTCAGAGCGCCAGTGGATTTAGATTTCACAGGAGTAGAAAAGGCTGAGTTACTACTTCAAGAGTACAGAGCTTCAAGAGAAGACTTAATTCCTTCTGAAGAACTTCTCCAAGGTCAAGATACACGCTGTTTCAATCGCGGTGTAAGACGTTGGGAACAATTATTTAACTCTCGTCAGCTTCTTTCACTAATCACATTTGTAGATCTGATCGACAAAGCGAAAACTCTAATTCAAGAGAAATGCGAACTTGATAAAGCCGCCGCGATCTGTACCTATCTCACTCTAATCCTAAGTAATTGTGTAGATCGCAACTGCCGATTAGCTCACTTGAATGCTTCTAAAATATCTGTAGAACCTGCATTAGCTCAACACTCGCTTAATTTATTTTGGAACTATCCCGAAACTAATGCTATCGAGAAGTTGTGGGAATACGAGAGTCAATGTGTAATCTCTGATTATTCAGGAATTTGTAAATTTATTGAAAGTAGCTCTACTCTGTCTGACATTCCAGGACTACTAGATTCAACCATTAAGGATATTCAAATCAACGCTGCATCAGCCGATAATCTCTTTCACATTCCTGATAGCTCTGTTAGCGCGATCGTGACTGATCCCCCTTACTACGCAACGATTCAATACTCTGAACTATCTGATTTCTTCTACGTCTGGCAAAAGCGGACATTAGGCGACATCTTCCCCGATCTCTTCTGGTCAGACCTCACCGACAAAGACCGCGAAGCCGTCGCCAACCCCTCCCGCTTCCGCAACATGGGCATCAGTCCCGAACTCCTCGCCAACCAAGACTACGAAGCAAAAATGGCACTTGCCTTCGCCGAATACCACCGCGTCCTCCGCGACGATGGAGTCATGACCGTCCAATTCAACCACAAAGACTCAGGAGCCTGGGATGTCCTCGCCAAATCCCTGATCGATGCCGGATTCGAGATCACCGCCTCCTGGTCAGTCAGCACCGAAAACCCCCAAAACCTCCACCAAGCACAAAAAAACTCCGTCTCCAGCACCGTCCTCCTCGTCTGCCGCAAACGCAACCCGAACGCCGGACAAGCCTGGTGGGACGACATCCGCACCGAACTGGTCAACACCGTCTCCCAACGCGCCCCCCAACTCGAAGCCGACCTCCAAGACCCGCAAAACCCGATCGAAGGAGTTGGCATCGACCTCTACCTATCCGCCTTCGGTCCCGCCCTCAACGTCTTCTCCAAACACCACCCCATCCTCGACACCGCCGGAACCGAAGTCCGCCCCGAACAAGCCTTTTCTGAAGCCCGCAAAGCCGTCGCCAACTACCGCTTCCACAAACTCGCCCAAAGCGACACCCTCGGCTTCGACCCCCTCACCACCTGGTACATCCTCGCCTGGGATGCCTTCCGCGCCCGCGAATTCCCCTTCGATGAAGCCCGCCAACTCGCCCTCGCTGTCGGAGGCTTCAACGTCACCGACCTCGCCAAAACCCACAAACTCCTCGACTCGACGAGCGGGACTTGCAAACTCCTCACCCCCGATCAACGCTTCAAAAAACGCGCCTTCTCCACCAATCCCGAAGAGTTTACGCTGACCTCACTGATCGACGCGCTTCATGCGGTCATCGCCATCTACCTCGAAGAGCAATCGATCGATCCCGTTCGCCGCTTCCTTAAAACCACCGGACTTTTAAGCAATGATCTTTTTATGCGATCGTGGGAGGTCACTTTGCGAGTCATCCCACATATCAGCGACGATCGTAAACGTATTCTCGAAGAAAAAGCCCTCGCAGATTTGTGGCTCGCAATGGACGAAATCAAAGCCAAAGTCCGCTACGAGCAACCCGAACTAAACTTGAGCGATGGGCAACAAAGCTTATTTTAGGAGCGACATGATGAAAGTGAAAGGCATTTTACGCGGAAACACGATCGAGCTATTGGAGCAAGTGGAGAATCTTCCGAGTGGCTCTGAAATCACGATTGAGATTGTCGGTTCGCATCCACTCAGCCACCTGACTCCAGAAGAACGGCAAACGCTGATCAATGAAAAACTCGGCGGATGGAAAGACGACCCAAATCTTGACCAAATTTTTGCGGACATCGATCAAGAACGCCATTTATATCGAGGTCGCCAGACTGATTCATTCGACGATTAGAGTTCAGCCATGTATTCACTTGACACCAATATCTGCATTGCCCTGATCAAAGAAAACCCCATTCCCAAGCGAATCTTCGACACAAAAGCGATCGACTGCTACATTTCAACGATCGTTCTTGCAGAACTCTACAAAGGCGTTTACTGTTCGGAGCAGTTTGAGAAGAACTATGCGGGCTTACGAAACTTTCTCAGCTTAGTAGAAGTGGTCGAGTTTGATCGAGGGGCAGCGCTGGAGTTTGGCAGAATCCAAGCGGAACTCAAAGCAGCAGGTAAGCCGACCGGAGAACAAGATGCTTTAATTGCAGCAGTCACACGATTTCGCCAAGACATTTTGGTGACAAACAACACTCGTCATTTTGAAAATATTGCCAATTTACAGCTTGAGGATTGGCTGGAGCCGTAACGATGCCTCAATTACTACAGAATCACCGTTGGAAAATCAGCTATTCGAGCGACGAAAACAATCCGATCGCAGATTTCTACATTCCAGTATTAGAATGTGCAGTCCAATACGATCGCAAAGCCGGATTCTTCAATAGCTCGATTCTCAGCAAAGTCGCCCGTGGTCTCGGTGCAATGCTCGACAATAGCGGACAAATGCGACTAATCATGGGATGTCAATTCAGTCCGACCGACTTACAAGCGATTCAGCAAGGCTATGAACTGAAGAACGCATTAAGCGATCGCTTAAACCAATCCTTTCAGCCGCCCAGCAACTTTGCCCAACTCAAACACTTCGAGATCCTAAGCTGGCTGATTCAGAACAATATTCTCGATATTCGCATCGCCATTCCGCTCAAGTCAGACGGCACACCCGAAAACAGCGAAGAGCAGCTTGATCCGAATCGGCTATTTCACGAGAAAGTGGGCATCATCACCGACAATAACGGTGATCGCTTAGCCTTTAGCGGCTCGAATAATGAATCGATCGGCGGCTGGTACGCAAATGTAGAATCGTTTCATGTCTATCTTGCGTGGGAAGGCGGACGAGATTTGCAGCGGGTCGAATTAGAATGCGATCGCTTTGAGACACTCTGGAACAATCAAACCAAAAATGTTCGAGTGTTTGAAGTCCCCGAAGCTGTGAAGCGAAGACTGCTGCAATACGTGCCTAAAACGAAACCGATTTGGAGCCAAGAAATTGAGTTTGATCAACGTGCAATCGAAGTACAACCGATCATTGAACCTGAAATTTCGATCGAAGACTATCCGCACGAAATTCAGCAGTTTGAAACGCTGGCGAATCTCCATCAACATCCCGGCTGTCTCGATTTCACGCTCAAATCGATTCCGATTCAGCCCTGGATTCACCAAATCAAAATCCTGCGTCGCTATGCCGAAGAATTTCCCCGCAATGGTTTGATTGCCGATGAAGTTGGACTGGGAAAGACGATCGAGACGGGCTTAATTCTGCGCTACCTCATTCTCTCCAAAAAAGCTCAGCGCGTCTTGGTTCTGGCTCCCGCCAGTGTGCAACCCCAATGGCAAGATGAACTGCGCGAGAAATTCAATCTCCATTTTTGGAGTCTCGCCCAAGGTGAACTGCGTGATCCGTTCAAACAATCTATTCCGCTGGCTGACAATCCTTGGAACACTCAAAACTTAATTCTGGCTTCGAGTCATTTGGTACGCCGTAAAGAACGAATGCAGGAGCTTTTAGACTCAGAGCCGTGGGATTTGGTCGTACTCGATGAAGCTCATCACGCTCGTCGTAAATCCCCTCAGAACCGCAAAGAAACACCAAATCGACTTCTAGAGTTGATGCAGAAGCTCAAAGATCGAACCAAAGCTTTGCTGTTACTTTCAGCTACCCCGATGCAGATCGATCCGATCGAGGTTTTCGATCTGCTCAACCTGCTCGGACTCAAGGGACACTGGCGGTATGCCGATAACTTTTGCGACTACTTCAAACACCTCACAATCGAAGCAGATTCTCATACGTTAAGCTTCTGGCAGCAAATGTCTACCGATTACTTTGCTCAAGGCGGCAAGCCCTGTCCGCGACTCCAGCAGCATCTAATGAAGTGCGATCGCAGATTGGCGTACAAGCTCGAAGATGTCTGGCAACAGAAACGCACGACCGTAGATTCGCGTTTAGCCAAAGACGAAGCCTTTCTTACCGCATCGCGGCAATATTTAACCGTGAATACGCCGCTCAAGGATTTAATGTTCCGACATACTCGCGATACGCTCAGACAGTACTACAAACTGGGTGTGCTTGAAAAAGATGTTCCCATTCGAGAGGTTTGGGACAATGCGATCGTGCTAGAACCGACTCGCGAAGCTGAACTCTACCGCGCTGTCAGCGACTATGTGCGCCATTTTTACCGTTTAGCTCAGAAAGAAAACCGCAAAGCACTCGGCTTCTTGATGACGTTGTATCGCAAGCGGCTGACCAGTTCGTTTTATGCGATCGAGCGATCGCTAGAACGGCGATTAACCGATCTGCAAACCGGACAGCAAACGAGTCTCACAGCCGATGATCTGCTCGAACTCGACGATGTGGATGATGCCGTGATCGATGGACTAAAGACATTCTTTGAGCCAGTTCATCCGAAAGAAATCGAGTATTTACAAGACTTGTTGATTCAGTTTGAGAACACTGGAGAAGATACCAAATGCGCTCAGTTTTTAACGCTGTTACGCCAGGAATTAAACACACGAGATAGCGTGATCGTCTTCACTCAATATACCGACACGATGGACTATCTGCGTGAATTCTTGCGCTCTAGTTTCGGTAATCAGTTGGCTTGCTACTCTGGGCGAGGCGGCGAACTTTATCGCGACGATCATTGGGTCACGGTTCCCAAAGAAAGCATCAAGCAGCGGTTCCGTAACGGTGAGATCAAAATTCTGCTTTGTACTGAATCCGCGAGTGAGGGCTTGAATTTGCAAACCTGCGGCGTACTAATCAACTACGATATGCCGTGGAACCCGATGCGGGTAGAGCAGCGGATTGGACGCATCGATCGCATCGGTCAACGCTATCCTACGGTGCGAATTCATAACTTCTACTACGACGGCACAGTAGAGGCGAAAGTCTATCGGAAATTGCGCGATCGCATTGATGCCTTTTCGACGGTCGTGGGTAAATTGCAGCCGATTCTTGCTAAGGTTCCCACCTTTATCGAGCGGGCGCTGTTGAGCGCTGATCCTGAAGAAGAAGATGTGTTGCTATCTGAGTTTGAGACGGTTCTAGAAACACCGCCCTTGCGTCCTGCAATCGATGAGATGATTGAGATGGATGTGCAGTCTGATTTAGAGATCGTTCGTCAGTCGATGCCGCAGACTCCGATCACGATCGACGAAATCGAGACGCTGTTTACGACTTCCAAGCTTTTATTGTCACAGGGTACACGATTTGAACGAGTGCGCGAAGGAGTTTGGCAAATGACTCATCAGTATCAGCGATATCTAGTGACATTTTATCCCTTGAAGTATGATGAACAGCCTTCACTACGACTGCTTTTGCCTGGAGATCCCCTACTGGACAGCCTCCTCCAAACTCGCTGATTGAAGAAGCCATAGCTCGCTGAGAACAGTGAGTTTGAAGTCAAGAGAAACCAACACTAACACTACTAAAGAGGCACAAGAAGAGAAAAAGGAATAACAGCTTCTTCCCCTGCGTCTACTCTGGCTCATCGTCCTAGAGAAATGATCGGTTCTTCTTTTAGAGCGGTTGCAATCCGCTTCTTTAAAGTATCAGCATCGAGAACTAAGTCGGTGATTGAAGCGAAGAGGGACGTGACACTCTCTCTAAAGTTCGAGCCATTGGAGTTGCTTTATCTGTTGAGATCAAAGTCCATCGGGACGAGAAAGCGAATCAATCAACTCCTCGACCGATTCGACATCCAGGCAGTTCTGTAGCTCAGATTTAAACCAGTGCACTTCATCCGGCTCGGTATCAGGCAGTTGATAGACTAGCAGTACTCCAGCCACCCGTGCAAGCGTCAGCGGGTCGGGCAGGAGATGACTCATAAGACTCTGAGCATCTCCGTACAGTTGTTGGATGCTCGCAGCATCGTCAGGTTGTCCGAGTTGCTGCGCCACCTGCTGCAAGTTTTGTTGCACTGCCTGGATGGTATCCATATCGTCAAAGTGATTCATCGAGTGAGACATACAGAAGTCAGAATTGTGGATTCAGATCAAAACTTAGCTCAATTTGCCAATCCTGGTACTACAATCAAAAAAATCTACGAGTATTGGAAACAGAAGATATGTCCTACCTGGTGTTGAGTGATGAAACGAGAAAACATCTTGAACAAGAACGATCGCGCTTAACAAGCGATCGCGAAGAGATTGTATCGGAGATCGAATCTTCAGTGAGTGCGGAAGTCGATCGCACTCTCCAAACCTTAAACGCGCTGCTTGACGAATCACCGGAAGTGGAAGTCGTTCCCGCAGACGATATCGTTGAAGCCGTCACTGAACGACTCGATGACACTAAGCCCGAACTTTCTCGCTCGCGCAAAACAGGCACAAAGAAAGCAAAGCCTGAAGCCAAAGCGCCATCCACAACATCGACAGGGTTCGATGCGAAGCAACTGAAACGTAAGTTTAACGGTGCAGGTCTGAGTGATGCGATCGTTCAAGTATTGCAGCAAGACCCGACACAAGAATATGAAACTGACGCGCTGATTGCTGCACTATATAACCAATTTGATCAAGCTGAAATGCCCAAAGCGCGAAAAACGCTGGGTGCAACGCTGATGCACCAACGGCGCGCAGGTTTGGTTGAAAAGATTGGCGATAAATCCCCACGCTACAAGCTTGGTCAAGCTGCTGCGGTGTCAGCTTAACGGAGCGAGTTAATGCCGTTTTCTTACCGATTCTTGATAGGGGTCGCGCCGGCTTCTTGCGCTGCGGACGAGGTGATGTTGCCCTCGTATCGAAGATGCTTCCGTTCCTGAAAGAAGTATTGACGGACGTTGTACAGCCCCACGTTGAACATATTCTTGCTCAATCGACAAAGCTGTTTAGCAACTTCTGTTTCTGCTTGATTCAGTTTCAAACGATTGGTTTGAGTCAGAAGCATAGTCAAGTTCCCGCTAGGAATACATCTACGCTAGTGGAACCTCTTAGAGATTGCCAACCGAGTTGGCGCTTCTACCCCCTACCCAAGCCTTCGGCTATGGGCGGAGTACCCCGGAGATTAGCCAATGCCGAAGCAACGGAGCTACCCGATGGCTCCTTTGATCTGGTCACGCTTCAGTTTGTCGTTCATGAATTGCCGCGCACAGCTACGATCGCAATCTTTCAAGAAGCATTCCGGCTACTCCGTCCAGGTGGGCACCGACGCGATCGTCGATAATAATCCAAAGTCTCCGGTGATCCAGAATTTGCCGCCCGTGTTGTTCACCCTCATGAAGAGCACAGAGCCTTGGTCAGATGATTACTACACCTTCAACGTCGAAACTGCAATGCAGTCGGTTGGCTTTGAACGACTCGTAACCGTTGCCAGTGATCCGCACCACCGAAAGATTTTAGGACGCAAATCATGACTTTTGAAAACAAAACGATCGTTGTTACAGGAGCATCAGCGGGCATTGGCAAAGGACTCGCGCTTGCTCTAGCTCAACAAGGTGCAAATTTAGTCTTGGCAGCCCGGAGTCAAGCTGCTCTGGAAGAAACGGCAGCATTGTGTGCCAAGCAAGGTGGAAGAGCAATTTCTGTTCTGACCGATGTGACTCAACCTGAAGCTTGTGAGCAGTTGATCGAGAAAGCAATTGCGGCATTCGGGCAGATTGATTGCCTGGTGAACAATGCTGGCATCACGATGCTCAGTCGATTTGACCAGGTAACAGATCTTGCTGTGTTTGAACAAGTGATGCAGGTGAATTATCTTGGTGCTGTCTACTGCACCCATTACGCGCTACCTTATCTCAAACGCAGCCGAGGTCTTTTGGTCGCGATCTCCTCGCTCTGCGGTAAAACAGCGGTTCCCACGCGGACGGGGTACGTTGCGAGTAAACACGCGATGCAAGGCTTTTTTGACACACTGCGGATTGAATTACAAGGAAGTGGAGTTGATGTTCTAGTGGTTTCTCCAGGATTTGTTGCCACTGACATTCGCGATCGCGCTTTAGCAGGGAATGGACAATCTCTAGGGCAAAGTCCTCGAAATGAGGATCAGGGCACAATGTCGATCGAGAACTGCGTGCGTCAAATTGTAACGGCAATGGAAACCCGCAAACGAGACCATATCATGACCTTAAAAGGTAAAGTTATTCCTTGGGCAAAGCTCATCGCACCAGGGTTAGTCGATCGATTGGCGGCTTACGCTACTCGCACAACTCAACACTGATGTAGGATTTGTCTTGGAACACCCTGGAATGTGAATTTTTTGCAGAACTGCGAGCTGGCGTTGCAGTCGCTCGATTTCTTTTGGTGACTTCCAACCCACAAATGCTTTAGCTTCCGAATCCCGAATGGGATCGATCATGCGGTTTCGTTCAACTTCACACGGCAACTTACTGCCATCTAGCCGTTATGCCTCAGCAAACTTCGCTCTTCCCGGACAATTACGATGATTTTTTCCGTGACCTCAAAGAACGGATTCGTTCGTCTCAGGTTAAAGCAGCGATAGCTTCGCTACACGGTAGTGCTCGCAGTCAACCGAGAATTAATCTTGCTCTACTGGCAAATTGGAAGAGAAATCCTTCAACGACAGCAAAAGGAGGGTTGGGGGACGAAAGTGGTCGGACACGCTTTGCGTGAGCCGAAGGCAACGTTTGGCACAAGACCTAAAGCTGGAATTCCCCGAAATGTCAGGATTCTCGCCTCGAAACCTAAAGTATATGCGCTCTTTTGCCGAAGCTTATCCTGATGAGGCAATTGTGCACCAAGCTGATGCACAAATTCCTTGGAAGCACAATTGCGCGATTATTGATAAAGTCAAAGACGCACAGCAGCGAACTTGGTACATCCAAAAGACGACAGCTTCGCTGCCCCGAAGGGAGCGAAAACAGTTGGAGCCGCACTGTTCTGATCCACCAACTTGATTCTGATCTTTATAGCCGTCAGGGGAGCGCATTAACGAATTTTGAAGTGGTACTGCCTGCACCTCAATCTGATCTTGCCCAGAGTCTTCTCAAATCAGAATACAATCTCGATTTTCTAAATCTGCACGAAAAATCCTTAGAGCGTGATTTAGAACGTGCCTTGATCGAACATATGCAGAAGTTTCTGCTTGAACTTGGAGTAGGCTTTGCTTTTGTCGGCAGTCAATATCGACTAGAGGTAGAAGGCGATGAATTTTTCGCGGACTTGTTGTTTTACCACTTGGGGTTAAGCTGCTTTGTCGTGATCGAACTGAAGACGACCGACTTCAAGCCGGAGTATTCCGGGCAGATTAACTTTTACGTGAATGTAATCGATGATAAATTGCGCCGTCCTCACGATAATCCAACGATCAGGATTATTCTTTGTTGATCGAAGAAGAAAGCGATCGTTGAATACTCACTACAGGGAATGTCTCAGCCAATCAGCGTTTCGACCTATCGAACAACTGCCACACTACCAGAAGAATTTAAAGAGAAGCTGCCTTCGATCGAGGAATTGCAACATCAGATCGAAGCAGTGGCATCTGTGGTGGAAGAGGGTGATCAAACTGTAGATTGAAAGTCGTTGTGATTTGCCACAAACTGATTTCTCTCTAACTTTGGGTCTGCCAACTTAGAACACATGAAGATGCCGTTTCAGTCAAATCTCAAGCGTTTTTCTACAGAATTTGTAAAAATTTACAGAAGTCGGCTGATCCCTGCGATACAACGGAGATCAGCACTGTTTCCGAATTGCCATTATGGAGCCTGTATCAACACTAACTGCTACTGCAATCGCCACCCTTGCCTTCCAGGAGTTCATCAAATCCGGTTCTGGGGAATTGGCAAAGAAGTTTACTACCGCAGCGATTGCAAAAATGGGTGAACTTCGGCAGAAACTTTGGGATCGATTGCGCGGGAAACATCTAGTGGCAGAAGATGCGCTTGCGAAAGCAGAGACTGGAGATGAAACTGCGATCGGGACGGTCGGAACACTGCTGGGTGTGGAGATGCTTGATCCTGCTTTCGCCGCAGAAGTTCAAGCGATCGCTCAAGAGATTCATGCAGGTCGGCTCGTAGACAATAGCAACATGACCCAAAATAATTACGACAACGCTAGAGGCTGGCAAACCAAGGTAGAGGGAGGTACGGCTTATATCGGTGAGATTCACCAGCATGGAACTTCCAAACCTGAATAGCAGTAATCTACAATCGCGATCGCTGAAAGTCGATTTGGAACGGAGCATCCCAGTACAGTTACCGTTCGGAGGAATTTGGAGAATTTGCGATCGCGCTATGACAACTAAAGTTAAAGTGATTCCTAAATTTTTGCATCAAGTTCGGGTTGAAGTTTTTGAAGGAGCGATGTCGTCATTGGATGAGTCGAGAGTTCCAAAGTAAGATTACTCTGAATCATCTGCTGCAAGAAAGCTATGAAGTTGCTCAAAAAAGTTTTTGTATTAACATGGTGTTCTCCTAGTCGCTCACAAGAAATCACAATCGCCTGAATGTATAGCAACTCTGCTTCACTATAGCGTTCCTGGGACTGATAGCATAGTGCAAGGTTGTTGAGGCTAGCTGCAACATCGGGATGATTAACTCCCAACTGCTGTCTCCGAATTGAGAGCGATTGCAAGTAGAATAGTTCTGCTTCACTATTGCGTCCTTGTGAGGAGTAGCATAGGGCTAGATTATTAAGGGTAGTTGCAATATAAGGATGATCAACATTTAACTGTTGATTCAGAATTTGCAGGGCTTGGAGGAATAGAGATTCAGCCTCGCTGTAGTACTCTTGAAGACGGTAGAGTTCTCCTAATCCATTAAGGCTAATTGCCAAATAGGTGTGATGACTTCCCAATCGATGCTGCCAAATTTGAAGACATTGTTTAAGCAGAGATTCAGCCTCACTGTAACGTCCTTGACTCGTATAGAGCGTTGCTAAATTATGAAGGGTTTGTGCGACATCAGGATGGCTGTCACCTAGCTGTTGTTGTCGAATTTGAAGGGCTTGAAGATATGATATCTCTGCCTCACTGTAGTCTCCTTGGTCAACGTGGAGTGAGGCTAGATTATTAAGTCCTTGTGCAACCTCTGGGTGATCGTCACCTAACTGTTGCCGCCAAATTTCAAGGCTTCTCTTAAACGATGTTTGAGCTTCACTATAGCGCCCTTGAAGACGATAGAGATTTGCTAGATTATTAAGCACTTGTGCAACATCGCAATGGTCTTCACCTAATTGCTGTCGTCGAGTTTCAAGAGCTTGAATGTAAAAAGATTCTGCCCTAACATATTGTCCTACTGATTCATAAAGGGCTGCTAGATTATTTAGGCTATTTGCAACATGAAGATGATTGCTTCCTAATTGCTGTTGTCGAATTTGAAGAGCTTGAAGATGAAGCTTTTCAGCTTCACTATAGCGCCCTTGAAAACGGTAGACTGCCCCTAAATTAGTGAGAGTAGCTGCAACATACACGTTGTTGTTGCCTAAACGTTTCTTTATAATAGCGCAACTCTGCTCATACCATTTCTCTGCTTCCTCGTAAGCTGCTTGTCCTTGATAAAACCAACCAATGTGGGTCAAAGCAATCATTAATTTCTTGTCTGTCAAACAACGTGACAATACCGTTGCCACCTCTTTAAGATGCGGCATTATAGGGATTAAATTCTCAATAGTACATACCGTCGTTGTTTGCGGAATTTGCCCTGCTATTGTCACCATTACTTGACAGAATGACTGCTGCAATTCTGTTCTATCTGCTCGTTGAGATCGCTTCGCCGCAAAAAACTCACGAATCAGTTGATGAAGCTGATACATCCCCTTTCCCGTTCGTTGGAGCAGATGCAACCCCAATAACTTTCGGTTCCGCAATCTCTCTAACTCTTCTACACTCAAATTTGGCAAACAAGATTGAACATGAACCCAGGGAATTTCTGCTAGAGCAAACAAGCTCAAGAGTGTCGCAAGTCGCTGTTCTGCCTCATCTAATTGCTGCCAACTCAACTCAAAGGCTGCTGCAACACCATCTGTTGCAGTCATGCCAGAGTATGTTTCCTTGAGCGCGATCGCATCTAACCGTGCCTTCTGTAGTCGCTGCCACAGCCCAGGACAGTTTTCATCTTCACTCGATAGCTCAATATCTTCGTCATGCTCCAAATATTGTCCCACTAGCTCCAAGCCCAACGGTAAATAGCCCAACCACTCACACAGCCGCTTTGCCGTCTCTAAATCTTGGTCAATGCGTCCATCTAACACGATCGCCCTCAACAGATTTAGAGCAGAGGCTTCATCCAGCACCTTGATTTCAAAATTCTGTACCGATTTTGCCACTTTCAGCAGGCGCGTCGTCATCAACACCTTGAAGCGCGGTTCCCCAGCAGGCGGCAAAAACGCTTCCACATCTGCGTATTGCTGTACATCATCAAACACAGCCAGCACTTCACCTGCCTGCCAATTGCGCCAACACCAGCGCACTTGCTCCAGCAATTCCAAATCCTCCGGTGGCTGCAAACCTAGCTGCGATCGCGCAAACGAGACAATCTGAGTTCCGACTTCTTCTCTCGATCGTAGCCAACACACGCCCCCAGGGTAGAGTTTTCCAGCGAAATGACGCAGCGCATACTGCAAGGCTAATTCCGTTTTACCAATGCCACCCATGCCATGAATCGAAGCAATCACCACCCGTTCTGATTGCTGTAATTGATCATGCAAGGCTGCCATATCTGCCTCGCGCCCCACAAAGGTTGCAGTTCCATTCGAGGGCAAATTCTGCGGAATTCCGACGGGCTGAAACGATCGCAGCACTTCCCGCACAATTTCAATCAGCTTCGCCTCATCTGCACCATGCAAATGAACCCCAATATTGGCAATCCCGCCACTGACCAGTGTTTGAAAAGCAGTGACATCGCCTTGATTGATCTGAATTAAGCGATCGTCAGATTGCAATGCTGCCTGCAATGCTTGATTCTGCTCGACTGCCCGTTTTAATCGATCGGCAAGCTGTTGGGTCGTTGCCTGTGGAGCCTCGTGTAGCTCTGTGGTTGCGATTTGGCACAAATATGTGATCAGGTCTGCCATACAATTCGAGGGGTGAATCCGACTGCTACCCGTATTTCTACCGCAGTGTTTGAAGTTTCTCCGTATATTCTTACAATTTCTACGGAGGATAGCTGAGAGATGAGCGTTAAATTACATTTTCATCTGCCCAATTTCCGGACTGTAATCCTGCGATGTTTTGAAAGTGACAAACATTAGCCGTGATTAGAAGAGAATCATGCTCGATCGCAGACCCAGCAATCAAAAGATCCATCGGTGCAACCAAAAATCCTCTCGTTCTTAAGTCCACATAGATATCGCTGGCGATGTCCATCGTGATCAAATTGAGCGGTAGAATCTCGCTTTCATTCGCCAATTACTCAATGCGAGCTAACAGATTGCAAGCATCTCTGTAACGCAATTCGCCCCTCATTTCATAGTAGGTGAGCAATGAGAAGGTCAGTTGATGATGAAACTGCTAGATACTGCCTTAGCTTCTTGACCACTGAAGAATTGCCTCGAAAAAAGTAAGACAGAATGTTCGTATCTAAGATAGCTTTTCTCACAGGTCAGGTTGTCGGTGCAAATCATGATCGCGGTTAATCTCAATCTCTCTTTCCAGATCTTTTAACAAAGCAGCTTCAGTTGCAGCAAGCCCTGCAAAGCGCATGAAGGAGGCTGCATCCGTTGTATGAGGGGGCGAAATCGGAGAAATGATGATCTCAACTTCTTGCCCTTGGAACTGAGATAAACCACTCAACTCCAGAGAATCGCTGACGACTGTCTTTCTGATTTTCAAGATGTCCACATAATAAGCTGAAAAGGCTGTCTCTATTGTGCATGGGTAACGGTCAAAGAATTGCTCGATGCAATCTTTTTAAGCAGAAGAGATAAATGCGCGTCCTTCAGTGGCAAAATTGCTCAAACCTTGTCACAATAAACACAACCCTCCGCCCAGAGCCTATGCCTTGCGCCGTCATTCTTACTGCTCTTTCTGCTGAGTATCTCGCCGTCCGCGCTCGCCTATCGAATCTGCGAGAAGACATTCATCCTCAACAGACTATTTACGAGCGAGGAGAATTCTTCGCTAACGAGCAAATGTGGGATGTAGGCATTGTTGAGATTGGGGCAGGCAATCCAAGCGCAGCACTGGAAGCAGAACGCGCGATCGCATATTTCAACCCTGATATTATTCTCTTCATTGGAGTGGCAGGCGGGATCAAAGATGTTCAGTTAGGGGATGTAGTCGCTGCCACTGAGGTCTATGGATACGAGTTTGGCAGAGCCGAGGCGAAATTCAAAGCGCGATCGAGAAGCCGTGATGCAGATTACGGTTTAGAACAACGAGCGAAGGCGGAAGCGAGAAAACCAGACTGGTTAAAACGATTAGCTTCTGTGCCGAGTCCTGCACCGAGAGTTTTTGTCGCTCCGATCGCAGCTGGAGAGAAAGTCATTGCAGACACGCGATCGCAGATCTATCAGCTTTTGCGATCGCAGTACGAAGCCGCGATCGCAGTGGAAATGGAGGGATTAGGCTTTCTTGAAGCAGTCCGAGCAAACAAGCAAGTGGAAGCGATCGTCATTCGCGGCATCTCAGATTTGATCGACCACAAGCAGGAATCAGACAAAGCTGGGTATCAGGACATTGCGGCTCATCATGCCAGCGCATTTGCTTTTGAGATGTTGGCAAAGCTGCAATCGAAGCCGAGAGTACCAAAATCTTCATCAGCCGCTACAAGCGGAATGCGACAGGACAACGCTGGCGGTGCCCAAGGATGGCAAACAGTTGTTCAGCAGGGCGGAACTGCATACATTGGCAACATCCACTTTCACAATGCGTCTGCTGAAAAGCCCTCACAGTCAGGAACGACGAAAATGAACACTGCTCCAAAGACTAGCGAGGTTGAGATTTTTTTCTCGTATGCTCATGAAGATGAGGTACTTCGAGATAAACTCGCAACGCATCTGACTACTCTCCAGCGGCAAGGTATCATCCGGCAATGGCACGATCGACAAATTGGAGCAGGCAAAGAGTGGGAGGGTGAAATTGATCGGCATCTCAACACCGCTCACGTCATCTTGCTCTTAGTGAGTGCCGATTTCATTGCGTCGGACTACTGTTTTGATAAAGAAGTTAAGCGGGCGATGGAACGCCATGCCGTAGGAGAAGCGCGGGTGATTCCGATCGTGCTGCGTCCAGTTGATTTAGATGGGATGCCTTTCAACAAACTTCAGACACTGCCCAAAGATCGTAAGCCTGTCACAACTTGGGCGAATCAGGATGAGGCATTTCTAGACATTGCAAAGGGTATTCGTACTGCGATCAAGGAGATGACGCAAAACCCTTAGCTGGCTCACTCTCGTCTCAAGGTCGCCCAGAGAGTGAGCCAATAACAAATGGCGATATTTCAGTTGATGCGTTAGTGCGGAGAGTGCGATCGCAGATTCACGATGACATTAAGAAGCTGCATGGCACAATGCCCTTGTGGGGTGTGGATCATTGGGTTCCTCTGGGAGAATTGTTCGTTGATGTCAATATTCTCGAACAAGTCAGTAGTAATCGACGATCGGAACTAGCAGATCTTTGGCAGGATTTTAGTAGGAATGGAAGTTATCGAGGGTTCGATCGCATTGGCTTAGGAAACTCAGAGAAGCGAGTACCAGGTCTAAGCATTCTCGATCACGATACCAATGTTATGGTGTTAGGTAAGCCCGGATCAGGAAAAACAACTTACTTACAGCGACTTGTGACGGAATGTAATCAGGGGAACCTACAGGCAGATTGTATTCCAGCATTGATTAGGCTGCGAGAGTTTGTTGATGATGGTCATTCATTTGAGTATTGTCTGGAGCGTTTCCTTTCTCATGGCTGGAATTTATCTGATGCAGAAATCGAAGCTATCTTCAGACAAGGTAAAGCCTTAATTTTGTTGGATGGGCTAGATGAGGTAACGGGTGAAGCTAGTCAGAGCATTACAAAGGAAATTAAGCGAATTGCTCGTGTCTATCCGCAAGTAAAAATTGTGGTGACTTGTCGAACTCAAAGCCAAGACTCACGATTTGAGCGATTTGATTATGTAGAAGTTGCTGATTTTGATGAATCACAGGTGCGATCGTTTGTTTTGCATTGGTTCAGCGCAGTTGCAGGAGGAGGAGGAAAAGAAAAATCACAAGCATTTCTAGAGAAGCTGTTTCTAGATGAAAACAAGCCCATTTGCGAGTTAGTCATCACACCGATCTTGTTAAGCCTATCCTGTGCTGTGTTTGAGCAGACTGGCAAGTTTTATTCAAAGCGATCGAGGTTGTATGAGGAAGGGCTGGAACTACTTTTAGAAAAGTGGGATCGATCGCGAGATGTGGAGCGAGGTGAGATTTATCAAGAGCTAACAGTGGAGCGAAAGCTGGAGCTACTAAGCTATCTTGCTGTGAAGAAATTTGAGCAAGCGCAGTATGTGCTGTTCGAGCAGGCGGAGCTTGAGGGTTATATCGCTGAGTTTCTAGGGATCGGGCAGCAGGATGCGCGATTTGTATTGCGGGCGATCGAGTCCCAGCATGGATTGTTGATTGAGCGATCGCAGAAAATTTGGTCGTTTTCACACCTGACCTTTCAAGAGTTTTTTGTAGCAAAGTGGTTCTGTGATCAAGCCAATTGGCAAAATCTGGTCAAGCATCTTATCAAGTCTCCGTGGAAAGAAGTGTTTCTACTAACAGCAGAAATGCTGCCAAATTCCAACAACTTCTTACATTTGATGAAGGTGGAAACAGATCGGATCGTGGGCTATAGCAGAGAGATCCAGCAGTTTCTGGAATGGGTGAATGAAAAGTCCCAATCTGTAGATGTGCCATATGAGTATCTCATTGCAAGAGCATTCTATTACGACATCACAATTGGTCTTGAACTTGCTCTCGAAGATGGTGCAAAACTTGCTTATAATACTGCTCTTGACTCAGATTTCTCTCTTACTCTTGCTCTATGTCCTGACTTATCTCTTGATTTTGATCTTGCCTATGAGTATAGTTTTACTTCTAATGATTTTGACTTTATCCATGACTATCTTCTTAGCTGTACCATTTGTCTCATAATTGACCGAACTATTGAAATTGTTGACGAAATTTGCAATTCTTCTCAAGCAGATAATGATCTGAAGCAAGGACTTCAAAAGCTATTGGATGAATTACCAGGGGAACAGGAAGAGTTCGATGAGTGGCTAGGGAACTGCGAACCAGAATGGTTTGATGAGTTACGAGATATCATAATCGAGCATCGCAATATTGGGCGTTACTGGCAATTCACCGAAGTACAGATTGAGCTACTGCAAAAGTACTATGACGCAAACAAACTGTTGATAGAGTGTTTGAGCCATTCAGAAATCAAGAAGGAAGTTGAAGAAACACTGCTACTCCCGATCGCTGAAATCGAAAGACGCAAGAAGCTGAAGTTGGATGGTTTTCAGTAGCCGATCGCTTGTCGTTGAGAGTAAATCTTGTCTAGCAAAAAATCGCGTAGCTCATCAGCAATGTCAGCCAGAGGATTGCCAGCAAGAGCGCGTCCAATCAGTCGTTTTGCTTCCCGAAACTCACCACAGTCGATTGACTGCAAGAACAAATGCACTTCGATGAAATATAGAACGAGTCAGTTCAATTGTTTTATAACTTAAAATACGTTCAGCTTCATGTCTCGGTCGATTGGGTTGTGTTCAGGCATGATAATAAGAACGAAGGATTCAGGAGTCAATTATGTCTCGTGACGAGGAACGAGAAACAAGAATCACGATGGAAATTGTTGTCGATGCCTATGGACCTGAAGAACAGGCAATGGGTTGGTATTACTATTTGCAAGATACAATGCAGTTTCCCTTCACAGCAACCTGTGTCAGCAAACGCCGCATCTCTCCGCTCAAAGAAGGCAAAACAGTAGAGGTGGTGGGGATGGCTCCGGAAGATGAATGTGAGCAAGAGATGTTCGTTGAAATCGAGTGGGAGGGCGATACATTGGCAGTTCCTTTGATTCAGCTAGAAGCGATCGATGCCGATGATGAAACACAGCAAGCCATCGCAGACTGGCATTACTGGGTGAATCAAGGCTACGAATTTGGTTAAGCAGGGCGATTGGGAGTGGAATCAGAATGAGGAAGGCATTGATTACCCTGAAGGAGAGTCGTGTCCTCACTGTTTGTTTTGGGCAAATCGCGAACACTACGTGGAGTGAAGCTACCGCTGGACAGGCGAAATCATTTCCTCAACCGATACTTAACCAATCGAGAATTGCTCGAAGGGTGATCGCCCTATGCGCCAACAACCTGCGCCATCGTACTATGTTGAGACTCCGTTCTCGTTGGATTGTCATGGCTCTAGTTCGCGGCACACTTGATCCGATTACGCTGAGGATTACAGACTTACCCGATGTGGTGGAAGTCGAAAATGGGTGGCAGGAATTTACGATCGACGCGGGCACAGCAATCATTACAATTACTGTGCGTCCGCGAATCTGGAAGAATTTCGTCGATGCGATCGCGCAGTACGAAAACTGGTTTGCAGTAATTACGGGACGTATGGGAGAACTGACCGATGTAGGATTTGTCTTAGAACAGCCTGGAATCCAAGTCTTTGAAGCTCAGGTTTCCGATTAGCATCAAACGACTTGGTTTTTCTTGCAGAAGCCGCTGTACATGAGGGCATTTAACGATAACGATTATTGAGCTTTTCCCTTATTCCAACTGGATGAAGCTGGAGCGTTCTCACACAGGATCGTGTTCATTGATCGAATTCGGATCGTCGCCAGACAATTTTCGCTGCTCCAGCGTTCTGCGAGTGCGTTCCAGTTCTGCCGCAAGCAATTTCTCATCAGGAAGCACCATTTGGTACTCGGCAGCCATCACCTTATTCGGAAGCCCTTCGAGAGCATAATGTGCGATCGCTTCATCTTTACGATTACAGAGGATCAAACCAACAGGCGGGTTTTCATTGGCATACATCCAATTCTCACGGGCATAGTTGAGATAGAGGTGCATTTGTCCAGCATCTGCATAGGAAAAATCGCCCAACTTTAATTCCACAATGACTAAGCAGCGTAACCGTCGATGGAAAAAGAGCAAGTCCACCCTGAACCACTGCTCCCCAATCCGTAATCGCTTTTGCCGTCCCAAGAAAGCAAAATCATTGCCGAGTTCGAGTAAGAAACTCTCAATATGTTGAATTAACGCTTCTTCTAGATCATTTTCTGAATATTCATCTTTAAGGGATAAAAAGTAGGGTAGGACGCTGACGAGGTGGCGTTTGCGGCTCCTTTTCCATCGTCCTCCCTCCGAACCGGACGTGCGGCTTTCACCGCATCACGGCTCTCCAGTCACTCGTTCCGTCTGACCTCGTAGCGGTCTACCCGCATGAAGGTCGTCGTGGCATTTTCGACATAACACTAAGGTCTTCCGTTGCCGCGCTGCCATCAGATGCACCCGATCGGGTTTCGATTTGCGCCCTGCCGAGTTCAGATCGGCAAGCTTGCGAATATGATGGACTTCGATGTTTTGCGTCGAGGCACAGATTTCGCAAGTATCTGCTAGTAGTCGTTGTAGCAGTTCAGTTCGACCGAGTGGGTGTCGAGCCAAAGCTTGGTCTCGGATCGTTGCCGTCAAATTGACCTTGAGCGGAATTCCACCGAAGCGAGCAATCAAGGGCGACTTGTCTGCTCGTGGAACGGTAATTTCCAAACACGTTCTCCATCCCTCAGCCGTTTTGAGTTTGGCACGATATCTGCGTGCCATCTTCGCAACTGACGATTTGTGCTTGTGTGCCAATGTCTTCAGTAGGGAGGTTCGCATCACCCAGTGAAGCTGATTGAGCCAAGCAATATTATCTGCCAATTGATAGTACTGGACATAGCCTCGGTACTCCGATTGATATTGACTGATAATGCTGTAGTCCGTGTTGTGCGTTCGTTCCATCCGATGAATAGGCTTTCCTCGTTTCATGTAAAACCGACAGCGGTCTTTCATGAAAGATATTGGCATTCTGAGCGCGATTCCGCCGTTCACTGAGCGACGGTTTGTTGTGATTTTAGAATCACAGTGCGTAATCGAAATGTCATATCCAAGGAAACGGGCAGGCTCGGTGTGGGCATGGGTAATTAGGGTCTTATCTTCGGACAATTCCAACTTGAGTTCCTCTTGTAGAAACGTCCTAAGCTGCTCCTTGATTGCTTCTGCCTCTTGCTTTGTTCCAGCAAAACCAAGTAGAAAATCATCAGCGTATCTCACGTATCGCAACCTTCGATAATTGGGATCATTCGGGTCATTAGCTGGGACGCTTCGACGAAGCTGTTCCAGTTCATGAGCGGCTTCGATTTGTCCCTGTTGTCTGAGGCAGCGAATGCGATAGGTGAGGTGGTTGTAAGCTGCATGATGTGCCCGTCGTTGCCCTTTTGTGTACGCTGGAATCAGCGTTTGCTCGACAAACTGATCTAATTTGTTGAGGTAGAGATTGGAAAGGATGGGACTCAGAATTGACCCTTGCGGTGTCCCACTTAGGGTTGGAGTATGTCGCCCATTTTCCATGTATCCTGTCCGCAGCAAATTTCGGATCAGCCGCAGGAAACGGTTGTCTGGAATATCCGTTTGCAGAATCTTCAGCAGGATCTCTGAATCGATGCTGTCGAAGCAGCTTTGGATATCGCCTTCGATGAACCATTTGGTGCCGTGCCACACTCGTTTGATAGTGCTCAATGCGGTGTGGCAGCCTCGTCCTGGGCGGAAGCCGTGAGACGAGTCGGAGAATTGAGGTTCATAGTAGGCTTCCAAGAGAGAACGGATCACCTCTTGTAGTAGTTTGTCAGACCAAGATGGCAGTCCTAATGGACGAGTTTTTCCATTCTTTTTCGGAATGTAGACTCGTCGAACCGGAGTCCAACGATACCGCTCATATCGAATTGCTTCGATGATGGCGTGAATCTTGTCCATTGACATACCATCAACCGTTTCCGCTGTGGTTCCCTTTGTCAGTGCGCCTTTGTTACGATAGATTCGCCCATAAGCGCGGAGGTAGAGTTGGGGATTGTACAGTTGTCGATAGAGGTCTTTTAACGGTGAACGATGATGTCCTCGCCCACGGATGATGTCTAAAACAGTTTCGGCTTCACGCATCTCGCGCACCTCTCTGTGTGGTTCATCGAGTGACCTGCCTCCCTTCGCCTTGTAAACGGCTTTCCCGTTCGCTGACTACTACGGAGGCTCCGTTGCCAGAGTGAAAGATTCACTCTCAGTTGAGGGAACTCACCCCTCAACCTGTTAGGACTCGCGTCCCGTAGGCAATCCCGCGCTTTTCTGAAATGACACGTCCGAGTGAAGGTTAGGTACTCCGTTCGTTCCCTTAATTCAGGTCATCCCTGAACACTCTGATTCTTGAGAGTTCCAAATGCCTTAGAATTATGCACCCGGATGAACCAGCGTCGGTATCAAATGCCGTTCCGACGAGACTACGTTTGGTCTAGTTGGGACTAGAGTTCAAGCAATCCAGCCTTTACCTTGCTTCACAAGCTTCGCGGTGCAGTGGTTTGGGCATTTTATCTCCGCTCACCGCTTTACCAATATGCTGCTTTCCCCTTTACCTTTCGGCTCCAGGTAGATTGGTCAGCTTAGACACCACCTCCCAAGTGTTCTCTTGGCTGTGCCAAGGATGTCATTCCAAATGTCACGGCGCACTTCCAAAACGAATGGATCTTTCAGTTCATCCTCTGGTCTAATGGCTTCTCCTTCACCAGACTGTGATGATTTTTCAAGCATGGCTGCTTTGTTCCGCGATAGCAGCGTCCGCTCGTAGAATTGGGTTGAGACTTGCCGATCTAATTGCCGCACCGACCAGCCACCTCTCAATGCTTCTGCCTCATAAAACGCTCTCGCTTCTGGATTTTTGACTGAGAGCAACTTTACATAATGAGACCAAGGCAGCGGGAATTTTCCAGACAGTGTTTGGAAAATGTTAGTCGCCTCTTCAGACAAGGGTTGTGCTGCATCTGGGTAGGTGAGGTAGAACGCTCTCATCTGAAACAAATTGCTCTTCTTGAAACCTCGTCCAAATTTTGGCGATAAATCCTGGGCGAGGCGATCAACAATCTGCTTGCCATATTCCGCTCGTTCAGCGCCCTGTTGCTCCAGTTCAACAATCCGCCGTCCCAGTTCCCAATAAGTGGCAGTCATGAGAGTGTTTACCGTTTTTGCAGCCTCACGACGCGCGGATTCAAGTAGGTCACTCACCTCCGCTAAAACTGTCTGGTACAGGTTAGGGGTTGAATCTGATGAATTGTTTTCAGGAGCTTCAGGCATATTTGATTACCAAGACTTGGAGTATTTTATGAAATTGTGATTCGCAACAGCAAGGAGAATGGAGAGCGAAGGCGATCGGACGGCTTGCCTAGAATTTCAAGATGTGAACGGCTTTTCGCGCCCAAATCTGCTGTATGTGATGGTTAGCAATTGGCATAGAGTGCCAAGACAAATTGCTAAGAAATCCATTGGAGCCTCTGTTTGCTTCTCTTGATGCAATGAGTTTAGATGAAGGTCGCCTTTCGTCTTGTAAGTCTCGCTTAAGTCTCTAAATAAGAATGTCAACGTTAAGCAGACTCATCGCGCCAGTATAATGTGCGGATGTTCCGTGGTGGAATGTCGTGATTAAATAATGGTTGGATAACCTGTTCTGATCCATCGCCACATTGTCACAGTAGATCTGATCAGCAGGTGGTGGATCACGCCCAAATTAGTTCGTGGGGTCAAGAAAAAGCGCAAAAAATTGGGCTTCAAAAATTTTCTTTAAGAGAGTGTTTGGCAGAAATTAGGAAAACGGTGGATAATCGTGAGATAGTCTCAGAACCCGGCATGAGTATTCTTGGCGGGGTTTTACAGATTCGAGTGGGTCATGATAACAACCGGGCACTTGATTAGACAGATGAGAGAAGACGCTGGATTGTCACAGGAACAGTTGGCAGTCAAGATTGGAATTTCATCGTCTACCGTTCGGAAATGGGAGAAAGACCTAGTGACTCCATCCCTTTCAATTCACCAGTGGGAAGCGTTTGCAGCAGCAGTCAAAGTCCCGTTTAGTGATCTACCAACAACGATCCCTAGGATTGCTTAAATTTTTTATTTAATCCCAAAGAACGCAGTCTGATCGCGTATCACTGAAATCGAAATCGATTTCAGATTCTTCTGTCTCACCCCAGTTCATCCAGAACGATCTCTCTATCTGTTCAAACGCTTGGGCGGAAAGTGCTGCTTGGATTTGTCCGCGAATCTCAGCAATGCGATCGAGTCCTGTTTTCAGCGTTTCTAGAACTTGCCGCTGAGTTTGAACCTGAGTCACGTTTCCGATTAATGCTGTGGGATTCAGCGACATACCAACAGGCAACGGGATCAAGCGTAAATAAGCCTCAACCGCCTGAGCTAAGTCTTGTCGGTTTCGTGATCCTTGAGCATACAAGACGCGATCGAGGGCGGTTTGAGCGTGAGCCACCGTTTGATGAGACACTGCACCTAATCCAGTTTGGTACTGCCCTTTCTCTGGATTGAATCGAACTGAGGTCTGTTCGTGAACGATCGCGGCATCGATTTCGAGTTGCTGAATTTGCGCTTTGATCAATTTGGCGCGGTTGCCGAGAATTTCAAAATTGAGGGATTGATCGGAAGTGCGATCGACTTCTGCCTCCATGTAGCCCTTCGCTTTTTTGTCACGCACAATTTGTTGTAATTTCGTTTGTGCCTTTACGACATTGGCGCAGGCGTAGGAGTGGGTTTGTCCCTTGTAGTTCACTCGTCCATATTTCGCGAAGACTGTGCCATCGGGTAAAACATAGCCTTGCCAGAATTTATTGTGATTGCTGCGGCTGTCTACGCAAATCAGATGAACTGAGGCGATTGCACTCGAAAGATCTGGAAACTGATCAGAAGTCATGACGAATTTCCTCAAACGTTTGAAAATTTTTCTTGTGCCTGGAAACTGCCGCAATTCACAACATCGAATTCCATCTGCTCAGTTTGGCGATGGACTCTGATTTGAGGCTGACGCGGCTGAAAATCGGGAGATTGATTTCGATGAACTTCTTGGTGACTGGTTTCGACTTGATGATAGGTAATGCAGCGATCGACAAGTTGGCAATTCACGCAAATACACATGATCGGCTCCTAATTTTCTTCCCAAACGACAGTGCGATCGCTTTCAATTTGCTCCTCAGTTTCTGGTGCGACACATAGCGCTTGTCCGTTTCGCGCCCAACGATCTAAGGCTGTGAGTTCTTCAGCATCACCGAGAGATCGCGGTGGCTTGCGATCAATTTGTGCGTGTAGGTTTTCGATCGTCACCTGTCCGGGTCGGCGTTGAGCGTATGCCTGAGCCGCACAAGCAAACACAATGTCATGAATTTCGCTTCCGGTATAGCGATCGGTGTGGCGAGCAAGCGGTTCGATTAAGGCTTGAACGGCTGGACTTTCGAGGTCGGCATCAAAGCTAAGAAGCTTATATCGCTGCATCTGAACCTGGAAAATCTCGCGCCGAGCCGCTAAATTTGGTAAGGGAACGTGGTAGACCTCAGAAAATCGGCGTAAGAGTTCAGGTTTGAAACACCCAGGACGGTTTGCAGTTGCCGCCACGAAGACCGCCGAAGTATGTTCTTGGAACCACTGCAAAAAGTAGCCAAACATCCGCTTGGTTGTACCGCCATCGGACTCACTCCCGCTGCCACCGTCGAACATTTTGTCCATTTCATCAATGAATAGAATTGAGGGAGCCATTGCTTCGGCTGCTGCGATCGTTTGTCTGAGATTTTCCTCAGATGCACCCAATTCCTTTTGCACCAACTTACTCGTATCGAGAATTAGAATCGGCAGTCCCCATTCTTTTGCAAGACATTTAATACCCAGTGTTTTACCCGTGCCACCATAGCCCACAAGTAGAACGCCTCGCGGAAAGGGTAAATTCCAGCTTTCTTGTGCTTCGGGTTCGAGTAATGCAGCTTGTGTAACTGCCCATGATTGCAGCACAGGCATTCCTTTAACTGGAACATCTGGTGCTTTCGCGTATTGAATTCCTCTTGCTGCGAACTGCTGCTTTTTGATTTCGAGAATGTCGTCGATCGACTGTGCTTCGAGTCGTTTACGCTTGATAGCAACCAGTTGAATCGCGTCATCCATGCCTTCAGGAGTCATGCCAAGCAATGCTCGAATTAATCGTTTGCGATCGTCCTCGGACAAATTGACCTCAAATGATTGAGATTGAGCCTTGGCACTACGCTGAAGAGCTTTAAGTCTATGTTCAAAGATTGCTTCGGCTTCGGTTGCTAATGGTAGTGGATTTTGCATATCGACCACCAAATCTTGAAAAATCGGCGGTGTTCGCGAACCGTCATGCAGAATGATCAAAGAGTTTTGCGATCGCTTGAGCAAATTAAACACGCGCACTGCTAACCGCACAAAAGCGGGATTCGAGTCACGAGCCGCAATGTAGCGATAGAGATCTCGCAGCACAAACAAGGTCGGGCGCGATTGTTGATCGGATTCACCTTTTGCCTGAGTTTGACAAGCAGATTCGATGTAGCGCAACACCGCTTCAACCATGTGCAGATTCGTCGCGATTTTCACGCCTGGGACGGCAACCACTCCAATAAGTTGTTTGCCTTTGTACTGCGGAGTCAGCGTTTCAAGTCCACTCACACCCAGCGACGCATCCCAGTGGAGTACCTGTAAGTTCTTCGGTACGGCATACTCCGTGACAAGCGATCGTAAAATCAAATCTGGCTCCGACGCAGTACGGGTATCGATCGCGATCGTAGACATTTTGGCGTTGAAATACAGCTTTAGTTGCGCGACATCGAATGCCATAATCTACAGACCTCCTAGAGAAATATCAGTTTGAATTTGGACAGGCTGTTCATGATATTCAGGCTTCAGTTCAACTTCGCTTGCACCCAATTGTGTGAGCGCTTTTGTAAGCTGAGTGCAGCTTTCCCCTTGATGCCCGACGACTTCAACTTTCATGGTCTGTCCCCGTTTGCGAACAATTTTGATCTGAGACATTGTTACCTCCATTGATTGCTTACCAGGCTGCACTGACCGTCGCATCTGAAATCGAAACAATTTGGGTGAGTGTCGTTTCGATCGAGCCATCATCGAGAACAACATCTTCGCGGTTCCAAAGATGCACCGGATAGTCGCGCTGAATCACTGCTTCATCGTGGTAGAACTGAACTTCCTCGTTGAAATGTTCGATCGGGGATAACGTTCGGTGCTGCCGCTGAGTTCGAGGGAAAGCAAAACCGAGTGCATTTTGATTGAAATCCCAAGCGTCTGCGACTAGCACAAAGCAGTTTTGGCGAACATCCCATCGAAAGCCAACGTCTAGCTGAGATTTGCGCTGGGGAGTATGAAGGTGATGACGACGAATGATAATTTCAGCTTCAGCTTGGCTGCGTCGATCGTAGTCACTGATCAACTTCACAGGCTGCTCGTGTACCTCCACCTCTGCGATAATGCCTCTCTCAATCAGCAAGGTTTTCAGCCCTTCGATCAGAGCTTCTCGATTGTTCAGTTGTGTCGTAATCGTTGCAAAGTGACTCATAGTTCCTCCAGTATTTTCATTACTCGAAAACCACCCAATCGGATCGATCAATGCCATCGGCTTCGAGTCGATCCAAGTCAGGAATTTGTAGCTGTTTTTCCAAATCAGCCAGTAGCGTTGAAGCCTGCGATCGCAAAGTTTCATGCTCAGACTGCTGGCTTGTAGCTGTCGATTGCACCTGATTCAAGTTGATGAGTACCTCCGCGAGTGATTGATCATGCTGAGATAGCACAGCCGCACTCTCTGCCAAACTTTGAAACTGCTGGTTCAAGCCTTTGGGCAATTTTCCTGGGCAGTAATCTTTGTTCAGCAGCTTTCGCAGGTTGTGAACTAATAGTTTGAGAATTTGCTCACGCAGTTCTACGATTTTTTGGTCGATCGCACTTCTGATTTGTTGCTGTTGATATTGATAAGCTTGCTGCAACGCAATCAATTCAGCGTGTGCTTGGGCTTGTGTCGCCTTGACTTCAGCTTCAGTTTTTTCTTGTTCTGCTTGTGCTTGTGTCAGCATTAGCTGTGTTTGTGAACGTTCAAGCTCTAATCGCTGAAGTTCTGAATCTCGTTGCAGTGCTTCTTGAAAGCTTTCGAGGCGAAATGGACCTTTGAGTTGAATGCCAAATCGCTGCTGAATCTTCTCAAGTTTGGGATAACGCCGTTCGTACACTTCGAGCCGACGCTGAGTGAGTTCACTCGAAAACTGTCCGGCTGCAATCATCGGTTGAATTTCGTCGCGCAACCATCGCTCTTTTGAGGTTCGATAGGCTGCTAGAACCTGATTGAGCTTTTCCGTACTCAAGGCTTGGAGTGCCTGATATCGCTCAATAAAATGCCCAAAGCAAGAACCAGGAATTGCACGGTATGGCAAGAGGTCGATCGTGCATTCGGTATAGATTTTGCGCCGTTCTTCGGTCAGTTCGTCGATCGCCTGCTTCAGTTCTTGAAAAACTTTGATCTGTGGCGGCTGAACTTTTCGCCCTAACGCTCTCCACGCTGCTAAGACTTCTTGCGGTGGCGCAAAATCTTCGACATCGATCACTGCCACCCGCGAGTCACCGCCACAAATTTTGATTTCTGCGTAATACATCCGCTCCTCAGAAAAGAGACGTAAATCTCGCTCGATCGTGCGAATCGTGAATCCAGTTGGTGCTTTGGAAGTCTTTGAAGTCGAAACAGACTGTGACTCTGCAACAAGTTGAGTTTGCGAGGGTTGATCGAGAATTAGCATGGCTAAATCCTGAAACACATCGCACTGCTGCTGTGCAGATTTTATTTTTGATTTTTCTATTTTTAAGAATACCTTTATCGTTCAGATAAATCAATACATTTGAACTATATACTTTTTCTATTCTCTCAATCTTGGTTATAACTGGGAGATGGATTGATAATGGTGGAAAGTAAGATGACTGTGCTTGACAGAATTGAAATTACGCTTGCAGATATTACGAAACTTCAAGTTGATGCGATCGTAAATGCGGCAAATACTTCTCTGTTGGGCGGAGGCGGTGTAGACGGAGCCATTCATCGCGCCGCAGGTTCAGAACTGGTCGAAGAATGTCGAATGCTCAAAGGATGTAAAACTGGACAAGCGAAAATCACGAAAGGTTATCGTCTGCCCGCTAAGTTCGTGATTCACACAGTCGGTCCTGTTTGGCAAGGTGGAAACAAGGGTGAACCAAAGCTACTCGCATCTTGCTACGCGGAGAGCCTGAAGTTAGCCGTTCAAAACTCCATCAAAACGATCGCGGTTCCGGCAATCAGTTGTGGAATTTATGCGTATCCGATTGGTCAAGCCTGTACGATCGCGCTGCGGGAAACGTTGAATTTTCTGAACGAGCAGGATGCGAATGCGGCGGGTGCAACGATCGAGAAAGTCATATTTGCGTGCTTCAGCAATGAGGTTTATACCGCGTATCAAACCGCCGTGAGCCAGCTTGATTAGAGGCACATTGATTTGTGGCTGTTTTCCGTTTTCATCCGAAAATCGCGGGTATCCACAGGCAGCTTTGCTTCTCACACTGCCTGATCCACCTGTATGCGAGCCTTTCTTTGTTTCACCTTAGTTCTGTTCACTCTATTGTTTCCATTTGCTTCTCGTGTTCAATCCGCGACACCCAACTTGGAGTCTTACCTGGTCAACGATCAGTTTCAAGCGGGTGAGGCAGCATTTCTCAGCAAACTGAATCAATCGCCTCAAGACGACCGCGCTCGTTTTAGTCTCGGTGTCTTACAACTGATGGACGGCACCGAACGATTGATGCAATCGCTCTATCGCTACGGATTACGCCAAAATACCTTCACTGGCTTGCTGCCGATTTTGCGGCTCCCTGTACCAAATAATCCAAAACCTCAGCCTGTTACTTATGAAGACACCCGCCAGATTTTGCAAACTTTGCTGACGGATTTGAGCAAAGTACGATCGACACTCGATCCGATTCAGGATCGCACCCTGAAAGTGCCGATTCGGATTGGACTCGTTCGGATGGATTTCAACGGCGACGGCAAACTCGATGCCACCGAATCGTTCTGGAATGTCTTTACTCGCATTAGCGGCATTCGTGCAACGGAACAAGCCGCAAAAGCATTCACAATCAATTTTGATGCAGGTGATGTCGCTTGGTTGCGCGGCTATTGTAATTTGATTAGCGCGATCGCAGAAACGGTGCTTGCCTACGATGAGCGGCAATTGTTCAACGCGACTGCACACCTGATGTTCACGAAGCCACAGACTCCTTATCCGTTCTTAGCAGAAGGGCGCAAAGTCTTTCAGCTTAGCGATAACCTCGATTTAGTGGACATTGTGGCGTTCATTCACTTGATTAACTTTCCAGTATCAGAACCACAACGGTTAACCAACGCACTGCAACATCTTCAATCTACGCTTGCTCTCAGTCGTGAATCTTGGAAGCTGATTCTGGCGGAAACGGATAACGATCGAGAATGGCTCCCCAACCCCAGACAGAAGAGTGTGATTCCGAATGCGATGGTGACGCAAGCGATGATCGATAGCTGGCTGAGTTCTGTTGGAGAATCGGAACAGCTTCTATCAGGTAAAAAACTCGTTCCATTTTGGCGTTCTCGCGAAGTTCGGGGAATTAACTTGAACAAAGTGTTCGTTCAGCCGCAACCGTTTGATTTGGTGCTATGGGTACAAGGAACTGCGCCTGCACCTTATCTGGAACTGGGTAAACAGACCGATGCCAACGTTTGGCAACAACTGCTGTCAGTCTTCGGCGGACGATTCTTTGGCTTCGCGGCTTGGTTCAACTAAGCTCAATGCTGATGATTGAGGTGCGTTATCTGGTAGCGCACCTTTGACTCTACGCTTTGAGTTGATAGCGAGAAGGATTCTCCCCCACTTTCTCATACACACCTTGGTGAGTTCCGCGCCCCAGGATCAGTGCGATCGTTTTGCGGGCGGTTGCCAAATTTGCCTCTTTCACCGACTGATAAAGCGTTTGAATTACATCGTCCGTTGTCAGCGGTTTGCCAGCCCCCATGACTTGTTTAACTGCCTCGGTTGGAGTCATCGATTTGAATTCTTGCTTGAGCGGTAAGGGTTGTGTAGGAGCCGCTGATTTAGAAGCTTTACTTTCAGGCTGTTTCTTTCCTTTTGCAGCGGTTTTAGACGTTGGTTCAGTCGGCTTCTCCTCGATCGCTGCTTGCTTTGTTGTCTTTCCTTTTTCGGATGCAGCGGGAGCCGCTTTTTTCAGAGGAGTCGGAGCCTTTGCAGGTTGACTTTCCGTTGTAGCAGGAGCAGAATCGCCCAACAACTGATTGAGCGTTTGTAGCGTCTGGTCAAACTCAACGGTTGCTTGTGTGACAGCGGCTTGAATGATTGTGTCCCGCTCATTGATCAAGCGCGATCTCTCCTCTTCGAGTTTCGCTCTGGTGTTGTCGGTTAAAATTGAAAGTGCCATTGATGAACTATCCTTACAGTACTTTTGCGGTGGTTGAACGTTATTGTACTGGTGATTCGCTTTTTAGCTCAGAACCATTTAAGGTTTTTACTATGTTAAGGCTGTTGATCAGCTACTCTTATCGATCTTGACGGTGTTTTCTGAACAAAGTTTGAGCACAAGCAGATTCAGGATGTCCTGTTGGCTACTAGAACTCGACTTGATTTCAAACTCTGCTTGTAAAATTGCACGCAAACCATCGCCCAAACGATCGCTTGTTGTATTTCTGAGTGTCTGCCGCAGAAAATAGACTTGGTTTGGATTCCGAATTTCAGCAATCCGAGCAATTTCACCCTGATCTTGCATTCCTGCTTCAAGAAGCGATCGCACACAAAGCCACAGTCGAAAGCGATTTGATAATGTCCGAAGAATTTTAAGCACAGGTTCATTCAGACTCATTAATTGAGCGAACAACCGCAAAGCTTTCTCCTGATTGCCTTCAATCAGAGCCTGAGCAAGGTCGAGGGCAGTCGCTGTCGTTGAAGTAATCAGATCCCCAACGACAGCCGGAGTTAGTTGAGATTCGTCTCCATTACTGTAGAGAACGAGCTTTTCGAGTGCATGATGTAAAGCGCGAGAATCGTTCCCGATCGCTTGCTGAAGAACTTGAATCGAATCTGAGCGAAGCCTTAAACCGTATTCATGGGCAGTGTTTTGAATCCATTGGTGGAGTTGGTCAGTTTTCCAGGGCGGGAGGCGATCGAATTTGCTGATTTGAGTACATCGTTTGAACAACTGAGTCGGAGGGGCAGGACTGCTAAAGACAAGATGGGTTGCGCTTAATGGTGCGGCTAGAACTGCTTCCAGTAGCGGGTAGAGAGAATGGTTAGTGGAAATAGCAAGAGGATTTTGTAGCCAAATGAAGCGATTACCTGAATCAAAAGGTACGGTTAAAGCTGATTCGAGGATTCGGTTCAACTCACTTTCTTTCGCATCCTGAACGGTGAAACTAATGAGAGAATTAAGCTTGAGCGACTGCTTCAGGGTATGAACGGCTTGCTCGATCGCAAACTCATCGTTGCCGTAGAAATAGTAACTTGGCATTGGTTTACCTATGGTTCTGCAAATTTTGCGATCGCTTGCGGCGACGTGTATCGCGTTTGAGTGGTTCCTGCTTCCAAATCAAAATAGGTTGCCCATTTCTTCAATTGACCAAATAACAGCCGATTGAGGTAGTCAGATGCGATCGCGGCACACATTCCGTTTACAGTTTGTGACTGGGCGTTCAGCATCGCAATTTCAGCGCAACTCATGGGCGCATTGACGAGCTGATCGGGTCTAGGCAGAAGAATCTCAGGATGCACCAGGGCGGGAGAGGGTAGGGTGAGACAATGTGAGGGGGTTTGAAATGCCCAGCTAAAATGCTTCGATGTTGGGGCACTGCCGAGTAAGACTTGTCCTGATTCCCGGTGATTGCCTAAATCTAGCCACCAGCGTTTCGGGAGTTGAGCGGGTGAGTTTTGTTCGAGAGATTGCGCGATCGCATTTCGAGCAGGTCCATCATCCACACAACCTATTATCAGAGTGAGCCAGTTATAGTGACTGTGGAGCAAATCAGGCTGAAAAACCTTTGGGTAAGCACAGATGTCTACTCCCCAAAGCAACGAGTAACGAGCCGCCAGCGACTGAGCTTTATTGAGTCCAATTTCGGCATCACTGAAGCGCTGTCTAGGAATGTTTTTGACTTCGACAGTCTGCGGATCAAAAAATAGAGCTTGAGCGCGTTTACCTTGCTGAATGAGTAATCGGCAAAACCGAGCGATCGTTTCTGCCATATATGATCCATTGCCACCACAACCGACCAAAACAAATAAAACTTGATCGAATTCACCGAGCCAGATCGGTTTAGCATCCAGGTAATCTGTGTTAACGGTTTGCATGATTGACCGTCTCAAACGAAGGAACATCGAAAACCCAATCGGTCGGAATTGACCAGAATATGCCATCAATTCCCACACGAGTGATGAGCTTAGGAGCCGTATCTAGATGGGTCAAAATGGCAAAAATCCGAAAGCCTGTAGCGATCTTGCTATCCTCGGCTGAGAACTCCGTCGCATTCGGAGGATGGCTGTGAACTTCGATCGTGGCGGTTTGATAGCAATTATTTGATGTTTGGGAGAGAATCGGTTGAACTGAGCTTTGAGTTTGTAATTGAGAAGGAACGATCAGTTGCCAATCTTCTTGCCATTGCAGATAAAATAGGGTTTCAACGAAGGGCTGGGGAGTTTGCGCGACGGCAATCATTTGAGTTACTAAATTTGCACCAACACGCGGACGACGCAGCGTCAGTCGAGGCGTAACTAATGCAAGACCCGGAAGCGAAAGTGACTGAACTGGAATGATCGCACTAAAGTCGGGTCGTTCAGCCCGAACGAAAATGCCGTTACTTCCAATCAAATAATCTCGAACAGTGCCGCATTGTTGAGGAAGGCTATCTTGATTGATAAAGTGATAGCCGATCAAAGGTTGTGTCATAGTTACCATGAATTGTAGGGAGAGGGATTGAGGATGGCACGACAAGCCTCTTCGCAAGTTTTCCAGCTACAGGGGCGCAAATCGCTCAATGGATAGCTGCGCTTTTTCGAGTTGGCAACCTTCCATAACTGCCAGCGAATGTCTTGTTCAAACCGCTTTGATTTACCGTTCGTCTGATGACTGTTAAATAATCCCTCCCACCAGGTTTGCCAAATGTGATCGATGGTCTGCGAACTTGCTAGAGGCTTTTCATTCTGCCCGAAGCAGAGCAGTCCACTGCTTGATACGTTAGGCAATGGCGGTTGGAAGAGTGCGATCGCTGGTTCAAAGGCTTGCTTGATCGCCCACATGAAAACTTGGGCATCGATCGCAAGCACAATAAATCCAGGTAGCGGGAGCGTCAGAGTGACGCGCTCTTGATCGATCGGATGGAAATGCGGGTTTGTGATTAAAGTGAGGGTGTAGCGTTGAGGCGGATGTACTTGAATAATCCACTGCTTGTCACCATTCTTTCCGAGCCTCACTGTGTTAGCGGGAAGCCAGCCGCTATCATCTTCTTGACGATCAAATGCAAGCTTAACTGATGCTGGACTGATAACTTTGTAGTGATGTTCGCCTTTCTGCCCGCGATGATGATAGAACAGTTGATCGTCAGCAAAAATGATTTCTGCTTGAGCATGAATCAGAGGACGAGGTGGATCGGTTAGCAATTCAGAAAGTAGAGTCGATGAGATAGTCATAATTAAGATGTTGAGCTTCAGTTGCGCCTTACCGCCCAGTTTTGACTAAGTTGGGACGAGTCGATAATTTTGATGCTAGGTTTTGATCGAGTTGGCTTTACCGAGCGATTCCAGAGTTCTATTACCTGAATGATTCGATGCGGGCTGTTGGTGAGCCAATCGACTAGAACCTGAACTTTTTGCTGAAGGTGAATTGCTTTCTGGTAATGCTGGGTCAATTCCTCGATCGCTTCTACACTCCAAGTCCAAAGATCCATGTATTGATAGTTGCGGTTGTCGATAAATGGATTGTGCGTTTCTCGATCGAATATTTGAACTGCAATATGAAAATAATTCAATGGAACGGGCATTGCCTCGCAGTTCTGCTCAAATAAGTGCCAGTCAATTCTGCTAGGTAAGATGGGTGTCGGAAGCGAAACTGTGAAGAATGCTTCTTCAACCCTTTCCCAATTTGCTTGCTCAGACAGCCCTAGTAAGAGTTTATCCAATACATCAAGCTCATCCCATTCATACTCTTCGTACCAAAAATCAGGAGTAATTGAATAAACAGGAATGCCAGCACAGAGACTCTCATCCCCGTCAATTGGCAGGTAAAAGAGTCGATCGTGGATTAGATCGAAAAACTCTAGTTCTTCTTCGCTATGTTGTTCCGCTTCCCAATGGCGACTTGCAGTGCTGAGATGAAACTCAAATGGAAATAAGTGCCGATAGAGATCGCGTAGTGTGAGGTGGAGTTCAATCGTTTCGAGGTAGCTGAGGGCAATGTTTGGATCAACAATCATGCCCTTCAGCCAGTCAAGTTCGCGCCCAGACAATGACGGAATCGGCAGGACAGGAAGAACAGTCTGGACTGCGGTCGGTGGATACGTCATGACTTAGAAGCACGCGAATGGTTTAGATAGAGGTAAAGAACCTCTCCGATCAAGCTGAGACAGAGCAGTTTGAATGCTTCGCTGCTCGATCTCGCCTTCCTGCATCGCTTGGCGAATCGGTTCTTGAATCATAATTAACGATTCAGGGGTGAGAGCATTCTGCCAGTCTTGGTAGCGCAATTGAAGGTAGAGCGCGATCGCTGGATTTTGATGAGCAGGTGCATCTTCTAAAATCTGTCGAATGGAAGTTAGTGATGCTCCATTTTGTCCAGCTTGCTTGATCAGAGTAATCGAGCCGTCATCGTTGCGCTGAACTTTTGCTGTTCGCGCACTAGCAATTCCGTAGGCGCTAAGTGTGCTTTTGAGGGCTTCGTCGTTGTCAGCGATCGCAACAGGAACCTGAATGGCAGGTCGATCGCCATCGTAGAACACTGCGATCGTTGCTTCTGTAGATTCGTTAGGTGTCGTCATAGATTAATGGGTAAAGTTCAAGAAGACAAATCGAACAAACTGCGTTGTGTACCTCTCACTTCTTTCGTTGTGGTTGGCTTTGACGTTGATTCGACATGAGCAGGGCGTTGATTCATGGAAGTTTTCGATTTGGCAGTTGTGTCGAGTTTGGGTTTTGCAGCTTCAGCTTTTGCTCGCTCGATTTGGCGTTGAGCTAGAACTTGCTCGTACTCGGTAATCCAATTGGGGAGACGCGATTGCACTTCACCCAACTGAGTTTCCCGAAACATCGGAAGCAAATGAGCAACTTCATCAGGACTGTGAATTCCAGGGAGAATCAGTCGTCCATCTGGATTTTGGTCATCGGGCAGGAGCGTGAAGGTGAGAAATAGCAGCAATGGCGGGACAAACTCGTTGGCAGTCGTATCTTCAGGCTCGGCTGAAGTTGTTGGTTCTCTCGAATCATTAGCATCTTGTTCAGTGGACAAGATCGAGTCATCTGTGGGAGAAGTCATAGATGTTGAAAGATCCTATTCATCAGGAATGTACTGTCGAAGATTTGGATTACGTTGGAGAATCTTCTTGGCTTTTGATTCAATTTGACGAATGCGTTCACGAGTTAAATTGAGAATTTGACCGATTTGTTCAAGTGTCATCGGATCACCCTCTAGCCCGAATCGTAGTCGCATTACAATTTGCTGCTTTTGGGTTAAGCCTCCAAGTGCTTGCTCGATTGTGTTGCGTAAAAGAGTTCGATCGACTAATTCTGCGGGTGTTTCACAGCCTAGTGTGTCTACTTGCTCATCAATGAAATTAATCAACGGATCATCCGAATCAGAGTTGATTGGACGATCGAGAGAATCAATCGATCGAAACGTTTCCTGTAGCTTGTGTAATTGCTCAACAGATATTTCGAGTTCAGTAGCGAATTCCTCTCGCGTTGGACTACGACTGAGGCGAATTGTTAACTGTCGATGAACTTTGTGCATCCGATACCATTTTTCATGGAGGTGAACTGGAATACGAACAGAACGCCCGTTATCCATCACCTCACGAGCAATGAACTGGCGAACCCACCAAGTTGCATAGGTTGAGAATTTATATCCCAGCTTCGGGTTAAACTTCTCTGCGGCGCGATCGAGTCCAATACTGCCAGCTTGCATCAAGTCCAAGAAATCCTCTGTGCTGTAATGTATGCGGCGTTTCTTGATAACCGATACCACAAGGCGTAAGTTGTGCTGAATCATTTTCGACTTAGCCCGATTGCCTCGTCGTAGAGTTGCTTGAATCTCAGCAGTAGAAATTTGCAGTGCCTGAGATAACTCATCCAGCGTTGGTTCGCGATCGAGCGATTGAGCGAGAGCTTGCTTTCGAGTGACGATCGCCATCATCTGCTGAATCTGAGTGCCGTATTCTTGCTCTTCGTCGCCTGTCAGTAGCGGATATTGACCAATTTGATTCAAGTAATCTCGAATTGTGCTGAAGTTAGGAGTCATAGGACATCCAAGGATAGTTGCTAGATTTCGACTGGCATCAGTAGAAATGACAAACTTGGCTGATGATCAGAGCTATCAGGTGCAGCAACCAGAAGCGGCGATTTTTCACCAACGATGTGAAGCTTGGCTTCGGTGTGATTGAGTCTTTGGATCACTCGCTGAAGGTTAGCTGCATTGAGGTGTGTGGTCAAAGAAGCTCCATTGATTTGCCCAGAGATCGATTCGCAGTGACCACCATTGGCAGATTTGCTTTCCGTATCGAGTCCGGTTGGAGTTGCCGTAAATTTAACCACTCGTGTGTTGATGCTTGTGACCATGACTAAATGGCGATCTAAACAACCGATCAGTTGATTTTGATCAACCGTGACCGTAGTTTGTACTTGCTGTCTCAGATTGCTCAAAATGTTTCGATAGTTTGAAAATTTTCCTTCGAGTACTCGAACGGTCATGCAGTGATGTGTCGCGTTCTCACCGTAGCGAAAGCGGATAATCGACGTGGGCGATTGTTCAGATTTTTCAAGCTCGATCGCAACCGTTTCGCTGACATTGAGATCTAAAAGCTCAGAGAGTTTTACCAGAGCATCGGCTCGAACAATGCAATCAAAATCTGGTGCTTCTTGTTCTGGTGTAGTCGTTTGATACAGACCCAGAACATGACCGTCCGCAGCGCACAAGCTGAAACAAGTTTGCTCGGATTGTTTCCATAGCTGGATTTGAACACCGTGATGGGGTGTTTGACTTTCATCTTTTGAAGCACACATCGCGATCGCTCGAATCGCTCGTTGTAGATCTCTCGCATTCAGTTCGTAAAGCTCGACTGTGCTATCGGGTTCAGGCAGCTTTGGATAATGAGTCGCAGGTTTAGCGGGAATTTCGCTTTGCGCGATCGCGCTGAGTAATCGAAGCTGAGATACTCCAGGCACAACTTCCAGAGTGATCGCTGTTTTTGGCATTTTCTCGATCAAGTTGGCAAACTGTAGTGGAGGAACGAGCAATTTGCCCGACTGCACGACGTTTGCAGGCAAACACACCCGCATTCCCATTTTGAGGTCAAATCCTTGCAAGAAGAGCTGCTGAGTGTCAGAGCAAGCTTCGATAACGAGGTATTTAAGTTCTGGATTCGTGCCCTGAGCCGGAACTGTTTTCACAACAAGCTGTGTTAGCTCTGAAAGGGTTGCTTGCTGTACCGTTGCAAGCCGTCCTTCGAGAGACGCTGATTGAGCTTCAACAAGAGGCGTTTCTGCTGCGACTGGTTTAGTTTTAGCAGTCGTTGATTTAGTTGATTTGCGCTTCGTCGATTGAGTCATGAGAATCTTCCTCGGTATAATGAATATGAGAAACGAACGGCTTGTTGAACTTGTCGATCGCAGCCTGCATCACCGAGATGTCGATGAATTGCAGGCATTGAATATCGAATCGAAACGTTGTGAGACTGGCTATTGAGAATGCGCTGAATCCGCGCTGCGTCTAGCCCTAATTGCTGCCCGACGGTTTGACAGAATATGTCAGCCGATGGAGCTAAACAGTAGGGGTAGTTTTGTAGCCAGTTCTCCCAGCCGAAAACTTCTCGTGCGATCGTGCAAAGCGTATCACTTCGCTGTCCAACTGGAATTTCGTTCAATTGTTGGAGTAAAAATCTTACTCGCTGACAGACTAGATGTTCGATCGCGATTGGACGATCGGTAGATGATACGGAGCTAGTTGAAGGTGCGATCGCCTTCAACAGCGAGGCTCCCGTTGGTTGAGTTCGAGCAAAGATGCTAATGCTGTCGAGTGATTCGATTTGAATCGGCATGACTCTCTGAATCGATTGATATTGCCCACTTTTTCCTTGAGTCGGTGCTAATACAATAATTTTTCCTTCACCGATTAGCTCACCTGCTTGAAAGCCTTCTGGTTGAAAAGCAAAGTTAGAGAAATCGGGCAATGGATTGCAGCGCACTCCAAGATGCCACCCTTGGCTTTGGCTGATTTCGATAAAGGTAGATTTGAGACAAGGTGCAAACTCCAGGTAAGCTTGCAGAATTGTCCAACAGTCTTCGATCGACTGAAATCGATGCACATCGAAATCAAGCCAAACCGTATTATTCCATCCTCCCATTGTGGCAATCCCGGTTCTCCAGTCGCAGAACCATCGTTTGATTTTGCTGGAACTCGGTAGGCGATGCTGAAAGTCCTGATGTTTGATGAGGCACGGCTGTCCATTGAAATTGAGATAGGAAGGATTTTTTCCAGTGAACCGGGGAAGTGGTTCAGTGTTTGGGATGATTGGCAGTTTTGGATACTGGTGCGGATCTTGGTAGGGTGCGATCGGGAGCGGCGGATAACCGTGATCGAGCAGCCATACAATCGTGTCGTTGATACTGAGGTTAGGACTATAGCGATCGCCAGAATAAGACATGAATTTGAATGTGAACTAAGCAGCCAGAGCAACTGCATCCATTTGAGCCTCGGTCATTAGTCCCAAAGCCTCATTCAGTTGCTCTTGTCGTTCGAGAGCTGCTTTGAGAGCATCAGTTTTCTCGAAGGACTGACCATACAACGGACGGATTTGTTCAAGTTCTGCGGTTAGCGTTTCTAAACTCTGACGGCAGTTTTGAATGAATTTTGCAATTTGATCCGGACAATGCTCCAAGGCGCTGAGTGTTCCTTTTGCGGTTTCTCGAACTTCGGTTTCATAGCTGCGTTCTCCTTGCAGGCGTAAGATAGTAGTCTGAAAGATAGGTTCATGCTCAATCCACAGTTCAAATCCTGCAAACGTCCCGCTCGCTTGTTTAGCAGCACGTCTACTGTGAACTAGATCGGTTGCAATATCTTGTAAGGCTTGAGCAGCTTCGCTCCGTTTAGTGTAGGGAATCTCGGAATGATTGAGCATCAGTTGAAAAGCTTCTCCTTGCGTTGGAATCAGTGCTTGTGCATCGTGTTGGTAAGCATTGAGGGCTTGTTGAACGCTCTCGATTTGGTGAGGTAATTGATCGAGTTGTTGAGCGATCGCAATTTGTGTTCCTTGCCAATCTTGCTCTTCGATCAATAATTTTTGAATTTGATTGTCCAACTCTACTTTTTCTAGCAATCGTCGATCTCCGGTTGCAGTTGCCATTAGCAAGCTAAAGTCGAGTGTCGTTTCGTCAATGTCCTCGATCGTTCTGATGGAATCATCAGTCTGATACAGTCCTTCCTCGATAAACCGAGCTTTACGAACATTGACTTCGTACAGATACGAATCCGGTGAGAGTCCTTGAATCTGTTTATTCTCCTCATTCTGGTACGGTTTACCTGTCGTGACGTAGGAAACGATTTCGACCTCTGAGTGCATATTGCCAGGTCGGAGAATGCGCCCGTCTCGCTGCCAACGCTCGGTCGGGCGAAGGGGGCAATCCAAATGCCGCAATACCTTGAGGCGATCAGGAATTTGGGTTCCGGCTCCGATCGTCGGTGTACTGCCGCAAAGAATTCTCACATCACCTTGTCGCACCCGTCGGAAGAGTTGAGCTTTCTGCTCGTCGGTTGTAGCATCCTGAGCAAAGGCAAGTTCGTGTTCTGGAATGCCACGATCGATTAAACGACGCTTCAGATACGGATGAATAAACCCGTGACCAATATCGACAAACAGCAATTGAGTACATCGCTCTGTCTGTGTTTCGACCCAGGTTTGATAAGTATCTTCAATGAATTGCTCCAACTTGCTGTGTTCGTTTGCCAAGGCTGCAATTTCAGCATCATCTAGAAATTGGCGTAACACTGAGCTTGGTAAACAGCGCAGATCAATGACACCTTGTTTGACGTGAGTGGTAATCAATGGGTAATTATCCGTTTTGGATCGCCGCCCTTGAAGTTTTTTCGCTCGTGCTGCAATGTAATCGAAAAACTTCAGTTGTGCTGCTGTTGCGGGAATTTCAGCCGTTTGATAATTGGGCTTCGGCTTTTCAATATCGAGTTGTGACTCAGTAACAATGTCTGCGACTAATAGCCAAAGTTCTCGAAACTCTGGCAGGTTTGACCAACTGGATAAGCGCGTCTTGATCTCAAGTGTTGTTGCTGCGGTAATCTCCGCAGAAACTTTTGGTTCAGCAAACGTTGAGATAAATGAGTCAAAGTGGCGAATCCCTCTAGCTTCAAGAACTTGAGGGCAGAGATAAACCAAGTTCACCCAACTTTGTCCGAGTGTGTTCTGAATTGGTGTTGCCGTTAGAAGAACTAGACCTTTATCGCGTCCGTGTAGTTGAGCTAAATACTGGGTTTTGTAGTAGAGATCTAAAGCGCGATCGGAGTTAGAAGATGAAATGCCTAACACGCCCTGCATCTGTGTTTCAGTTGCCAAGCCTAAATAGTCCTGGCTTTCATCGACGAGTAGCAGATCAATGCCTAAATCTTCCCAATAAACAGTATTGTCGCGTTGGACTGAATCGATGTGTTCTCGAATTTTCTCTTCTGTGCGATCGACCTTTTTCTCTAACTGTTTTGCTGCTCGTTTCCCACTACGCTTGCGTTTGTAATTCTCACTGCGAACACGATCAGTTTCATTCGCAATAATTGAATCGATTGTTTCGGTTCGCAGTTTCAACATTTTGAATGCCGTTTGCGACATCACAATAAAATCCCATTCTCCGGTTGCAGCACGAGAAACGAGTTCTTGACGCTTTTTAGCAGAATCAAGATCGCGGGTTGAGATGGTGAGAATTCGCAATCCTGGATAGATTTGTGCGGCTTCTGCTGCTTGTTGAAGAACGAGATGATCTTTAACCACTAAAGCAGGCTTACTGCATTGGTAGTGATGGCGCATTTCTTGGGCAGCAACGATCGCGATCGCAGTCTTCCCGGAGCCTGTCGGATACTGAATCAGCGTGTTTCCGCTACTAATAATTCGCCAAATCGCATTCAGTTGATAAGCCCGTTTCGGATTGTAGAGACGATCGAGCCAAGTTGCTGACACGCCTTGTAGCTTGCCTTTAAGATGAGTGCCGTCATATTGTCGCCGCCGCAAACAATTGAAGTCGCGATTGTAGATGTCAACGAGTCGTGTCGCTCGCTTCCAGTCTTGCCAAATCCAGCGCTTGAAGAGTTCTTTTAGTCGTTCTTGCTTTAACAATGCGCGTCGAGTTTCATCGCGATTTTTGACTCGCGTATCTTTGTCGATCGTGTCATACACCACAGGCAGTTTCTGATTCAGAGCAAGCTCAACCAAGCGAATCGCAGAAACACGGCTCGTTCCATACTGAGAAGAAATTAAGGTGCTGTCAGCGCCACGATATTCCACTTTCCAATGGGCACTGTGAATTGAATGAGTGACGTTCAGCAGCTTGGATAGACTTGATCCCTGAATTCCTAGAGTTTCGCGAATGAAGTCTTCGACTACATCGCCTGGAATCCACGGAGAACCAAGACGAGCGTAAATTTGTCCTGCTTTCAGAGGTTTTGGCTGTACCTGCTTAAGTGCCTCAACATTAATCAAGTAACCTGGAGATTGTTGTGCTGCCTTATCTGCTTGCTCCAATTTGAGACGAACGTTACCACTTAAATACTCTTCGGCAGTAATCCATCGATCAAGATCGAGATCACGGAAAATGAGCGGTGTCGTTCCCGACTGCTGAAGTTCTCCAACAATATCGGCTTCTGATTTACGATACAACTCACTCATGTACGCCAAATCAACGGCTCCGCGATCGGCAAGTGAGTGAACTAGAGCTTCGGTTGCCGTCTTCACTTCGTCGATCGCAGGCACTCGAACCAAGGTGCGCTTGAAGAATAAATCTGCTTTCTCGGTTTCTTCTGGACGATCTGGATTCCAGACTTCCAAAGCCAGCAATAGCGGATACTCTGGATCATTTCCGAACGCAAGTTCATTGCCCTGAGAATGTAGCCAGCCGTACTGCGTGATAAATTCGTCGTAGCGTTGGTTAAGAACCAGTTGGGCTTGTTCGAGTTCGCGGTCGTCATCCGACTCCCATTGAATATTTAGCACTTGTCTTACTGCGTCGCGAATTTGAATCAGCCACCACAGCCGCCTACGTTTCATCCCTTTCGCTTCAACACGATGAAGTTGCCCGTCACGACATTGATGAGGTTGATCTCGATACCAAATATACGCGAACGGTTTGACAGATGATTGCAGTTCTGGCGGAATCGGTAAGCAATCTCGCGCGTCTGAGCTAACTGAAACTTGGACAGGGCGCGATCGATAGATACTTTCTGGCAGATCCCGCAGGGCTTGACTTAAAACTTTTGGTAAATTCGAGTGAGTTGGTTGGAGTGAGAGTCGAGGGCTGGCGTAGAGTTTATCGATTGCGAGTTCACCCAGTAGATGGTGCGGGTGAGTTTGAAAATAGCGATTCAGTAAAAGCGGCTCTTGTGTTTCTGGATTGATGATGGGACTTTCGACTAAATCAACCCATTCTTCAGCGTTTCCGGCTTCTCCAGACTCTAAGATTTGGAAAAAGAGCAGATCAGCCGGTGCATCTGTATGGCTGAAACTGCGAAAGGCAGTCATCGGTAATTTAAAGGCTCCTAGCAGCCGCACCAAACTGCTAATTCGTTCACGAAACGCCTGTCCGCGTTTAGATTGCAGCGTTCCAACGGAGGTCAGAACGGCGATGATTCCACCAGGGCGAACAGCCTGAATCGATCGTGCCAAACAATAGTTGTGCAACCCATCGAGTGACCAATTCACAAACTGTGGATCGTAGGGCGTAACTTCTGAGTAAGGAACGTTGCCGATACATCCATCGAAATGATTAACGGCGAGTCGAGTGCGCTCTAATGCTTGAAGGTAAACATTTGTTTCTGGATAAAGCATCTGGCAAATGCTGCCACTGATCGAATCAATTTCAACCCCTGTCCAACGACACGACCAATCGACGGGTGTAAGTCCAATGAACAAACCTGTGCCAACAGTCGGTTCTAGCCACTCTCCACCATCACAGCCGAGCCGCGTTAGTCCTTCATAAATGCACTGAGCGATCGCAGGTGGCGTATAGTAAGCGGTCGTCATCGTTCCTCGCATTCGATCGAACTCTTCGGGAGACAGTAGCTCTCTTAACTCAGCCGCCAGCTTCGCCCATTCTGATTTCGGTGGGTCAACAAAGAGATCCGCACTCAGTCCAGCGCCTAGATGAAGACATAGACGCATTTGTTCGTCGATCGAAGCGGGGCGATTTTCGGCTTGCAGTTGCTTTAAGTGTTGAATCGCTTCGATGCTATCCTTAACTTTCTGGCGCTGAGAGCGAGTGGTTGAGAGTTCCCTTAGTAACCGATCCTGTGGAATGCAGGTAGCAGATTGCAGCGATCGCCCAGTTGGGCTACTAATGTCATTCGTTTGAATCCAAGTGAATAAGTCTGTCATAATTTGTAGGAGAATAACGAACAAAAGAAAAAAGACTGACCGAAGTCAGCCTTGAGTGAGTTGGAATTTCGTTAGCACTTGCTGTAATTGCGATTGATTACTCGATCGCAGCGGTCACCAACTCTGAAGAGCCGTTTTGCGCTAGAAGTTGATCGGCTTGTTGGCTCAGTTGAGCTTGCAATTTCTGCCGTACCACTTCTGGGTCAAACGAGGATTTCACCTTTGGTCGGTAGTCCGGCACATTCGGGAGTTGCCCGCGTCCGTGCAGCGTATCTGCATGATCAAGATGAACTTGATTGGCAGCACGTTCTTGATACTGGTCAAGCTGCTCTTGATTGATCGCCAGCAGGTAAGTTCGCATCAAATTACAGCGTTCTTGATCAGTCAGCTTGTGGGTCGTTGGAGGTTGTCCTGAACCGACTCGATAACTTGTCTTCGCTCGATCGATGACACAGGCAGCACCGAGCGATACTTCTTTATCGTGACGTGCGATCGCATCTTTGAGAATCTTCTGAATCCGCTTCTTCAGAACTTTGGGAGCATTCGCAGCTTGGCTTTCAAGGATATCTTCTCGACTTTCGAGTTGCGAGAGATACTGTTCCTCGAATACCTCAGACACGCCTTCCCAAGCTGGTGCGAAGATGTCTTCCCACAGCCGTTGTTGCTCATATTCTGGATAGAGAGACTTTCCAGTGTAGAGATCTTTGCGTCCGCGTGTGCCTGGAATTTCGTAGTCTACTAAATCTCCATTTTGTAGATGCAGCCAGAACAAGCGACGACGAGTGTAACGCCAGACGAGAGTTCGGAAGCCGTAGCAGAGCGATCGATACTCACCGTAAAGTGCGTTCAACTGATTGACGGCTTTGACCGACACACCATGAGTTGGATCAAGTGCAAGCTTTCTGGCAAGCTCTTTGGAATTGCAATAATACGACATTGAAGAAACTCCTTCTTTATGGTTCCTCTCTTCGTCGCTAGACCATTATTTATATTGATTAACGAGTTCATTTTTTGAATTACTCTTTGTTTTTTTATTTTGAGTAGCAAAGGTGAAGAAGTGAGAAGAGGATAAGAGAGGGGTTAAGTTTGAGCTAGAGTTTTGGGATAGGAGCGATTAATTGCAATGGAGTGACTGAAACTGCGATGGCAAGACAAAAGAAACCTACCAAAGCTCTCGATACTGGTCAGCAGATCCTAAGTGCATTGACGCAGCAGGAAATTGCTCAACTCCTGAATGTTCTACTTGAGGTCTTGCCGCCTGACTTACAGGCGCGATCGCTGGCTCAACTTTCCGAAGACACGCAGCAAACGATCCAGCGCATTCTAGCTCCGATTCCTGATGATCCGCCTCAAGCTGATGACAGCCAACCGACTTCGATCGCAAAACAGGCTCAAACTTGGGCAACCCTCTGGAAAGCTTGGAATAAAATCGTCAGTGAAGCTTCGCAAGAAGACGGAAAATATATTGTCCAAGAAGCACATTGGGAACCGCCCTACTTCGATGCAACAACTTTGATGGAAGATCTAGAAGGTATTGCTGTTCAAATGCAGCCGCTCCTCCGCACCGCATTTGAGCATGAGTTTGCACCAAGTGATGGATTTGTCTCAGCCCTGATGGAAGTGGAAGTAGAAGCCTCCTCTAGTCTGGAAGACTGGGTGGAAATCACAGATGGGCTGTTGTTGAAACATCATTTGACAAATGCCTTGTTGCAATGGGAGTGGCTCTCTGCTCATCAACAGAACTGGGATGCTTATCAGTTTGCTCAACACATTCGAGAATGCGAACTACAATTTGAGCAGATAGAACTGGAGCGGGATGCTATCTTTGATTTTTTCGCACAGCTATCTGAATCGGAACAGCGGTGTATTCTAACCGGGCTGCTGACTGATGTAGAGACAGATCAATGGCAGCAAGAATTAAATTCCACTTACTCTTCCTGGCAGCGTCTCTATCTGCATCTCATCGAGCGCTATGCTCCAGAACGCTATTTGGATAGTCTACGTCAGACGATTCCTCAACGCTGGGAAAATGGCTTGCTCATTCTCGAAGCTTTACTCGCAGAACAAAAATACAGCGAGAGTTTGATCATTGTTCAAGAAACCCTTCAGGCGCTGTTGAGTTTCAAACGAGTGGAGGTAGACTGGTCTCCCGAAGCAACACTCTTGATCGCGGCTGTGAACTTCCTTTATTCAGAAGAGCAGAAAAATGCAAGTCAGTTGTTAGGTTACTACCGACAGGTAGCGGCAGGATTAAATCAAACTGAGCGATCGAACGCCCTAGCCGTTCAGCAGATCGCGATCGCGCATTGGTCAGATTGGTCAGCAATGTTCCAAGCGTTCACTAATACTCCGCTTTCGGACTCCACATATCAAGGGCTGTTCCAATCCTGGCGCAACTATGTCGATCGTAGAACTAAACCCAGAATTTGGAGACTCTATGGCGTACCTAAAAGTCTTGATACTTGGTGGGTTCTCTGGTTAATCGACAGTATTGCAGATCCCCAAAAGGGCGCAACTTGGTTTCAGCAAACGATCACCGATTGGCTGTCTCAGCTTCCTGGCGATGAACGGCAATTAGGCGAGAACTACGATGTGCTGAAACTGTTGACCAAAGATTTGATTGAAATTCAGAACAAGGGAAAACATCAACATCCTTGGTTCTACGAAGTCGTGATTCGTCCGAATGAGTCTGCAATGGAGAGTAATTCATCCCGACAAGCCTATCTCAAACAGTATGCGCCTCCTGATTTACTCGATCAGGTGATGAACTATTGGAAGACTCATCTAAAAGCATTTGTGCCCCGACCAGAGGCTGCTAAAGGCTCTGAGTACGGAGCGCAAGCTCGCTGGATGGCAGCATTGAAGGAGCTTTCTCCTAGCAACTATGAAACGCTGCTCACCCAATGGCGGGAAGTGCATCGACGACGCAGCAATTTGTGGAAAGCGATGCAAGAATTAGGACTGAACTGATATGAATGTAGAAGTCACGATCGTGGTTTCAACTCCGCCGCGAGAAGAGGATTTTGATAGCCTGAGACTTGCAGCAGCTAGGCTCACAGATCATCCAAGCAGCATTACGGTGCAAATGGAGCAAACTAACGATCGCATTTCCCTGATTACGAATTTCACGATGCGAACCACCGCTCAGTACAAAGTGGTCGGCGATATCTCCAGCCAATTCAAGTTCCACACCTTTGATATTGAGGGATATGAGGACATAATTATCACATTTCCCAAGTCAGGTAGAGGGGATTGACCATGAGTGAGTACCAATATTACGAATTTCGCACGGTTGATCGCATTCTCACCGCGAAAGAGCAGGCAGAGATCAAAAAGCTCTCCAGTCGGGTTCAACTCACCTCAACGCAGGCAACCTTCGTTTACAACTATGGAGATTTTCGAGGTGATCCGGAAAAGGTCTTAACCGATTACTTTGACATCATGTTTTATGTTGCGAGTTGGAGTACTTGGAGGCTGATGTTTCGGTTCCCGAAAGCGATCGCTGATCCTAAATGGTTTCAGCCTTACGAATTACCAGATTCAATAACAATTTCAACCACTCCGAAATACACGGTGCTAGATGTTGAAATCAGTGATGAAGAGGGCTTGCGACCTTGGACGACAGGGGAAGGGTGGCTCTCGCGCTTGCTACCGCTCCGCGATGAACTGCTCCAGGGAGATTTGCGCTTGTTGTATCTCGCCTGGTTGCGAGTAGCTCCTAACTTGGCTGGCTATGTTTTAGAAGACGATCCCGTTGAGCCTGCTATTCCGCCTAATCTGGGACAGTTATCCGAGCCGTTGAAAGCGTTTATTGAATGGGTTGGACTCGATGCAGATTGGGTGACGGTGGCGGCTCAAGCAAGTGTGCGTCAGCGCTTAGCGCAAAGCGCAACTCCGAAGGAACCGAAAACAGAACAACCTTTAGAAAACTGGCTATCTGCACTATCTGAGGCTGAGAAGCAGGAATTTCTGCTCAAACTGGTGCGACGGGAATCACAGGTTGATTTGCAATTGATCACGCGATTGCAGGAATTGGCGGGGGTAGAGCGATCTCAGCCTGAATCGACACCCGGATATCGACGGCTTTCTGACTTGGGAACCGCTGCTCAACAACTCAGAACGCAGCGCCAGCGAAAAGAGCAGGATGCGGCGCAGGAAAAGCGAATTCGAGAGTTAGAAGCCCTAGCACCGAAGGAAGCCCAAATGTGGCAAAAAGTCACGGAACTGATCGATCGCAAGCAGCCAAAATACTATGATGAAGCGACTACTTTGCTCAAGGACTTGCGCGATTTGGCGAAACATCAGGGGCGATTGCCTTCGGCAACAGCGAAGCTTCCGGTGGAATTTACCGAACGCTTTGAAGGACTGCGGGCAGAATATCAAAGTCGTCGTGCTTTGATGACCCGATTTAGTAAAATTCAGCCTCAAGATTGACAACGGAATTTACGATCGCGATGCTTTATGATCGAGTCGGTTCTCTGTAGGGTTTGTCATGACGGGTAGTAATGATGCGATCGATCACGACCGTTTGTTCAAAGAACTCATCTCGACCTTTTTCCTGGAGTTTCTCGAACTCTTTTTGCCAGAGATGCGGGCAACCATTGACCCCGACTCCATTCGGTTCCTCCAGCAGGAATACTTTGCCGACCTCACCGCAGGGGAAGACAAGATTATCGATCTGCTCGTGGAAGTGAAACAACTGGGCGAAGATGCCGTTTTCATTTTCCATCTCGAAGCCCAAGCGTCCCCAGAATCCCACTTCACCCGACGGATTTTCTTTTACTTTGCACGATTGCACCAAAAGTTTCTTCTGCGAATTTATCCAATCGTCATCTTCTCCTTCGACCAGCCTTATCGCGAAGAACCGCACACCTACACCGTCGAGTTTCCCAATTGGAAAGTGTTGGAATTCAACTTCAAATCTATCCAATTGAATCGCCTGAACTGGCGAGATTTTCTGAATCAGCCGAACCCCGTGGCGGCCGCCTTGATGAGCAAGATGCGGATTGCGATCGCAGACCGTCCGAGGGTGAAAGTCGAGTGTCTACGATTATTGGCGACGTTGCAACTTGATCCAGCCCGGACGAGATTAATCTCAGGCTTTGTAGACACGTATCTGAAACTGAATGCGATCGAGACTCAGGCATTTCAGGCGGAAATTGCTAAAATTGAACCAGAACGGAGGGAGGGCGTGATGCAGATTGTCACCAGTTGGATGCAAGAGGGGATCGACCAAGGCATTGCACGAGAGCGATCGCTCGTTTTGCGTCTGCTCACCAAGCGAGTTGGAACCTTGTCGTCTGAAGTTCGTGATCGCATTGACCAACTTTCCATTGAGCAAGTAGAAGCACTAGGGGAAGCGCTATTAGAGTTTGGGAGTTTAACAGACTTGGAGGCTTGGCTTTCACAGTCATTGGACGATTAGAGCGGACGGCTTCTAGCAACCCGTTTCTTTTAAGGCAAAGCAAGATTGCGATCGCGACTCCTGTTCAGGATGGGTACAATTATCCCTTTGGGAACTGCGAAGTGATCGTGCGCTCCGATTCTGTTAGAAGCGATTTCTTTATTCCTTCTTCAGGTGTTAAAGGGCGGCTTTGCATTGACTTCCTTCGACCGTCCATCTTCTGAGTTGAGCTTTCGAGGTTCATGCGTCAGCTTCTGAGGTTCATGATTGAGCTTCCGAAGCTCATGAGGTGAGTGCTGGAAGCTCACAATTCAGCTTTGAAAGTTTAGGGATGAGCTTTAGAAGGTGTTATGTAGGGTAAGACTGAAACTTTTTCGATAGATTAGGAGAATTCGCTCAAGGCAGGAATTAATTATAGGGATTTGCTGAAGAAAAAGAATGACCTTCATAGTTAGGGCTATTATCGCTCTTAAATCTACCCATTTGATGGGCTAGATGGAATTGGTTCCCATCTGATTCAGCTATCTGAGAGAGATAGACGGAAGGGAAGTAAGCAAATTCTGTTCAACAGCTAAGTTGAGCAGTCAGCTCACGAAATAAATGAGATGAACGACGCAAAGCCAACGCAGTATCAAGTCAATCAGAAAGGCTTGCCGGATAATTTCCCCACCCACGCTCATGATTCTGCCTTTTGGGAAAGTCTGGGGCGTACCGTTGCCACATTCGGATTTCTAGAAGAAATATTAGGGAAGGCGATCTTTGCATTCACAGCAACGCGAACCTATGAAGATAACGAGATTGATCAGGCTTATAGCGAATGGTTGCCCAAGCTAGAACGTGCCCTTGTAGATCCTTTGGGAAATTTGATTGACACCTATGGAAAGGCAGTACGAGACAATTCGAGCGCTGTAATAGAGAATTTCGATAAGCTTCTAGAGGATCTGCGAAACGCATCACAACTCCGAAATATTCTGTGTCACGGATCATGGAGACCGCCGGATGCAAATGGTGCTTCGATTCCATTTTTTGTGAATCGCCAGAAACAGATTGTTGATACCGCAATGGATCGGCAATTCATTGATCAAGTGCAGCAAAACACTGTCAGTCTGATATGCGCGGTTATTGATACTGTTACCCAAATGGGTTGGCAGTTTCCTGGGTCGGTTGGTCCAGGCAAGATCATTTGGGAACCCACTGCTCAACGCACCAGAGCAGCGGACGATCGATAGCTGCGAGTACCATATTTTTCAGAGATCGCACTCCCCTCATCCATAATTCACGCTCACCCAAGACCCACTTCACAGCAAGGCAATTTGAATCATCGTAGACTAGACACAGTAAATTCACTCCGAAGCATTGACAGAACAGATTGCCGACATGTCGATCATGGATCAAATTCGTTAAACTCCTCCTAGGGTACGCATAACGGGATGCTTATGAACTTAGGCATCATCTTGGTTGTACAACTTTTTATTCGGGCGGGTCAGGAGACCGAATTTTAGCAGTTTGAGCAAGCAGCACAAGTCATGCGAAAGTACCAGGGTCGAATCGAAACGGTAATTCGACCCATACACCCTGAACTGCCTTACGAAGTCTATCTAGTTTGGTTTCCAGGCCTTGAGCAGTTTAAGGCATATCGAAAAGATGCAGATTTGATTGAACTTATGATTGGTCAAGAGGTAATTTGATTCAGAATGTAAGCCGCCATTGTATTGATTGTGCCTCTGTTCTTAACAATACGATTGTTCAGCTTGCAACTGTTCCAATCAGGGTTAGTCAACTGCCAATCAATTCGATGAAGGTTAGCAATGCAGCCAGACTGCTGCCGCTGCCTTAACTGCTGCCCTACGATCGCTAGCGCACACATTGTCAACGCATTAAACCCGATGCTTCGCTGACGGAGCGTTGGATCATTGCTGGTCTGAAGTAGCTTCCAATGCGGGTGATTCTCTGCCACACTCTGCCAAAAAGAGATCGCTTCCTGCTGCAAATCCCCTTCTGCATCTATCAGCAAGAGTTTGCAGGACTCCCGCAAGGAATTCATCGTGAAATAATCGCCACTTTTGGGATGAATGTTAGTGGCTTCCAGTGCAGTGCGATCGCGGAACACCTCCACAGTTGTCAAGACTGCCCGTGCGATCTCGCTGTACTGATCCCGATGATCAAAGAGCGAAATGATGGACTTGTTCGGCTTGATGCCAAACTGGTTCGCATCCAGAAAGATTTGCTGGCGCTTCTGTCCGCCCGCATCGGGAATGAGCATTACCCCGATCGTTTCATTCGCAACCAGCCCAGGTGCTTCAAGTTGTGCCTGAATGGAGCCAAAAGCTCGATGCTGCCCGTCTGGAATCCAAAAAGTAGCAGAGTTTGGAAGACTAAGTAAGCCTAAATCCTCGATACCGGGAATATCTAAATCAATTGCTTGAAAGTCGTAGCACTCCCACTCTGGAATATCAACTGTGATCACGATCGGTAAAAGAATGTAAAACGCTTCCAGCTTCGACAGACCATTGATGATGTACCGAGCAATTTTCTTCGATCGCTTAGCATCGAGAGTCCTTTGTGCTAAAGACAGAGGGGCAGATTCTTTCGGACGCGAAAAAAACGGCTGCATCAATGTCTCGATCTGGGCAAACGTAAACTTTGTCATCCAATAGTCGTTCCGGCATTGTACACCTCGCACACAGCAAAACAGAAATTCATTGGCTTCTAAGACTAGCTCTGATTCGGGAGACTCTAATGCGACGGTTTGAGATGAGTTGTTCATGGGTTGTATCAACTCCAAGGATATGTGGATGCGTACCTGTGATGCCGAGCCATTTGAGGTCATACTCTGCGGGTTCAATGCGCTGTTTCTGAATGACGACAGCGGGGCAAACAACGAGCATTTCTTCGACAAATGGACGCGGCGGTTTCTTGCCTGTGGGTCGCTTGATTGTCCAGAAGCGTCTGGAGAGCTTATTGAGTTGAAGCACTGTGTCGTAGTGGTCTGCTAGTTCATTCAGATAGCGATCGCACTCCGCTTGCTCTCCCTGAAACAGAATGCGCGTCTGCCGGAAAGGTTTAGGATCTTTCTTTGCTAAATCAGAATGACGGGTGAACATCCGGCGGACGAGATAGACTGCCCAGGTCTTGCCTTGATTCAAATAGTCAATTTGCTGTTCTGTTCGCTCGATAAATTCTGCAATGCGTTGTGATTCCGGTTTTTTAGTTTGTTTTCGGTTAGCTTGAACATTAATCGCATCTGCAATCAGTCGCTCATAAGAAGGAATGACCAACGATATCCATGCTCCTGCTAGTAAGCGTTCGTAATGCGCGATCGCAGCATAATTCCGCGTCTCACATAAAATCTCAAGAACAAGCTGCTTGACGTACAGTGGTTGATGTTCGTTGATAGCTATTGCTATGTGTTCCATGAATGCAGCTTCTCCACCATATTCAGGTTCATTCAGCCAATCCTGGCGTAAGTCGCCATGAGTGTTATTTCCTCGCTGGCGTTTCTTGCCGTTGCATTCGGAAAATGGACAACCATTCACGCAGAAAGACTTTTTACCTTGGGTAATCCGTCCCTGCGTGAAGCGAGTGACGAATTCATTTACCCGTGCTTCGCACCATTGCCGCCCGTGACCCATTTCAATCAATGGAAAGCGGAAAATTTGGCGACGCTCTTGGCTTTCTTTGATTCGTCCTGCTTCATCGGCGTTAAACCCGATCGCGTAATCATAAGCTTGCTGGTTGCCGAAGCTCTTATCTTTCAGTCGCCCAGTTTCATCAGCGTTATAGCCAATCAGATAGTAAGGTGACTTTTCATCGGCGCTGCTTTCTATCTTTGCCCGTTTCGCTTCGTCAGCATTAAACCCGATGTACCGTTGTCGGGGAGAATCTCTGAATAAGAGCAGTGCAACGACATCAATCACCCAGCCTTTGAATTTGAGCGTACAAAGCCGTCCATTGCCGCCGCGCTGCGGAACTGTTCCGCTCATGATTAGGTGAGTGAACAGGCAGTAATCACCGCGCAGGTAAAACTTGGTTGGCTGGCGAGTTGATGCAAGAATGGTAATGCCGTCTTTCTCATACTCGCCGTTGCGACAAACTTGAATCACCCAAATGTTGTGCTGCCGACAGAACGGAAAGAAAACTTCTTCCATCAGGCGTTTGGTTCCGATCGATTCACCCCCAACAACGGCGTGAACGACAATCAGATTCTCAAGTGGGAAGTCTCGCGATTCTGGATTCTCGATATACTCGATCAGTAGAGATAGAGAATCAATACCACAGCCCATCGAGAGAATGTGCGGTAAGTAATTTGGATTAAGCGATCGTAGTAACTCTGTAAACTGAACCGTTTCAAAGGGATTGAATAGTACTAGAGGGAGAGTTGCCATAATCAATTGAGGAGTTAGAGCATGACTTGTTGAGTGCGTTTCCTTCGGAGTTGCGCTTTGCGCTAAACGCCTCAAATAAGTCAGTTTGCCGTCCTCCAATTCGAGTAGAGAATTCAAGAACAGATTGCGGTGCGACATTCACCAAATCAGATGAAACTTTAGGTTCTGGACACGGAGACGATTGCGAAGAGATCTGCTGGCATGACGCTTGCACGATCGATGGCAACTCCCACTGAATTTTGGACAATGACGTGAGCATGCAATCCCAAACCAGTTGAGCCTGACAGTGCTGTATTAGATAAGCTCGAGCCTGTTCAAATTTGTGAAAAACCTTGCTACAACGAGACTGCTGCCAAGTTTGGAATTGAAGAAAATTCAGTAACCATAGTTGCAGGCTAAAATCGAGAGCTTGGATTTGCTGTGATAGAGAAAAGCACTCCCAAATGAGACGATCACTCTGGTTAAGCGCATCGATTACAGATCTTGGAATTTGCTGTAAGATTTCCCATGCCGCGATCGCTCTTCCAGGTGAACCTTGAGCAAAGCAAATCAGATCTGGATACTGCATCAGGTCTGGACAAAGCTCCTGCAAGACTTGAACGAGTAACTCAGAATTTAGGCGCTTAAAACGAATGATCTGGCAACGGGAACGGATTGTAGGCAAGAGAGAACTTGGAGCCGACGCAATCAAAATGACGGTGACGCGTCCCGGTTCTTCTAACACTTTCAGAAGTGCATTGGCGGCGGCTTCGGACATTGTTTCTGCTCCATCAATGACGATCAGAGATCGTGAAGCCAGTAAAGGAGGTTGTTGCACAAATGCAGCAATTTGTCGGATTTGATCGATGCGAATTTGCAGCCTTGATTTCGCGATAAATCCATTCTGTTCTGCCTCTGAGAAAGTATAGTGTTGCCCATCTTGGGTAAAAGTTGGCTCAATCCACAGCATATCTGGATGTGCTATTGCATCTGAGTTGTGTAGGAGCTGCCCAGTTAACCAACGAGCCATGAGTTTTCGACCGATGCCATCGGAACCTGTGAACAGATAAGCAGGGGCAAGCCGATTTTGAGCAATTGCAGCTTCTAATTGAGCGATCGCCATTGATTGCCCAATTGGCGGTTTGAGAACAGACATAGATTGATCCTCCTAAACGCAAAGGCGAACGGAAACTTGATAACCGAGAACTTGTGATAGTGCTTGCTCGATCGAGCTTTGATAGTTTGTTGCTAAGTTCAAGAAGGATGCTGCTCGAAAGCGAATCGTTGCGCTATTTGATGTACATTGAACGAGTTGTGCTTGTCGAAAGATGGGACGGTGATTGCCCGAAAGTTTGTCTAAAGCGCTTTGCCAAGTCGTGACGAGATCGAGTGGAATGTTAGGTTGTTCTGGTGCGACCGAAGTCGCCTTAGTAACTAGATCGAGCATCAAGCATTCCAGATAGAGAGCTGGCTGGCTTGTTTGAGAAAGCTGTGCTTCTGCTTCTCGCAGGTGTGATCGCATTTGAGCAAGACGACTGCCATTAATCGAATTCATCTGGGCGAGATGTTGCCAGATCTCAGGCTGCACAGTGGCAAGGTCAAAGCAATCGGGCAGGGTTTGAGCAATCTGCAAGTCTTTCAGCAATCGCAGTAGTCCTTGAACGATCGCGGTCGGCTCTTGGCCCTGATCCAGTAATTGCTGAATTTGCACCAGTAATGTTTCGATCGAATGCTCTTTCGGAAATAGCAAACTTTCGACTAGATGAATCAATTGCTCACCAGGAACGGCTCCAACATTCTCCCAAACCTGTTCGGTCGAAATGGATTGACCAAGAATGCTTAATTGCTCTAACAGCGTTTCCGCATCTCGTAATCCACCTTGCGAGAGTCGGGCAATCAAGTGCAGGGCTGTATCGCTGATCGTCATCTGCTCTTGAGTTGAGATCGCGCTTAAGTGTTTAACCATTGGCTCAAGTTTGATCCGTCGAAAATCATATCGCTGGCAGCGGGATATGATCGTGGGTAAAAGACTGTGCGGCTCAGTGGTTGCTAGAATAAATACGACTCGCTCTGGCGGTTCCTCCAAAGTTTTGAGTAGGGCGCTGGTGGCAGAGGTACTCAGCATATGTGCCTCGTCCAAAACGAAAATCTTCATCCGTAACTGTATTGGGGCGAATTGGGCGCGTTCGATCAGATTCCGCACGTTTTCAACGCCAGTATGGCTAGCAGCATCGATTTCAATCACATCTAAAGCATTGCCTTGAGCGATCGCTTGGCAGGCTTCGCAGATTCCACAAGGGTTAGGAGTTGGACGATCGAATCGAAGACAGTTCAGCGACTTCGATAGAATGCGAGCGCTGGAAGTTTTGCCTGTGCCACGAGAACCGCAAAATAGATAAGCAGGGGCAATTCTAGACTGTTGGATTGCATGAGTAAGCGTCTGCGCGATCGCGTCCTGCCCAACTAATTCTGCAAAGGTCTGCGGACGATACTTTTGATGAAAGGATTGATAGATCATGGAACCCTCCGTAGAGAATGTGCCTTAAGTACAAATTGCTGCTCTGGAATTAGAGCTAAAATGAATTCTGCAACTGCTGAGTCTCAACAGTTGACAAAAGATACGAGCGTTTAAGGCATGATGAACAGCAAACGGCGACCGGAAAGAGGAACTCAGATTGGCGTAATTTCGGATACGCACGGCTTGCTGCGTCCAGAAGCGATCGAGGCGTTGATTGGCTCTGATTTGATTCTTCATGCAGGAGATATCGGTAAGCTAGAGATTCTTGAGGAATTGAATACCATTGCTCCGGTCGTTGCTGTGCGAGGTAACAACGATACAGGAGCATGGGCACAGACCATTCCAGAAACGGAAACAGTTACAGTCGAAAACGTAACAATTCACCTGCTACACATCGCTAAGGATCTCAAGCTTGATCCAAAAACAGCAGGGATTCAAGTTGTGATTAGTGGACATTCGCACAAACCGAGCCTAGAGCAACGAGAAGGTATGTTGTTCCTCAATCCTGGCAGTGCAGGACCGAGACGATTTAAGCTGTCAATTTCTGTGGCTTGTTTGTACGTTAAAGATGCGATCGTTCACGCGCAAGTGATCAATTTGCTAGATACAGAAGTTCCGCTAGGGCTAAGTTGAGCAGCGTTTCAATATCATTTCTTAGGTTCAATTTGATTTTCTGTGAAGCGTAGCACTTCTTGAGCCTGAATCATTCGTTGAATCCGAGGATCATTCTTCTCAACCCAACGTTCGGAGATGCCAAAGCAGGTTCCAAACAGAACGATCGGGATATTAGGCACTTCTACCAGTAGTGGGTAAAGCAATTCTTCATCGTTAGAGCGATCCTCTGAATTCAACTCACCAGTCAGTTCAGCATATAGCTCCCAATTGACCCAGACGCACTCAATCCATTGACCATGCAGAATGTCCAACGTAACCCATTGATCAAGCCGTAGCTGTTGGCGATCCAGTAACCAAAAAATATCACCACTTTTCGATCGCTTGAATCGTGCAGGGTACAGTTTGCCGCTAATCTGGTCTGCTAACATCAATGCTGGAAATCCTTCTGGAAATCGTTCTAATAGTTCAGCAAATGGAGAGTCTGGTTCATCGGTCACTTGAATGTAAAAGCCTTCGTTCATCACTAATTCTGCCTCAGTGTTCGTCAACGATCGATCGATTCCGCAATTACCTTGAAGGACATGAACCGTTTCGTGGAGCAATCCGAACGCCTACGAAAGTGTTGCCTTCATAGAGAACAATTACCCAAAGTGTCGGATCATAATCTAGAAGGTAAGCTTCTCGCTCAGATTTAACGCCTGCTCGAATCGCGATCGCTTCCAACTTACAGTAAGGAGCTTTAAGGATTGCTCGCACTCTGGCTTTGCTGATCGGCTCTGCTAGACTGATTAGCTTCAAAATCTGATTTCGATTGAGCAGTGCATCAGGAGCAATCATTTCTGTGCATTGATTCTCGATTGAATCGACTGGACGAAGGGACAAGATAGATCGAGGGTCGTACTCCCAGATTAGTCGTACTGCTGCAATCGCGATCGCAATCAGTACGAGGATCACAATCCAAATTTGAAAGGCTCGATGCTTAGAAGATCGTTTCATAGCAAGATGACTGCAAATAGCAGCCCTCCAAATAGACTGAACAAATTCCACAGTAATTTGCGATTCCACGGCATGAGAACGACCGTTACAAGGATGCTCATGCTGCTAACTGCGATCGCAACTCCCAGTAAAACGACTAATTGGTTGGAGAAATACGAGCGAACAGCATGATGAATCAATAAACCAATGAAAAATGCAAACAATCGAAAAATTAGCAGCATGATCATTGGTTCTCTTTGAAGTTCATCACTTCCTCGGCTTAAGGTTTGCTGCAAGTCAGACTCAAGCAACTGTTCTTCAGTGATTTCTGAGGGTAAGGAACGATTCTGCTCCTCAATGACCTGGCTGGTAGACTGTCCAGTGGGAGCATCCTGAGCATTACGGTTGCCTTGCCGAAGTTCTAAAGAATTGCTCTCTTCTCGTCGAGGATGAATGTCATAAAGTGCTGCAATATCAATCGATAAGGCTCTTAGCAATGATGCTTTAATTGATCTGCTTCGTTGAATCAGTAAAAGCTGCTTCTCTGTTAGCTGCTTTTTAGGCGAACGAGAGCGCCGTTTTTGATGAGACATGCCTCTAGCTCCAATTTCAACAGGTCAGCGAATTGTCTGGTGTTCAAATACCTAGTACGCGCTAAATCGTAAATCATCTAAGATTTCTTGAATGGTTTGATCAAGGCAAGGGTGCTGCAATACCAAACGCTGAATGATGAGATTAGTAACGATCTCAACTTCATCAGGAGCGATCGGAGTACTTTCTGAATCGATCGCGGTCTGCTCAATGTAGTTCAACAACTGCTCTACTTCACTGAATTGACGAGCCGCTAATCGTTGAGAGAAATCTTGATTCATCTATTGCCTCTGATGCTCAACAACTTTGTAGAAGCAGTATTTCCCTGAGTCAGGTGCTCAAGGAAATACGATGAGAAGCACTAACGACGATCGAGACTGCGAAGCTGATTGGATTCCCACCAGATGGATGTTAGTTGTGTTAGTCCATCTAGCAGGTAAAGCCATTCTCCATTCTGATCTTCAGATTGTTGACTGTCAGAGTCGTACTTCATGCCCAAAATCGTGGCAATTTCTCCGGTTGACTTCACTCTCACAACTTGGAAAAAAGCGAACTGCGGTAATGTGACTTGTTGGTTGAGAACTGGAATGCTGTAAGAATCGTTGGAAGCGTGACTCATAGTTCAATCTCCAAGAAAAATTTCTCCCAAGCAATGACTTGAGAGAATCAACAAACGTCGTTAATTTGAAATTTCTACTCTCAGGAAAATTTCTTGCTAACGTTGCACTTTGACAAAGCGATTGCTGGTTTTCTAATTTTTTCTTGATTTACTTATTCAAGTGTTGGCATTGAATTTGATTGATCGCAAAACGATACCTATGAATGACAACGATAAGCTCTTTGCTATATGAATCTTACGCTCCGCTTATAGTTGTCGCAATAAGTATGATGGGCAGCAGGGTCAATCGCTGTCGCTGTCACTTGAGAGTCTGAAATTCGTTGTAGAACTTGCATCGATCTCAAACTAGCGATTTTGAATGAAAAATCGCTGAAAATCTACAAATTCGCGATAGGACACAAATTCTTCTCATGCCGCTTTTGCTAAATCAGCAAATCTAACGCTTTCTCAAAGTTTTTCAGTTCTCCCTCAAACTCACCCATTTCGGTAGCCTCGATTAGACAGTGTTCGATGTGATCGAGTAGGACAATCTGGGCGACTTTATTTAGGGCAGAACGTACCGCAACCAGTTGTAGCACCACATCTGGGCAGGAGCGATCCGCTTCGATCATTCCTTGAATTCCCTCAATATGTCCTTTGATCCGAGCTAGACGATTCAACACTTGTTGCTGTTGGGCATGAGGCATAAGAATACCCCTCTGGGGGATCTGTATACTTCATCTTAGGTCGAAACTAAATGCTGAAAATTTTTATCTTGAAGAATTCTGATGTCGTGCCAGAAATAGTAGAAATGTCTTGGTGTGCGAACGCTTCGCGGCACTTCGTGTTCGACTATTCTCGTTCAAGTTTCGCAACGTTTGACGGTTCAACGACTTTTGAGGGGCTGGAGTCGGTTCTCGATCGCGCCATAGAATTAACGGAATGCTCAAGCCGCCTAGTAAAATCACGGCTCCAGTCATCACCCAAACGAGCGACCGATCTGGACGATAATCACCGCGCTCAATCTGCCAAAAGACCTGATTGTATCGCCAAGCCGCAAGCGCGATCGTCACGATTCCTAAAACCACCAAACTTAGCCCCAGATTTTGCGAATTGAACAAGGGATGCAGGGGTGCATTCCGTTGAGTCAGACTCAGGTTCAATTGGGTGAGAAAAAGCCCAAATCGAGCTAGCGCAAATCCGAAGCCAATTAGAGCAATCGAGGTGCGAAGCCACGCGAGAAAGGTACGTTCGTTCGCTTGATGTTCACGCTGTCGATCGATTTTTGGATCGTTCATTGCCATATTTACATAGAAAACGGTGCAGCTTAAAACCTCTGCATCTCATTCACATCTTGCTGAGGATGGAAAGTCGTTTGAGGACATCTTGAAACGCCAAGAATATTTCCGTATGGTCAGCGATCGCGAAATTAGAACTACAGAATACCGATCGTAATCTGAACGACTGCTCATCGATAAGAATGATTCCCATTCCTTGCGTATACTGAAGATTCAATCTGTGATTCTAGTCTTATTGCCCCAGTCTATGAGCAAGCCTAACTCTTCTAAACAGCCACGTTCTCAAAAGATCGATGCTCCAAGCTGTGAAACTCATTTGGTGCATTTAGAGAATGTGCGTCAGGTGCAACAAGCTGTATTGTCTACTTCACAGGCACAACGTATGGCAGAGTTCTTTACTGTGCTAGCAGACCCGAATCGACTGCGAATACTATCGGCTTTGGCTTTACAGGAACTCTGCGTCTGTGATTTGGCAGTGGTCGTAAAGATGGGAGAATCGGCTGTCTCACATCAGCTTAGAGCGCTGAGAGCGATGCGACTGGTGAATTATCGTCGGGAAGGGCGAAATATCTATTACCGTTTGGCAGACCATCATGTGGTGAATTTATATCGGGAAGTGGTCGAGCATTTAGATGAGCCAGAAGCCTGATTTTCGCTGGCAAATCTCACGATAAAATTCACGCATGAGTGCTAAATCTGCCCGCTCCTACATTGTTCTATCGATCGTGGCTGCAAGTGTGACGATCGCGCTAAAAGCGTCGGCTTATTTCCTGACTGGCTCAGTCGGATTGCTGTCGGATGCGCTGGAATCTTGCATTAATCTAATTGCCGCACTGGTCGGATTTTGGGCGCTCTCTTTTGCTGCTAAACCACCCGATGCTGAACACGCTTTTGGGCATTCCAAAGCTGAGTATTTTTCGAGTGGGTTGGAAAGTGCTTTGATTATGGTTGCTGCGGTAAGTATTGCCATTGCTGCTTGGGGAAGACTGTTTGACCCACAGCCGATCGAGCAAGTCGGATTGGGGCTTGCACTGTCACTGGCAGCAACTGCGATTAATGGCGGTGTTGCTTTCGTTTTACTTCGCGCTGGACGACGATTGCGATCGATTACCTTACGAGCCGATGCCCATCACTTACTTACCGATGTTTGGACTTCAGCCGGAGTCGTGATCGGAATCCTTGTTGTGAAGTTAACCGGATGGCTAGTTCTCGATCCAATTATTGCGTTGATTGTAGCTGCAAACATTATTTGGGCAGGATTTCAATTGTTGCGTGAAACCGGATCAGGATTGCTGGATCGATCTCTGCCTGCTCATGAGCAACAAATGATCATGGATCGGCTCATTCCCTATCAAGAAAACGGCATTCAATTCCATGCCCTGTTAACGCGGGTTGCAGGATCGCGTCGATTCGTATCTTTTCACGTTTTAGTGCCTGGAGACTGGACAGTACAGCAGGGTCATGATTTGTGTGAGGAACTTGAATTATCGATCGCCCAAATTCTTCCCGGAACGCACATCATTACGCATCTAGAGCCATTAGAAGATCCCACGTCTTGGGCGGATCAAACCTTGGAGCGAAGAGACGAAATACAAAATCCCTAAAGTCGGACTTCAGGGACGTAGACTGCGATCGACGTTGAGAAACCTAGCGAGTGCAAGCCATTCTCGCGTTGCGCCATACGACATTGCGGAGATGGTGTCGATTATTTACGACAGGCGGAGTTGCAGAGGCAGCGTCGCCAGTACAGGAGTTCGATCGGGAAACAGGAGCAGCAGGCGGTTGAACGTCGATCGATTTCACTTCGCCTTTGTCCACCGCAGCTTGAGGCTTAGAATCTTGAGCATCTGAGGTAGGTTGAACCACTGGTTTAGCTTGAATGGTTCGGGACTGACCGAATTTCCAGATCTCAGGCTGACCGCTAACGGTGATCGGACTTGCGATCGCAGCACCCACCGAAACAATAGATGTTGCAACTAACATTGATGCCGCAGTGATTAACTGATTCATGTGGGCTGTCCTCTATTTAGGATGATATTTATCAGTTTGCCTTCCGCAAATGAAAGAACGATGAAAAAACGTATCGCTGAGTAAACTTTTTCACCACAACTCAGAACTAAGGCAGAAATAACCTTACGGCTTCAACTTCATCCTTTAATCACGACGGTATTGATGCTGAACTTCACAAACTTCATAAAACTTCACTCCGTAAATTCCGAAATTATAGCGCAGCGTCTTGATTCTTTCTAGAATTCTGGTGTTGAGATTGTGAAATTTATGCATTTGATTCATCAATTCATGCTGACCTCTGCTTTGATCGCAGGTGTGAGCGTTCTTGCTCCGATCGGTCAAGCATCGGCTCGATCGCAGAACTCGACTCCTACTGAAAGCGTCAATCTTGTGAATCAGGGTAAGCAACGCGCTCAGCAAGGCGACTTATCCGGCGCGATCGCACTTTACACGCAAGCCATTCAAGCGAGTCCAAAGTACGGCGATGCGTATCTTCACCGGGGATTAGCACTGCATGATTCTGGCAATCCTCAGCGAGCGATCGCAGATTTTGAGCAAGCGGTAAAACTAGAGCCGAACAATCCGAAAGCACTTTATAACCGGGGTGAAGTGCGATCGGACATCGGTGATTTGCAGAATGCTTATGCCGATCTGACTCAAGCGATTCGACTGCAAGCTAACTATCCAGAGGCGTTTAATACTCGTGGTGTGGTGCAGGCAGGACGGGGAGATTTGAAGTCAGCGATTACAGATCTCTCCCAAGCGATTAAGTTGCGTCCGAACTATGCGGATGCGTTTTATAACCGAGGAAAAGCAAGAACTGAGAGCAAAGATGTCAATGGCGCGATCGCAGATTTCACCGCAGCCATTCGAGCGGATTCAAACTTAGCAGAAGCATATGGGAATCGTGGATTACTGTATGCTCAAACTGGAAATAAGGCATCAGCACTACAAGATCTGCAAACGGCTGCAAAGCTATTTCAACAACAAGGAAACCAAGAAAGTTATCAAGAAACACTGTCCTATATTCAACAGCTTCAACGGTAAACTTTAGACAAAATCGAGTTTGATTGGTAAAGAACGGCTTGATTTAAGCGGTAGGTGGACAATGAAAGTACTGCCGCTACTAATTTGACTTTGAGCGTGAATGCTTCCGTTATGAGCCTCTACGATTGCTTTAGCGATCGCGAGTCCCAATCCTGTCCCGCCACTGTTGCGCGATCGATCTGAATGAACCCGGTAGAAGCGATCGAATATGTGCAGCAAATCTTCCGCAGCAATTCCGATTCCGGTATCTTGAACCTGAATCACGGCTTGATCGCGCTCTTGATATAGTTTTAACGTGACTTTTCCAGCCGGAGTATATCGAATCGCATTGGTCACCAGATTTGACAGTAAACGATAAATTTGATCCTCATCTGCCTCAATCTCTAAGGGTGTATTCGTTTGAATTTGATCGATTAATCCTAAATTCGATGATTCTGCTAGGGCTGCAAACTCATCGATCAAGTCAAACATCAAATCATTCAAACAAAGTGTCTGTGGTTGGAAGGTTAATGTGTGTTGTTCTAAACGAGACAGCAGCAGCAAATCTTTGACCATTCCCAGAAATCGGCTGACCTGACGTTCCACTGTTGTAAAGGCTTCTCGCGATTCGGTTTGGCTGATTGTGGGCATTCGGAGGACTGAATCGATCGTGGCTAGAATCGCTGTAATCGGTGTTCGGAGTTCATGTGCCGCATCCGCCGTAAATTGCTGCATTTGTTGATACGATCGTTCAATTGGACGCATGGCGAGTCCTGCTAACCCCCAACTCGAAACCCCAACAAACAGCACTGAGATGGGCACAACTATCAATAAAACTTGCTGAAATCCTGCTAATCGTCGATCGACTTCTTTGAGCGATCGACCGATCTGCAAATATCCCCAAGTTTCCTGCTCTTGAGTGTGAAGCGGCATCGTGATTTGGTGATAGCGATCGCCCGAATCATCATAAAGCGTTTCCCACTCCCGGTTATTTGGGGTTAAGGGTAGCCCAGTAGATTTTAATCCACTGCTGGCAATGAGTCGATCAGAACGACTGACAAACCTTAAATAGTAGTTATTCTGATAGACCTCCAACATTTCCTGATGATTGCTATCGATCGCAGCTTTAGAACAGGGACGATCGACAAGACAGAGATCCGGCAGCATCTCCTGTAATTCAGGCGGCACTTCGTCAGGCTTTGATAAAACGTGTTCTAAATTCCGATGGAATGCTTTTGCAACACCTTGCAATTCTTGATCGACTGAATACAAATAAGCTTGAATTAAGACTTGATAAGTAATCAATCCAAAAACACCCAACAGCCCGCCCATTACGATCGAGTAGCAAAGGGTTAACTGAAGGCGAGTTTGATTCAAAAGCTTAGATCGCATAGCGCGGATGGATGCGGTAACTGCCGCCAGGAATGGTTTCGATTAAATCACCACAGTCAATCTCAGCCAGTCGTTTTCGGAGCAGTCGAACTTGTGCAGCAACGACATTACTAATCCGTTCAGCGTCCAATTCATAAAGATAGTTGAGAATCTGGTCTCGGCTCATTGCTTGCTTTGGATGCTTCATGAAATACTCTAGAAGCTGAAATTCTTTCTTAGACAAGCGAGTGCTGCGGCAGGGTGTGTCTGGGAATTGACAAGTCAAAGTTCGATCGCCATAGTCCAAGGTGAGATAGCCGACTTGAAGCTGTTGGGTTTGAAACTGGGGTGATCGACGCTGTAGAGCGCGGAGTCTTGCTAATAGTTCTTCCATCCGAAACGGCTTGATCAAATAATCATCGGCTCCCGCATCGAGTCCAAGAACTTTATCTTCCCAGCGATCGCGAGCCGTGAGCAACAAAATCGGCATGGCGTTTTGTTGCGATCGCAGTCGTTTGCACAGTTCCAATCCGGTTAATCCAGGTAGCATCCAATCGAGGATCGCTAGGGTGTATTGAGACTGCTTGAGGCAATACCAAGCTTCATCGCCATTTTGTACCCAGTCCACGATAAATTGCTCCTGCTTCAAAGTGCGTTGGATCGCCGATCCGACATCGAATTCATCCTCGACTAGCAGAATTTTCATACCTGCAAACTCTAAATCAGCGGTTTGAGCCTGTACCAGTGAATTATTATAGGCGGTGAGCATCTTAAAATTCGCGATCGCAACATAATTCTCAGTTTGACAAGCGACGATGAAAGTCGAGTGAAATTTATATTTTGTTAGGAATGAGAGATTTCTGCACAATCTCGGTGGAATTGGCTGCTCTTACCTGGCATCTCTTCTTACCGCTCTCAATTTTTCTGGATTGACTACCGCGAAGATGGATTGAATTTTTTCACCGATAATATTGAAACTAAAAATGCTATGCGCTTCACCGTTCGTAAGGCGATTCAGAATTCCAAGCTGACCGTTCGTTTTTATGAGTTCAGGTAATAGAACTGGGGCTAAATTACTAGCTCGAATCGCAATTAAGAACCGAGCAATTTTCAAGTCGCCATACAAAGGTTTCTGTGCTGCGATCGCTTTTCCTCCTCCATCTGACCAGAATGCAATGTCTTCTGACATTAGCGTGACTAGTCCTTCAAGATCGCCTTGATTCCAATAAGTTAGAAACTGCTCGATCAGAGCCTCTTGCGATCGAGCAGATATTTGCATCGTCGGTCGTCGAAGCACAAGATGCTGACGGGAGCGATGCACAATTTGACGGCAGTTTGAAACACTTTTACCCACCACTTGAGCAATGTCTTCGTAATCATAGTCAAACACCTCGCGAAGTAAAAATACGGCTCTTTCGGTTGGTGATAGACATTCAAGCAGCATCAGAAACGCGAATGAAAGGGTTTCTGCTAATTCAGCATTGTCTTGAAAGTTCTCTGACGAATCGGTGAGCAAAGGCTCCGGTAGCCATGTTCCGATGTATCGCTCTCTCTGCACGCGGGCAGAGCGCAGTTGATCAATGCACAAGCGAGTCACCATACTGGATAAAAAAGCCTTTGGGGATTGCACCGTGCTGTCCGTCTTCTGCCAGCGTATCCAAGCTTCTTGTAGGATATCTTCGGCATCCGTGACCGTGCCTAGCATTCGATAGGCGATCGCAAACAGCAGCGATCGATACTGATTGAACACTTCTAATCGGTTCATTGTTCACCAAGTTTGAGCTAACTGTATCAGTGTTGTTTGCGCCTGCTTTATTTCCCGTTGTCGGATCGCATCGGACATAAATTGGTTGGGAACAGCAACGATCGTAATGTCTTGAATGCCAATAAAATTTAGAATCGATCGCAAGTAAGTTTCACAAAAGTTCATCGCTCCGAGTGAACTATCAGGCGCAAAGTTTCCAGCACTGGGCGTAATCACTAATGCTTTCTTGTTCGTCGCCAGTCCCTCAAAGCTAAACCGCTCTGAGTCAAACACAAACGTGCGGTTGACTCGGACAATGTTATCTAAATATACCTTGAGCGTCGATGGGATACTGAAGTTGTACATTGGCACACCCAGCAATAGCTGATCTGCCCATAATAATTCCTCAATCAGTCGCTCAGAATCCGATAATACGGCTTGCATCTCTGATGTTTGCTGATCGATCGGAGTGTAGTTCGCGGTTGTCCATTGTTCTGTCGGATGTGCTGGGGGATGAATGCCTACATCTCGCTGCTTGTGTTGTGCATTGGGATGATGAGCTTGCCACAGTTGAACAAATTCGTCACTGAGGGCGCGAGAAATCGATTGTTCTAGCCGAACGCTGGATTGAATTTCAAGGAGCTTCATGAGGGTTACAGGATGAATGGTTCATTAGATTTGCAGTGCTGTTGATAAATTTGCGCCAACTTGCCCAAATCAAGTTGAGCATCATCTTCGTTGATCGAACTTTTTTGATTCGTTTCCGACAGAAACCATTGAGCTAGAACTGCGATCGCATCGTTCAAATTTCTAAACTGCGGCTGTGTTGACAAGAAAGCTTCTGTCACCTTCATGGGCGGTAGTTTTGTGCCATTGGCACAGTAGACGATCGGATTTTCTGCATCTAAGCGCATCATGCAGTAGATCGTAGTATCGCTGTCGTTCAGAATTGCGATCGGCAGTAAATCGATCAAACACCTGCCAAGTTTGAGATGGCGATGTCCTGAGAGGGTATAATCGAGCGGCAAGAATTTGGCAATCATCCGACGGGAAGGATTGAGCTTGAGGTGAATTTCATTTTCTCGCCCCGATAACTCTCCATGCCATTTTCCTTTGAGTCTGAGCAGCTTTTCTGCTAGGCTCAGCTTTCCTGGCTTACTAGACAATCCATTGTGCCATTGATACAAGCCATAAGCTTCTGAAGGGAATTTCCATGAGAATCCAGCAGTTTGCGCCTCAATCTCTGATAGAGATAGACCAGGCTGTAAACGAGTCGCAATGGTTGGGGCAGCTTGATTCAATATTGTCTCGAAATGAGTGAGCGTTTCGAGCAAGTTGGGCATACAGTTTCTCCATCGTTCAGGCAATTTGCACTTCTTCAATCAAGACGAGAAAGGAGCTTGGATTGTGACAAGGCTGGAAAAATTGCGGTGCAAAATGCCCCCTGGGGGCATATACTAGAAGCAACACTTCAATCAAAAACTTTGCAAGTACTTTTCATAACTTAACGGTAGTGAAATCATGAGCCGCTTACCTCCTTTACTAAAAGGCTTGGAAAATCCAATTTTTGCGAGACTCTATCTCGCTCAGACCATTAATCTCGTTGGGGATTCGCTCACTTGGTTGGGTTTAGCACTCTTGGCGTTTGAGCTAGCTGGACAACAATCAGGCACAATTTTGGCGGGGGCGCTGACGCTACGGGTCATGGCGTTTGTCGTGTTGTCTCCGCTCGCAGGCGCGATCGCGGATCGAGTTGATCGCAAACGCCTAATGATCTTGACTCATCTCGCACGAATGTTTCTTGTCTGCTTGCTACCGTTCGTGACTCAGGTATGGCAGATTTATGCGATCGTGTTGGCGCTGAATGCGTTCTATGCGTTTTTCACGCCCACTTACACCGCAACGATTCCACTCGTGACCGGAGAAGAGAACTATCCGCACGCGATCGCATTATCAAGTGCAACTTATCAATTTCTTGGTGTTCTAGGACCTGGATTAGCGGGAAGCATCGCTGCTTTTGTCGGCACACGGCAAGTTTTCTTCTTAGACGGATTGACATTTTTAGCGGCAACGATTTTGCTGTTCACTTTGCCCGGACAACTCATGGTTCGTCAAAGCCAACAATCAGCCAGAACAGTGCATCAAACGATCCAAGATATTCGGACTGGAACCACTTGCTTATGGAGCGATCCAGTATTGCGATCGGCTTTAGTGATGCAGTTTGTTGCCGCGATCGCAGGGGCAGAAATTTTGGTCAACACAGTCGGTTACATTCAAGGCTCGCTCCAACTTGGCAAGCTTGAATACAGTTGGACAATGGCAGCCTTTGGAATTGGGGCAACGCTAGCATCGATTGGGTTAGGCAATGCGACTCAAAACATCAGAAAAAATCAACTCATTTATGTTGGAACAATTTTGCTCACAGTCGCACTCTTACCTGCTAACTTTGTCAATCTTCAAGGATTGTTGATCCTATGGCTGATAGCTGGAGCCGGAGAAACTTTGGTCAACGTCCCGACTCAAACTTTGATCGCCGATCGCATTGCGGTAGAAGTTCAAGGAAGAGTGTATGGCGCTCATTTTGCCTGGAGTCATCTATGGTGGGCATTTGCTTATCCGATCGCGGGCTGGATGGGGAGCCATGCACCAAACTATTCTTTTTTCTACAGCGGCTTCATTGGACTTGGACTTGCGATCGTCTTATTTTTTATGTTCAAGCCTTGGCGACACAGAGATTCAAATTCGGGGATCTGGCATGACCATGATCATGTTCACAATGAGCAGCATCAGCACAACCATTTCCCGAATTTAACCGAAGGCTCTCATCGTCATTTACACTTTCATACGATGCAGCAGGAACATTAAATCTGATTGCTAATCTACAAGCAGGTCGAAATCTACTTGAACCTGCTTGTAGAAAGACCGTTAGAACTATTGCTTAAAGCTAAAACGGCTGTTCATTTTCTTGCCTTCTATGTCCGAAAGAATCGCGACGTTGTACTCTCCAGCGATCGCTTTCGGTAGGATCGCTTTGTACACTTTCTCGCCTGCATCGTATTTCATGTCCAGAGCTTGTTGCGTTCCATCTGGCAACTGAAGCTGAGCCGTGACTGTTGCAGTGGTGACAGGCGTATGCGCTTCGCCTTTGCCAATCATGAAATCTAAGCTCACACCATTGTCAGCTTTGTGCGTTAAAAACTCTAGATGGTACTCTCCCGTCTCAACAACTTGCCCTCCCATGCCATGACCGCCATTCTTGTCACCATGCCCCTCACCTTCTTTATGGCTGTGACCATCTTCTTTGTGAGGTTCTTGAGCTTTTGACTCGCCGGGAGCCGTTGCTGCTACAGGAGCCGTTGTTGCTGTAGCAGCAGGTTGATTCGCAGTTTCGTTCGACTTGCTTGCATTACTCCCACTGCTACAAGCCCCTAAACCAATTAAGCTCAAGCTGCCCAACGTCAGAATCATCAACTTAACAAATTTCATCAGTTCACTCCGATTTGATCAATGGAAAAAATTAGAACAACACCTAAGCAGGATGGTGAGTTTCTTCCAAGGCTGCATGATCTCGACTCTCCTCTTTCGACGATTTTGGAAACAACACCTTACCGAACTTGGCGTACAGAGCAGGCAACATCAGTAAGGTCAGCGCGGTTGAAGTAAACAATCCACCCAGAACCACGATCGACAAGGGCTGCAAGATCTCTTTGCCCGGTCCGCCTTCAGCAATCAGTGGAAATAGCCCTAGTGCTGAAGTAAAGGCAGTCATTAGAATTGCATTTAGCCGTTCTTGAGAACCTTTAATGATCACTTCTTTGAACGGCATTCCTTCTGCAAATTTGGCATTGTAGTTATCGACCAGTAGCAATCCATTGCGAGTTGCAACCCCAAACAGCGTCACGAATCCGACCAGTGAAGCAACTGATAAAATTCCTCCAGACAATGCGACCGCAATCACACCTCCAACCAAGCCGATTGGTAAGTTCACCATAATCATCAGCGTGGAAGGAATCGATTTTACTGAGAAGTACATCAAAACAGTGATCACGACGAATGCGATCGCGCTGAAAAGCAGAATGTTCTGACTTGCACGTTCTTCCGCTTCAAACTGTCCACCGTACTGCACAAAGTATCCCGCAGGCAATTGTACATTCTGTTGCACTTTTGCTTGAATGTCGTTGACCACTGATCGCAAATCTCGCCCTTTGACATTGGCAGAGACAACAATCAAGCGCGACACATTCTCACGGTTGATTGTATTCGGTCCGGTTCCTTTCACAACGCGGGCAACTTGTGCGAGTGGGATCTTCTGACCATTTGCCGTATCCACTAACAAATTCTCGATCGTTTCTAAGCTATTCCGTGCTTCTGGCTTCAGCCAAACGACTAAATCAAACGTTTGCTGGTTCTCTAAAACCTGAGAGACAACGCGCCCATTCAGAGCCGTTTCGATTGTTTCAGACAATGCCCCAACTGATAAGCCATATCGACTTGCTGCGGCTCGATCGAACTTGATTTGAACTTGTGGAATCGGCACTTGAGGTTCAAGCTGCAAATCGACTAAGCTATCAACGGTTTTCATCTGGGCTTCGATTTGTTGTCCGATCGTGCGAAGCTGATCGAGATCTGCGCCAAAGATTTTGACTGCGATCGCGCTTCGTACACCTGACAATACTTCATCCATTCGATGTGAAATAAATCCGCCAACGTTGGGAGCAGCACCCGGAACTTTGCTAAATTCCTCGCGCATTTTTTCCATACTAGCAGCCCGATTTTTCATGCCTTCTTCGCTCAACCCGACATCTAAGTGAGCCAGGTTTACACCTGCCGCGTCACCGTCGCCTAATGCCCGACCAGAACGCAGTTGAACATAGCTATAGCGTGGATCGTTTTTCAACGATTCTTCCACGACAAACGCAGCTTTGTTCGTTGCCTCTAAAGAAGAACCTGGATAGAGCATTAACGTGTTCACCATTGTTTGCTCTTGGAATTCTGGAAGAAAGATCCGACCTAATGCAGGAATGATTGCAAATGAGGCAACGGTGACTCCGAGCGCGGTTGCAATAATCAAGTTCGAGCGTCGCATCGAGAAAATTAACAGCGGCTCATACAACCGCTTGAAAAATCGCGCTGTCCAGGTTTCGTGATCCGGTAAACGACCTCCAGGGAGTAATAACGCACACAATGCTGGAGTGATTGTCACCGCCGTCACACTTGATGCGAGAACCGTCACGAGATAACCAATCCCCATCGGTGAGAAAATGCTGCCCTCAACGCCAGTTAGCGCAAAGATCGGAGCAAATACGACGACCGTAATTAAAGTGGCTCCAAAGACAGAATCGGTTAAATCCGCACAGCCTTGATAAACGACTTCTAGTGCAGGACGAGGGTTTGGAGATTGACGATTTTCGCGTAGACAACGGAAGGCATTTTCGGCATAGACGATCGCATCATCCACCGCAGACCCGATCGCAACGGCTAATCCTCCTAAAGTCATGGTATTCAAGCTCTGACCCAGAAGCCCTAAAGCAAGTAACCCTAACAATAATGACAAGGTTAAAGCAGAAATACAGACTGCGAGAATTCGCCAATTCATCAAGAACGGAATCAGAATAATCGCAACAATGATGCCGCCTTCGACTAATGCCGATCGCACATTATCCACCGAAGTTTGAATGTACTCTTCTTGGCGAAACGTGCGCGTCACTTTCGTTCCTTTCGGCAACCCTGGCTCTAAACTTTTGATCGCAGCTTCGATCGCACGGGCGACACTGGGAGTATCTGCCATGGGTTGCTTGTTCACCATCAAAATAATCGCAGGCTGACCATTAATACTGCCGTCCCCGCGCTTAATTCCTGCTCCAATCTGTACCTCTGCAACATCCATCAATCGCACTGGAGTTCCTTGACGAGAAGCAATCACAGACTGTTTTAAGTCGTCTAGATTTTCGATTCGCCCAATGCCTCGAACTAACGTTTCTTGATCCGGTGTGATCAGATATCCACCTGAAGCATTCACATTCGAGTTTTGAACTGCTTCTGAAACTTGATTCAGCGACACATTGAACGCTTTGAGCTTCTGAGGATCAACCAGCACTTGAAACTGTCGCTCATCCCCACCGAATGCCAGCACCTGACTCACGCCCGGAACCGACATTAATCGATTGGTCACTTGCCAATCGATCGCCCGACGCAAATCCATTAAGGAGGTCTGTCCATCTGTGGTGAAAGCATACTTCACCACCGTTCCGATCGGGGAAGTGGGCGGCGAAATCTGTGGGGCTTCGGCTCCTTGAGGTAACTTACTTTGGGCAAGCTGTAATCGTTCTGTTACTAACTGCCGCGCCTGATAGATGTCAGTGCCCCAGCTAAACACGACACGAACCACAGAAATTCCAGCCGCAGAGGACGATCGTACTGTTGTGACTCCGGGCGTTCCATTAATCGCACTTTCGAGCGGCAAACTAATCAGCGATTCGACTTCTTCCGGGGCGAGTCCCGGTGCTTCGGTTTGAATTTCGATTTGCGGCGGAGCGAATGACGGCAGTACATCGAGCGGCATCTGAGTCACAGTACGCCCGATCCAGAACATAATGACGATCGCACCGATTACAACGAGCCAGCGCTGTGCGATCGCCCACTTGACAATGGCATTTAACATAACAGAGCTATCTTTGAAAGGTTAGGGACGGGAACAGTTAAGCTTCTTCGCGCTGGTTCTTGTTGTTGGAATCGTGGGCAACTTTTCTCAATGGAATCACGGGATGTCCACCCTCTCCATCGATGACTTGTGGATGCTCCCAGCCGTGAGTATTGGCAAGTTGCATTTGAGCGATCGTCGCCTGCATTCGTCGTCTTGAGACATACATTCCGCCCAAGAAGGTTCCAAGCATAATCACTCCGCCGCCTGCTGCCATTGCCCAACCCGGAATTGGGAGTGCAGCACCTTTTGTCGTGTCAGGGGCTGTCTCGTCGCTATGTCCGCCTTCTGCTTCACCGCCACCGCGTAAAGACTGAGCTTGAAGCTGATTTGCTCGCTGAGTCACAACCATATCACCATCGAACAATCCTTTGGTAATTTCGACCCAATCGCCAGAAGTCCGTCCTAGTTCAACATCAACGGCTTTGAAGTCATTGCCGTTTTGGACATAAACCGTGTTCTTCTTGTTCACTTCAACGATCGCTGAACGTGGCACTGCTAACACCGCAACCGGAGTTTTGTCGGTTAGGACTTCGATCTGAGCAAACATTCCAGGTTTCAGCATTCCACTGGAGTTATCAAGTTCTGCTCGAACTGGAACGACGCGAGTTTCACCTTCAACCGTCGAACCAATGGTTTTGATCCGTCCATTAAATGATTTGTTCGGTAAGCTTGCTACCGTGACTCGGACTTGCTGCCCTTCAGAGATCTTCTCTAAGTCCTTCTCGTAGACATTGGCACTCGCCATCACGGCTTGACTGTCTACGATCGTCATCAAGACTTTCCCCGCATCTTGAGCAGATTCTCCGGGTGTCGTTTCGCGACTGGCAACCGTTCCCGAAATCGGAGCCGTCACCGTAATCGTGCCATCGGGATTTGCATTTGCGCCCAGTTGCCGTAGACGAGTCTCATAAGTTTGACCACTCAATTCAACTTGCGATCGCGCAGTTTCCAAAGCTGCTTGAGCGCGTTCTAACTGTGCCTGTGCTTCTGAAACTTCCAATCGGCTCTCGGCTCTCGAATACTCTGTTTGGGCTTGAGTCAATTTGGTTTGAGACTCTCTCGCATTTCGTTGCGGCAATGCACCTTGTTTAGCAAGATCTTGATCTTTGGAGTAGCTTTCTCGCGCAAAATCTAACGAGGACTTTGCTTGTTGAATTTCTTTTTCTGCGATTGTGCGTTGTCTAGCAAGGTTGCTTTGTGCCAGTCTCAAATCGGCTTCCGCTTGCTGCACACTACCCACGGCTGAAGTCCTGCGGTCTTGGGCTTCGGTTCGCAACGTTGCTAAATCAGGACTCGAAATCAGTGCGATCGCTTGTCCCGCTTGTACCTTGTCTCCGGGTTGAGCAAACATCTGAATCACCGTTCCCCCGGTCGGATTCGTCACTTGAACTCGTTTGTTCGGCAATGTCTCAATTTGCCCGGTCGTTTGCACTCCGAACGGTAATTGCTGCCGCGTCACCGCTTCAACTTTCAACCCCATCCGCTTCGCTGTTTCGCCATCAACCTTTACAGATCCCCCCATTTGAGGTGCGTCTTCTTTGAAACTGCCTGCGCCGTGATCGTGCCCTGCACCTGCTAAAACCAGTGTAGGAGTCGTTGCTAAAAGCAAGCTGAAGAGAAGGCTTGACAACACAAACTTAGGACGGCGAATCGATTTCATGGAGAATCCTCTCTCAGATAGGGTCAAGGGGAAAATTAGCCTCACTCATCCAATTTTTCACAGCATGATGAAAGTAGAATGAAAAAAATTGAAGTTTGATGTCAATATATACGGAATTCGTTGCATCACTTCGATTCACGCTCTGAGGAAACACGCTTGACGCTTAAACTGCGAGGTACATCTGCAATTGTGTTCTCTGACGTAAATCCCCTAGAGCTTGCCGCTCCAGTTGCCGAACCCGCTCTTTGCTCAAATGTAACTGATTACCGATCTGAGACAGCGACAAAGCTTTTCCATCAATTAATCCAAATCGCAAAATGAGAATTTTTCGTTCTCTTTCAGATAAGCGATCGAGCGCAGATTGAATGTCTTGTTGCAACATCGCTCGCGTTAAATTCTCTTCCGGTGAAGCGTATTCAGATTCGAGCAAATCTCGTAAGACTGTTTCTTGAGCATCAGAAATCGGCTGATCAAGGGAACGAGGATATTTTGCAACGATTAAGTATTCTCGAACCTGTTCCGGTGATAAGCTCGTTTCCTGGGCAATCTCTGAGACTGTAGCAGTCCGCCTCAGTTGCTGCGATAAAGTTCTTTGAGCCTTTTTAATTTTGTTCAGCTTCTCAGTCACATGAGTCGGAAGCCGCAAGGTGCGCGAGTAGAGAGCTAAATAGCGAGTAATTGACTGCCGAATCCACCAATACGCATAGGTTGAAAATCGATATTGCTTTGCTGGATCAAATTTCTCGATCGCCCGTTCTAGTCCAAGTGAACCTTCTTGAATCAGATCGAGTAAGTCAACATTGCGCTTCTGGTAGCGTTTTGCGATCAATACCACAAATCGTAAATTTGATTCAAGTAGTTTTTGTTTTGCCTGACTTCCAGCCGCGATCGCTTCGGTTAGTTCCGGTTCAGATTGCTTTGCTGCGATTGCCCACTGCGCGATTGTTGGCTCTCGGTGTAGTTGATTCGCGATCATGATTTTCAATTGCTGAAGTTGCATCAAGGTCTGAACTTGCTGACCATATTGCAATTCTTCAGCCGCATTGAGCAGTGGAAAGCGACCAATATCGTTCAAGTAAAGCTGCATTGAATCAGAAATCGCGCGGTCTGTCTCCATAAAATGCCTCGAAGCAGCAACCTGACAAAAATACTCAAGAAATCTGAAGCCTCCAAACTGGAAACTTCAGATAAAAATTGGTGTGAGATCTAAGCCTTGTTTCATTCAAGTCTCAGTCTCAAAGAATCATTTTGATCGATCGTGATGAAAACGGTATGAAATTTGCGATCGTCTTAGATGCGACCATAGCGTGTTGTGACTTGGATAGTTCCTAAAGCGATTTCAGAACCGAGTCCAACAACCTGACTACTGACTGAAAAGAAAGCTGTCGGCAGCGCATTGGGATTCTGAACTTTCTTCAAGTCAAGTCTAAGAACAGTGTCAGGCTTCACAGGTTGGGCAAATGCGATCGTTGCCGTTTCTCCATTCATCGAAATAGTTGCAGCGATGGACTTGTTGAATTGGTCAAAGACTTGGATGTTTTGGCTAAGTTGAACAGAGTCTTGTGCTTCAACCATCAACGCTGAAACTTCTTGTCCCATCACATGAACTTTCAGCGAGTAGCTTCCAGGCTGAAACTTAGCATTGTTGAGATTAGCAGAGCTACCTGCAAGATGAGGTACTTTTGCACTTCCAGATGCTTGAGCGGCAGTCCCAAAAGCAAGCAGGACGATCGTTGCGGTTGCAGCCGAAAGGAACCGTTTCATAAACATTCTCCTGAATTGTAAAAAACTGGACGGGTTTGAGTTTCAAGGGAGAACGGGTCAAACCATTCATCAATGCGACCGCGTTCTATATTTTTAATCTTGACAGGCTGGAATGAAAGAGTGATGAAAAAATAAATGATTTTAACTAGATTAGCGAACAGTAATTTTCATAGAAATGATTCCGTTAGTAGAACCACGGCGCTCGTAAATATTGACCAAGCCTTTCAATTTATAAAACGCTTTAATTCTAATATTTGATTGAGTTTTAGAACGCTATTGGAAATAGCAAGTAACAATGAAAATATAATGAAAAAATTAGTCTGACTAAACTACATTCTCTGGCGCGAGCGCACAGGGCTGTCCTGAATCTCCCAACTCAATTTGAATAGTTGCGTGTTCGATGCTGAAATTTTCATGCAGGTCATGATAAATTTCAGCTAAGAAGGCATCGCCTGGATGACCATTTGGTATGACTAAATGAGCCATCAATGCTGTTTCTGTTGTACTCATCGCCCAGATGTGCAAATCATGTACTCCGGTAACGCCTGGACGCTCTAAAAGATAGGTTCGCACGGCTAAAGGTTCAATGCCTGCGGGAACTGCATCGGTTATCAAACTCAAGGCATCGCGAAAGAGTTGCCAAGTGCTGACGACAATGACGATCGTCACAATCAAACTCGTGGCTGGATCAAACCGTTGCTGTCCTGTCAATACGATCGCAATTCCCGCCAAGACAACCCCTAGTGACACCCCCGCATCTGCCGCTAAATGCAAAAATGCGCCTCGAATATTCAAATCTCGCTCTCGTCCTGACAGAAACATCAAAGCACTCACGGTATTAATCGCAATCCCGATCGCTGCCACAACAATCACTGTATCTCCCTCAACTGGAGCCGGATCACGAAAGCGCTGAATTGCCTCCCAACCGACTCCGCCCGACACAATAAATAAAAAGACTGCATTCGCGAATGCTGCCAAAATTGACGATCGACGTAATCCAAACGTATATCGTGTACTCGGTTGCCGCTGAACTAAAAGACTTGCTCCCCAAGCTAGAAGTAATCCTAAAACATCGCTGAGATTGTGCCCTGCATCTGCTAAAAGTGCTAATGAATTCGCAATAATGCCATAGACCGCTTCAATGATGACAAAGGTAGTGTTTAGGGCAACACTGACCACGAAAGCGCGATTGTGGTTCGTGACACTGTGAGAGTGGTTGTGTGACATCGTAATTCTTTTACAAATGTAGGTTAGAGCCTTGTTCAAAGCTTACTACAGCCAGGGGAGTAGCAAGCACCAATGAAAATAGGATGAAATTTTCCAAGTTTTGCTAGCTTTAGTAAAAAGAAATTGCGATCGAGAAAGCATAGCAATGTTTGTGAAATCTGGATTGGTCAGTGGGTATCTACTCCAGCAATTCTAAATTCAAATTTTGACAGGAGGATCAACGGGGGAGGGGATAGAGGTTCGTCAGCGAGAGCGGAAACATGGAACCTTTGCCCCTCAGTTTTGCAGTGTTGCTGAATTATCTCTGTGAAGCGATTCAACAGATTGCTGACCCGCGACAGTCGAGCAATGCGACGTGCTACAAGCTGAGCGATGTGATTCTGGGCGCATTCTCGGTGTTCTTCATTCAATGTGAGTCGTTTCTCGACCATCAGCGACAGATGCAAAGTCGGCGGGGCAAAGACAACGTAGCAAAATCAAATTCAGAAATTGCGTAAAAAGCTTGATCTACGATCGTAGTCTGGACTATATTAAATCAATATCTGAATATTTATTCAGATATTAAATTGATTTTAGGTCAGCCGCCGTGAGTAACCTTTCTCAATCCTCCGAGCTTCTGAATTGCGAAGTTCCAATCGTGCATCTCGATCAGGTTCGTCAAGTTCAGCCGAATTTATTAACCATGACCCAAGCGCAACACATGGCAGAATTTTTCGGTGTGTTAGCTGATCCGAATCGGTTGAGATTACTGTCAGCGTTGGCAAAGCAAGAACTCTGCGTCTGTGATCTAGCAGCAGCGCTGAAGATGAGTGAATCGGCGGTCTCTCATCAACTGCGAGTTCTCAGGGCAACTCGCTTGGTGAACTATCGCAAAGAAGGACGCAACGTTTACTACAGTTTGGCAGATCACCATGTTTTGAATCTCTATCAAGAGGTTCACGCGCATCTTTCTCACGCTGAAGTCTAACCCGTCGATTTTTTAACGAAACCTCTGAATTTCTGTTCAGTCATTCAAAAACGCACTCTCCAAGGAAACTCAATGAAAGCACGGAAACCAACTCAATCAAGCTGCTGCGGTCACGACGACGACCATGATCATCAGTCGCACACAACGGCTCACGACCACACCGCAGGACACAGCCACGACGATGATGATCACGATCATAGTCACGACAGCGGGGATCTCAAGCAAGAGATTATCTTGGTGTCGATCGTGGTTGTCTTATTCCTCATCGGCTTCATTCTTGAGCAGCAATTGCACAACACGCCGTACTCGATCGCGGAATATGCCGTATTGATCCCGGCTTATCTCTTGAGCGGTTGGGGCGTTTTGACCAGTGCGGGACGGAATATTCTCAAAGGACGACTGTTCGATGAAAACTTCTTGATGACGATCGCAACGTTGGGCGCGATCTCGATTCATCTATTGCCGGAAGCCGTCGCGGTGATGCTATTCTTCCGCATTGGAGAACTGTTTCAAGAATCTGCGGTGGGTCGATCGCGCAAATCAATTAGCGCGTTGTTAGAAGTTCGTCCTGATACCGCGAATTTGAAGCTCAACGGCGAAGTGAGACCCGTTTCTCCAGAATCCGTCAAAGTTGGCGATATGATTCTGGTCAAGCCTGGAGAAAAGATTCCGCTGGATGGTGAAATTTTAGACGGCAATTCGCAGGTTGATACCTCTGCGCTGACAGGTGAATCGGTTCCCCGTACTGTTAAACCTGGCGAAACAGTCCTAGCAGGCATGATCAACCAATCGGGTGTACTCACGATCAGAACGACGAAGCTGTTTGGCGAATCGTCGATCGCTCGAATTCTAGAGCTAGTCGAAAATGCTAGCAGCAAGAAAGCTGAAACTGAGAAATTTATCCGCAAGTTTGCCAAAATCTACACGCCGATCGTGGTGTTTTTGTCGTTGGCAGTGGCAATTCTTCCGCCGTTGTTTATGAACAATCCAACCGATGCCGATCGCTTCCGCTGGGTCTACAATGCTTTGGTTTTGCTGGTGATTTCCTGCCCGTGTGGATTGGTGATTAGTATTCCACTCGGCTATTTTGGCGGCGTTGGAGGTGCAGCAAAACGGGGTGTGCTAGTCAAAGGCTCCACTTATTTAGATACACTTGCCGCCGTGAATACGGTTGTATTTGACAAGACTGGAACCTTGACTCAAGGGGTGTTTAAAGTCACTCAAATTATTCCAAAGAATGGCTTTACTGAAGAGAAGTTACTAGCTCTTGCAGCCCAAGTAGAAGCGCATTCTAATCACCCAGTTGCACAGTCGATTCGGACTGCTTATGGTCAAGCGATCGATGAGTCTCAAGTTCAAGACTACAAAGAAATTGCAGGGCACGGAATTCAAGCAAAAGTCGGGAATCAGCTTGTGATTGCAGGCAATGATCGACTATTACATCGTGAAAATATTGCTCATGATGTCTGTCAAGTGGATGGAACGGTTGTGCATCTAGCGACTAATGGGACTTATGCAGGTCGGATTATCATTGCAGACGAACTAAAAGAAGATGCAGTCGAGGCAATTCGATCGCTGAGAAAAATCGGCGTTGAGAAAACAATCATGCTGACAGGCGACAATCAAAGCGTTGCAGATGGTGTCGCGAGACAACTCGGCTTGAGTGGCTATCGAGCGGAACTTTTACCAGAAGGAAAAGTCGAAGCGATCGAGCAAATCTTGCGTGAATCTGGCAAAGGAAAAGTCGCTTTTGTGGGCGATGGAATTAATGATGCGCCAGTGATTGCGCGGGCGGATGTCGGTATGGCAATGGGTGGACTGGGATCAGATGCCGCGATCGAGACGGCTGACGTGGTAATCATGACCGATGCTCCGTCCAAAATTGCTGAAGCGATTCAAATCGGACGCAAGACACACCGGATTGTGATTCAGAACATTGTAATGGCGATGGTCGTGAAAGGCTTCTTTATTATTCTGGGTGCGTTTGGGATTGCAACACTGTGGGAAGCAGTATTTGCCGATGTGGGCGTGGCGCTACTTGCCGTTCTCAATGCAAATCGAGTTGTCAGATAACACAGATTGCTTTACCGGGATGAAAAGCCTTCCTTCTCATCCCAAACTTATTAACATCAGGAGGTTTAAGACTCTATGCCGCGTAAACGATCGACCCCTTGGATTCATCGCTGGTCACGCTTTATCATGGCAGGACTGGCAACGATCGGAGCCGTCGTAACGGGTTATTTAACGATCGTCAAATTCTCTCAAAGTTCAACAGCTTGCCCGACGAATGGATGTGACATTGTTCTATCTAGGGCGTATCTGCAAAGTCTAAATGTAAGGTAGTGCTTCATTTGAGCCAAATCAGAATTGCTGCGATTGTCAACATTGCTAGATAGTTCTCTGCGCGTTTTTCATACCGTGTTGCTACCCGTCGAGCTTGCTTGAGTCGATTGATCAAGCGCTCAATCCGGTTGCGCTCACGGTAGAGTCCCCGATTGAAACGCGGTCGGCGCTTGGCGTTCTTGCGCTTGGGAATCACTGGAGTCGTGTGCTGACGACGCAGCGATCGCCGAATCGAATCCGCATCATAGCCTTTGTCGCCAACGAGATAACGCGGACGTTGCTTCGGTCTGCCGCGTCCTTTGCGCTTGATGCGGGGTGCTGCTTCGTTGAGTTTGTCAAAGCCCTTGACATCGTGGCTTTGTCCCGGCAAGATGACAAACTGCATCGGTTTACCCAGTCCTTCCGCCTGAATCTGAATCTTGGTGCTGAAGCCGCCTTTGGATCGCCCCAGTGCTTCTTGTTCTTGCAGTTGTTCGGTCGTTAAACGCGGTTGTTCTGGGTTTTGATCCCCCTTTTTGCGCCCGCTGCATGTTGGTGGGCGCGAACTATCGTGCTATCGACGAAATGCACTTCCCAATCAATTTGGTGCGCTGCGTCTGCTGTGTGTTGCAATTGATTCAAGATCTGCTGCCACACCCCTTGGGCACGCCACCGATAGAAGCGGCTCGACACCGTACCGCGTGAACCATACCGCTCTGGTAAGTCTGACCACGGTGCGCCCGTCCGGTGTATCCACAAGATGCCATTGAGAACTTGGCGATGGTCATTGGCAGGTCTGCCTGTGGGCGCGGGTTGCGGCAGTAACGGTTGCAGTTTCTGCCATTGTGCGTCGCTTAAATCCCCTCGGTGCTGTGCCATTGTTCCCAACTCATCTGTTTCCAGACGTTAGAGTGCCCAGCACTGCTCGAAGATGCACGCTAGATTTAGGGTCGCTCTACAGTTTGCAGATACGCCCTAG